>JAJFVE010000160.1 GCA_021371965.1 Planctomycetaceae bacterium
CGCACCTCGGGAACATTAGACTTCACCGCATTGCGCAGGGGCTGGACCGCCCGCTCCCCACCCACCTGCCCGATGGCCATCAGCGCTCGGCGAGCTTCGGCCGGCGGGGCCGTCTTGACAATCTCTTCCAGGGCAGGAATATTGGCCGATTTGCGTAGGGAGTCGATACGGTCGCCGCTGTCGCCGCCGGCGACAACAAAGAAGATGATGCCACCCAACACGGGGATCGCCAACAGCAGCCAAAACCGGCGCTGGGCAATCAACTCAGAAACCCCCCAGCGTAATTCAATCATAATCAGCCGCTTCGTTGGGAACGCGCATCCGCGGCCGCCCATCGGCAGCCGACTCTTCGTATTCTATCCAAAACGCCTTTTTCGGCAAACACTTTTCCCGGCCTACTCGCGTATCCCCTCCGTTACAGGGGGAATGTCGCGGCGGAGGCACCAAGTATTTATCAACGCCATTTTGCAGGCGTTGAGATACTTGGCCCGGATACCGTACCGGCACGACTTTGCCCCCTCATGACAGAGGCATTGTCTGCCCTCACGGTCTGCCGCGCCGCTTGGGGCGCAGCATTGGGGATGGGAGGAAATCCTCCTTGCAGAGGGAAGGCGATTGTCAGCAGCAATCGGGGGCGATACAATGCTCCGACTTGCGTTGTTGCAGGAGAGGTGACAGAGCGGCTGATCGTGCTGGTTTCGAAAACCAGTGTGCCCGCGAGGGCACCGCGGGTTCGAATCCCGCCCTCTCCGTTGCGGACCACAGGGACCAGCATAACATGCTGGTCCCTAGTTGTTTCTGCGTGTTTCATGTTTTTCGTCTCCTGAATCGTGCTATTTCTGTGCTGAATCAGCCCGCGACCGTCGCGGGCTGAACATCATCATCGTCACCGTCGCGATCGCCCGCCGCATCAGCCAGGCGCTTCATGGCCCGGCTGCTGTCCTCGTCCTCGACGTGCGTGTAGATCTTGATGATTTCCGGGTCCACATGCCCTACCCACTCACGGACGGTGGATTCCGGAATGTTGTGGCTCAAGGCATTCGAGATGAACCCGTGCCGGAAGGTATGGATGTGGCCCTCCAGACCCAGCGACTTGGCGATGCACTTAACCTGCTTCAAAAGCCACCGGTCTGACATCTGGCGGTCCAAGATGGGGTAGGCCTTCGTCGGTGCCATGCAGAACACCCACCGGCCGTACTTGGGTAATTCCTCCAGCGCGGCCCGGGCGTCCGGACTCATGGGGATGTCGCGCTGGTCGCCCGTCTTTGGCTGCCAGTACTTGATCACGTCAAGACCGCCAGGGGAACTTTCAGTCCACTGCTTGCCGCGAATGTGAATGAACCCGCGGACAAGATCGACGTCCTCCCAAGTCAGGTGGCACAGTTCCCCGACCCGCATACCGGTTTCCCGAAGGATCGTAAAGCAGGATCGTGCCGGCTCCGTTGCCGCCTGAGCGATTGCAACCATCTGTGCCTGCGACCAGCAGGGTTGGTCGGTCCGCTTGGGCTTGCGAACCTGCAGGTCCGACAGCGGGTCTTCCAAGATGAGCTTCCGCCTCTTTGCGAACTTCACCAACTGGCGAATGATGATCGTCTCGGTATAAACGGTCTTGGGGGCGCGACCGGCTTCGACCCGCTTGGCCCTATACGCGTCAATGACCTGGTGGTCGACCTGGGCAATCGTTCGGACTTGATGCTCGTTGCAGAGGGTCTTCAGTACCTCTAGCACCTGTTTGTACTTGGCCAGCGTCTTGGCCGAGCGTCCATCGGTTTGAAGCACGCCCAAGTATTCGCGACGGCCTCCGCCACCGACGGCGCAGGTTTGCGACGAGGCTCCTTGCCCTCCAGAAGCGATTGCTCAATCTCCAGCGCCCGTCGCACAGCCTGCCGGTGATTCGTGATCTTGAGGGCGACGCGACGTTGCTGGCCGTTGATCTGGTAGTTGGCGTGGTACCAGCGGCCACGCCGGAAAAGCGACACGATCTCACCAACCTGTTCAAAGTGGTCTTTTTTGTGAGCCATACTTAAGCTCCTCGCTCGCATACGAGCCTGAAAAGTTTCTCGCGGTGAAAGCGGAGCTTCCCCGCGA
This sequence comes from Planctomycetaceae bacterium, assembly GCA_021371965.1. The sequence continues at coordinate 2,089 of JAJFVE010000160.1, forward strand.
CCTTGCTGAACGTCCCATCGAGGCGGCCTTCGGATCTGAGGTGATACATCGAATTGACACTGACCTGCAGAAGCTCGGCGGCCTGCTCGACCGTCAGCAGAGGAGGAAACTTCTGGCCCCAAGGCCCTACGAACCCTGATGCGAGTTCATCAGGAAGAAGCCGAATCGTTTGTTGCGCATGCCGTCCCACGAGACTGTCTCGCTGGCGGCATGACAATCGGGCTAGCGCGAATAGCGACGACCACGACAGCGAACGTCAGAGAAACATTCCGTTTCAATCGCTATCCGCGCTGCTCCCTACCACTATCATCCCAGGAAATGCCAAACCCTGCAAGCGGACCAGGGGCTGCGGGAGAGAATTCTTGTGGACCTACTCCATGCACAAACTGCAGTTGCCCATTCTCCTTTCAGAGGCGGCCCCGGTCTCGCTGGGACTGCTGCGGGTCCAATTCCTGAAGCGATGCCTTAGCCAGCAAATGTAGAAAGCCAACCTGCGCCTGCAGGATGCGCCGCACGCGCATTTCTTGCTCTTCGGTGCCGTCGGCCGCATGGCGATAGCTTTCATTCATAGACCCTGTTTGATTGCCGTCGGTCATGCTGCGCCCTCCTTCAAGATTGGACGCAGCCCTTCCGTGTTCCGCGGAGAGACTTGCGCGAACTGCCAAAACGAATGAGCGTGCCCGACTTGATGGGCGAGCCGCCGGATCACGACTTGAGCATCTACACTCAACCTGCGCGGACGCAGGTGAATCATCCTGCCGCTGGGCAGATGGGTAATGCCGACGATAAGACTGGGACTCTCGACAACAGAGTCAATCAGGAACTCATCGCTGCCAATGACCATCGCCTTGGACAGCGACCGATCCTTCATCTTGTAGAAGTCCTCCCGGTATTCAGCCGGGCAGGCCTTGGCTAATCGATTAAACCGGTCTGCAATACCCAGGAGATGGATGACTCGCTTGGTTTTACGGTCCTTATACATGATCACGTTCCTTTGGATGGAGGTGGGTCTGATAAGAAAAAGGGCCGGTCGGCCTTACTGGCCCGACCGGCCCACGAGAAGGAGGCTTTGTTCACATAGCTACGTCAGCGGTTTTCGAAGCGGTATTGTGGCAAGCGATATGTCGCCGTGTACTGCGAGATATCGTCATTGGGGCGCAGCTGGGGTGTCAGGCGAGGCTGCCTCTACGAACGAGTTGTACGATAAGAGGTCCATCGGCGCATTGGCGGCCGCGGGCGCCGGCAGGGGCACCCGCCCGTCCGATGGAGCACGCCGGCAGCTGTGGGCTTACTCGAAGCGAATCCGGCAATGGGCTTGCTGCTGGAACGATGCCGCCGCCGCGTTGAGCTGGTCCACGATCTCCTGGCGGCTGGGCATGACCTGCCGGGCCAATTGAAGGGCATCGTTATGCAGCCGCTGCTCCATCCGACGCCGGTGTTCTTGGTCGTTGAACAGGTCCTGCATTCTGGCAACGCTTGTGGCCTTGGTAAGGCAATGAATATCCGGCCCTACCGACATTGATATCACTCGCGGCTGAGGCAAACGAATGAACAGGGTATCGCCCTGGCGTCGAATATCCTGGTCGCCAATCGATTCCAGGTCGACACCGGCGCAGATCTCCACCTTCGCCCAAATGACGGCACGGCGATCGAAGAAGATATTCGTCTCCGAATCCTCGATTACGACCTGCGTCGATATCTCACGGGTGACCAGGCGCATGACCGGCTTGCTCTTGAGCACCGCCAATGTGACCTCGATGTCGGTGCGGGTCCCAAGAGTCGCCACTAGCGCCTGAAACTTGAATGCCGCCCACAAGGCCAGGCCCCCCAATATCACCAGCAGAAGTGGGCGGACAGTTCTGGACAGGGATGATTCACTTTCGCTCAAACTTTCCCTCCTCAGCATCCGCAAAAACGAAGCAAAGCCAGAGCGGCCAGGATGGCTGCCACGATGAGCACAATTCGCATAATCAATATCTCCTTTTTCAGTGTCTGGATGGAAGGTATACGACTGTTCTGGCGCCCTCGCCCCGTCAGTCTCCCGATGAAGCGGCAAACGCGCGGTCGCCACAGAATCCATTGCTTCAAGCGATAACCTCGTGGTGTCAGTGGCATGGGGCCTCCGTCATGGCGGTCATCTCGCTGGAAAGCAAATTGAGGGTCAGATCCGGGTCTGTTGGCAGTCCCCTCAGCCATCGGCTGAACTGGGAAAGCAGCAGCCCGGCCGCAATGTTGGCGGTAAAGATCGTCATCTTCGACGTACATGCGCCGGTGAAGGCCTCCTCCTGGGCGAACAGCGTCGTGGGATAGTGTCGGCGGCCCGCAGCATCGCCGGCGGTCAGAACGCGAATGACCTCGGCTGTCATCCGGCCGTCGCCAAAGAAGGTGGTGCGATCCTTGACGGCGTTCCAGATCAGTTCCCGCGTGGAAATGGCATCCACCGCCGCAAAAACAACGTCACCCACAGCCATGCTTCGCCGGAAACGCTCCGGCGCGGCGTCTACAGTAATGCTGCTGTTGGTCAACTGGCAAAGCCGGGCGGTGGCGTTGACCTTGAGACTGCCCAGATCAATCTCGTGATAGCCCTGGCTGGCAAGGTTGCCATCTTCGACAGTATCAAAATCAATCAACTGCAACTTCGGCGCCCCCATGGCCGCCAGCTGGATTGCCAGCTGGCGGCCCAGGGCGCCCACTCCGATGATCGTAATGCTCAGATTCTTGAGCCGCTGGGCGGGAACAATGTCCCGCTGGCGGCTGTAACGTTCATTCACATCCATTGGAACATGTTCCTTTCCTGCGGCCGGGTCTGCCGGCGGCATAGTGACAGCAGGCACCTGCATCTCTACACGTAGTCTCCTTCTTCCTGATCCCACAGATCTTCCCGCCCGCCCAGGTCGGCGAGGATGGCGTTGCGTTCGGCGGGATCGAGACTATCCAGTTGCTCCATCCAATCCGCGCCCATGCAAAGCCTATCCCACGCCGTCTCCTGGACTTTACTCTGCGGGAAGAACAGTTCCTTCTGGACGTGGACGTTCTGGTGGTATTCCTTCTTCCATGAATCATGGTCGGAGGGGCCAAAGGGCCTGCCGTAATCCACTTCCACCGGAATCTGGACGCTGCCACCAGGGCCGACGTTGAAGGCGAGCCTCGCATAGCTCTTGCCATCCCTGGCAACGATGGCCATGACAGCATGGTCGCAGCGGCCAAAGACTCTCTGGAAGCATTCCTCGTCCACGCTGCTGGGGCAGGGACTGTTGCCCGGATGAGTATGTATCCAAAGTCGCCCGAACTGGATGGGCCTTCGGCCCTGGTCGATCTGGCTGTCGAAGAAGTTGGCCACAGCCTGATCATCGAACTCGATACTGGCCATCGTCGCCTTCTGGCTGACCAGGACGATGTCCTGGATATACAGCAGGTCGTCGGCCGGCGTGATCCCAAAGCCCCCGATCTCCGTGTTGCCCGCATCCCGAAAGTACAGCAACTTGGCCCAGGCCGTTGGCGAAAAACGCAGTGCCTGGTCGTCAGGCTGCCTGGGAGGCTCGGGGGGGTTGATCTTTATCCTGGTTTGTTCCATTGCTAGTCTCCTCTTGCTCTTCTTCATGGCAGGAGCACGAGCGGTTATCGAGGCACGTGCTACAAATAGCCTGGCGGCAGTCAGGGCAGCGGGTCATGCACGAGCGACAGTAGGAATCGCCGCAGATGGGGCATTCCTCCAGACAGCTCCGGCAGGTGCTATCCTGGCAGTTGTGGCAGGAAGAGATGCAGTCGCCGCAGTAGTCTTGCTCGCAACTGGTGCAGTAGTACGTGTCGTCACTGCCTACGGTGTAGCCGCAATCCTCGCACGCCACGCCTTCCCATCGGTCCAGTGACACGTACGGCGAGTTGGGGTTGTACGTCGTCAGCACAGATCGCACCAGGACGAAGAAGTCGCAGATACGGCCGGTCGACAGCGTGGTAACGATGGCAGCCCCCGCATTGCCGGCACAAAGGATCTCATCCGAGACGTGAGGATGGGTTATAGAGTCGTTGCTGGCTGCTGGGTGGGGTTCCAGGGCCACGATGCTGTAGGGCCGATCCGATGGCAGTCGGTTAAGCCTTGAGATATCCAGCCGGATCTCGAACGGCCCCAGCTGGATGTCCTCCAGGACGATGTACTCGGTCGTGACAGCCAGTATCTTGCGCTCCTGGCACCAGCGAATCTCGCCGAACTCATTCTCAAGTTGCTGCAGGTCCTCGAAGACGTCCCGGAGCCGGGGCATGTGGCCGTCTCGGTGCTCCAATGCACTTTTGAGCTGGTCCAATTCGTGGGGAAGATTCCGGGTGAGTGACTGGAACTCCTCGGCGACGCTCTTGGCCGCCCCAAGCCAGCCCCTCCACAGGCAAGTGTCGAGCCTGCTTCGGCACCGCTGCAGGGCCTGCATGTCCTCAAGAACACGGCAAGCCTTCTGGCCGATGACACCGAGGCGGCTGTTATGAACGCTGGTAACCTGCTGGACGATCAACTGCGCCACCTTGGCCATCTGCGATGGCCACTGAATAACCTGACTATCCATGGCAATCACTCCCTGCAAAAGAGGAGACATCCGCCCGCCGGTGATGGACCGGCGGGCGGATGTCATTCGTTGGTCAGGCCGCCGCGTCGGCGCCCTCAATCTTGGTGGGTGTAATGGAAACGCGGTCGCCCTCCTGGAGGACATAGTCCTTGGCCACGGGCTGGCGGTTGACTCGGATGAGGAAGTCGCTGGCCTGCCGATCGGGCAGCTTCTGGGCGAAGAACTTTTCGACGGTGGTGCCGTCCGCGATCTCGACGTAGTCTGCGAAGCCGGCGCCGTCATTGTTGATGAACAAAATGCGCATGGGAAAATCCTTTCTGTAGGGGGAACGGGAGAAGGTTCAGCCGCCAGGGCGGCACGTTGGGGAATCAATCAGGAGCAGTGCGACGTGACGGTCGCGGTTACGCCGCAGAGCGGGGAGGCGCCGCTGCGAGTGTCAAGGAGATGGCTCTATCGGCGGTCTGGTACAGGGAATCGACGCTTTCGCCGTGAACCGCCAGGCTGCGATTGACGGCCCCCAGTTCGTCTTCGCCGTCATGATCGACGGCATGGACAACATTCTCGCCGAGCATCCACAGCTCTTGCCGTGTCAGCTTGGCTGCGGGCACAATACTGCTCATCATCATGCTCCTTGTCCCAAGGGGGACGGTTTGGGTTGGAATTCGCGATTCCACCGTTGGCGCCATGTGGCCAACCGTGCCGGGGTACAGGCCGAGATAAGGCCAACAGGAGGCCTGATGAGAAGATGGGGGACAGCTAATTCCTGCACATGTATTTATAACAAAACAAGGCCTAGAATTAAGCAATTCTCACGAGCCAGAGCACAGCAATGACGGCCAGAATGGCCAAAACCCAGCGCCAGCCGAACAATTAGTACTTCCCTTCGCAACTGGTCAACTGAAGGCAGTCCGCCGGAGGACCTACGGCCAGTTAGCCGTTCAACCGTCCGACAAATGCGTGACCGCCAAAGCAACCACTGCTTCAGACGGTCGTCGCGGGGCGTCAGGGGCATGATTTGATCTCCTTGAAAACAGGGTTTTATTGTTTATAACGTGAAATCGTCTCAGATTAAGCGTTTTCGGGGAAGAGGCTGATGGCAGAGGCGCTGCGGCAGAGGTAGGATTTACCGCTCTATTATTTATAACGAAATATGCCTTCAGATTAAGCACTGCTACCACCTCGGTCGCTGTCAACGGTCAGTTGCTGAGGCAAGTCTCGTAGAATCTGGTCGGCTGACGAGGTGGAAGCATCGCACCGACGTACTTGGAGGCAGGTTTTGGCATTTGAAAAACATAAGCTTGCAGTTTGCGCCGAAAATGCTGGCAGCTGGTTTGAATCCTTGCTGGAGGATGCCAGAATATGGACCTGTTCGATCGAGGCGGTTGCATCCGTCGACCGGAAGCCGTGATATCCATCGCCTTCCTATAGAGCAGAAGCTACAATCCGATCATGATCACGGCGTAAATGCTGCCCAGCGCATCGGTCGGCGCAGCGCGGTGCTGCCTCGCCCCGGACTGGAACAGAAATTAAAAGGAGTCACCTTTGGCAACGAATGAGAACCTGAAGGAAGCGTTCGCTGGCGAAAGCCAGGCCAATCGCACGTACCTGGCCTTCGCCAAGAAGGCCGACGCCGAGGGCCGTCCCCAAATCGCCAAGCTGTTCCGCGCGGCCGCAGAGGCGGAGACCGTTCATGCCCATGCCCACCTGAGAGTCCTGGGAGGCGTAAAGGGAACCGCTGACAACCTCCAGGCTGCCGTTGACGGCGAGGGGCACGAGTTCCAGTCTATGTACCCGAAATTCGTCGCCGAGGCCCAGGAAGAGAAGAACCAGGCGGCATTGATGAGTTTCCGCAATGCCATGGCCGTGGAGAAGATTCACCACGGGCTGTACGCGCAGGCCCTGGCGACGTTCAATGAGGGGAGGGACCTGCCTGCCGTCAAGATCCACATCTGCCAGATCTGCGGCAACACGATCCTGGGCGATGCGCCCGACCAGTGCCCGATCTGCGGCGCTCCCAGGGCCCAGTTCGGCGAAGTGAAGTAGATCGAGGCCCTGAGCTTTGAAGGAATCCCATGGCTGATGCTGCTGTCAAGGCATGGCGATGCTCCGCGTGCGGTTACGTGCATCGCGGCTCGCAGCCGCCGGAGTGCTGCCCGGTATGCGGGGCGGTTTCGTCCGCCTTCGAACTTTACGTCGATGCTCAGCCTGCCGCAGCTGCCCCCAAGCCGCAACATTGGCGATGTCTGAACTGCAGCTACATCCATGAGGGCCCCGAGCCGCCGGCTGAATGCCCGGTCTGCGGCGCGCCTCGGGAACGTTTCGAGCCGTTGCCGATCGAAGACCCGGCACCGGCAGCCGGCAAGGCCGTGCGAGTCGTGATCATTGGGGCAGGCATCGCGGGCGTGTCGGCCGCCGAAGCCGTTCGCAGTGCATCCGGCGACGCAGAGATCACCTTGGTCTCCCGGGAGCCAGACCTCCCATACTACCGGCTGAACTTAACGCGGTATCTTGCTGGAGAAATTGGCCTGTCGGACCTGCCCATGCATCCCCAGGGCTGGTACGCCCAGCAAGGCATCGAAGTCAAACTCAACGCCGAGGCCACCGAATTGGACCTAGAGGGCCATTCCCTCACTCTTGGTGACGACACCCGACTGCCCTATGAAAAGCTGATTCTGGCCAGCGGCGCCCATTCGTTCGTGCCACCCATCCCCGGGGCGGATATTGAGGGCGTGACGGTGCTTCGCACCGTGGCCGATTGCGAGCGTATTCTGCATGCCACCAAGTCCGGCGCCAGGTGCATTTGCATCGGCGGTGGCCTCTTGGGCCTGGAGACAGCCGGCGCCCTGGCTAAGCGTGGCGCACACGTAACACTCTTGGAAGGCCATGGCTGGCTCATGCCTCGCCAGCTTACGCCACTGGCAGGCAGCATTCTCCGCGAACATATCGTCAACCTGGGCATCGTGCTGCGGATGGAGGCCAAGACCAAGGCTATCCTCGGAGAAGGGCATGTCAGCGATGTGCTCTTGGAGGATGGCACGAGGTTGGAGGCTGATCTGGTCGTCATTGCGGCGGGCGTTCGTCCCAACAGCTACCTGGCCCGCAGGGCCGGCCTGGAGGTGAACTCAGGGGTCGTCGTCAACAACCACCTGGTGACATCTCATCCCGATGTTCTGGCCGCCGGCGACCTCACCGAGCATCGTGGCGTGGTGTACGGGACTTGGGGGCCGTCCCAGTTCCAAGGCAGTATCGCCGGAATGAACGCCGTGGGCCTGTCCGTCGAGTTCGGTGGGATGCCCCGTGCCAACACGCTCAAGGTGCTGGGGCTGGATCTGCTGAGCATCGGCCAGTTCCAGCCGGAGGATGGCAGCTTCCAGGTGATCGAAGACGAAGGCGACGGCAGGTATCGGCGGTTCGTCTTTCATGATGGCCGGCTGGTCGGCTCGATCCTCCTGGGCGATACATCCATCGCCAGTGCCCTGAAGAATGCCATGGAGGGCAGGAGGGATTTCTCCGGGCTGCTTCAGCGCCAGCCAACGGCAAAGGACATCTTCGGCTACCTCACCCAGGGGTAGCTACACAGGAAAGGAACTCTCCGTGAGCAGTGTCGCGACAAGACAAGTAACGTTGAACGGGAGCCCCCTCAATCTAAGCGGCAACGAGGTGAAGGTCGGTCATGTGGCCCCGGACTTTACGGCCGTCACCAATGACTTGGCTGAGTTCAAGCTGTCCTCGGTAACACGCAAGAAGGTGGTGGTGCTGTCCGCAGTTCCATCCCTGGATACACCAGTGTGCGACATTGAGACGCGCCGGTTCAATCAGGAAGCGGCCGCCCTGGGCGACGACGTACAGATCGTCACCATCAGCATGGACCTGCCGTTCGCCCAGAAGCGATGGTGCGGTGCCGCGGGCGTCGACAAAGTGGTCGTGGTCTCAGACCATCGCGATGCCTCGTTCGGAAAGGCGTATGGCCTGCTGATCGACGGCCTACGGCTGCTGGCGAGGGCCGTATTCGTGGTGGATCGCGAGGGCAAGGTTTGTCATGCCCAGATCGTACCCGAGATCGCCAAGGAGCCTGACTACGGAGCGATTCTTGATGCCGTTCGGCAGGCGATGAAATGATATGAGTGGAACGAGGAACCCATTGAACAAACCCTATTACGAGGTGTCATGAAATGGCTAGCGAAAGACTCCAGGTGTACAAGTGCTCCAAGTGCGGGATCACGGCACAGGTGCTGGATGGTGGCCCAGGTGGGCTCCATTGCTGTGGCCAGCCCATGCAGTTGCTCCAGGAAAACACCGTTGACGCCAGCAAGGAAAAGCACGTCCCCGTAATCGAGCGGGTGCCGGACGGCGTAAAGGTGAAGGTCGGCAGCGTGCCGCACCCGATGGAGGCCAAGCACCTCATCAGCTGGATCGAGGTCATTGTGGATGGCAAGGCGTGTCGGCAGTTCCTGCAGCCTGGCCAGGCGCCCGAGGCGTTCTTCCCGGTGACGGCAGAGAACATCGTCGTGCGGGAGTACTGCAACCTGCATGGGCTTTGGAAAGCATGAGAAAACGTTTCCGGCCTGAAGGAGTCCCGAATGAAACGCTACAAATGCGATGTGTGCGGATACATCTACGATCCGGCCAAGGGCGACCCCGACCATGGTGTGCAGGCGGAGACCGCCTTTGAGCAAGTTCCAGCGGATTGGGACTGTCCGGAGTGCGGCGCCTCCAAGGACGAGTTCGGCTGCAGCGTGACGGGGGGCGTGATCGATTATCCCCGGCGATGTGAGTTGTGCATGGCTGCTAATCGAGAGGAAGGTCTATGAAACTCAGCGAATACTTCGAGTCTGTGAAGGGAACTGGCGTCCTAGCCACCGCGAACGCCTCGGGAAATGTGGATGTAGCTTTATACGCCCGGCCGCATTTCATGGACGAGGAAACCGTCGCGTTCATCATGGCCGATGGGTTGAGTCACCGGAACCTTCAGTCGAACCTCCATGTGGCGTACCTGTTCGTCGAACACGGTGAAGGCTACAAGGGCAAGCGGCTGTACCTGACCAAGATCGCCGAGGAGACCGATCCCCAGAAGATCCAGGCACTGCGGCGGCGTCCCCTCCCGGCCGAATGCGGCGTTGAGAGCCAGTCCAGGTTCCTGGTGCATTTCCGCGTGGACCACGTGCGCCCGCTGGTGGGCGACAGCCCGGAGGCATGAATGCCGCCGCTCCTGGCAACAACGTTAACCGCACCGCGGACAACTGCGGGTCATGTATTGACGTGGTCGCTGTTTGCCACAGGGATGGGACTGCTGGTGGCCGGATGGGCTTCTCGGCAGGTGGGCTGTCCGTTTCGTTGTCGTACTCGTGTGGCGAGAGTTGTCGGCCCAGAGGGTTGAGGAGTCATCAGAATGAGCAATATGCAGCATAACCCGCGTGTGCCTGCTCACGACGTCGACGCCATGTTTCCGGATCGATGGTCCCCGCGAGCCATGACGCCCGAACCGATCTCGGACCACCATCTGGCGGCGCTGTTCGAGGCGGCCCGTTGGACGCCATCCTGCTACAACGAGCAGCCATGGTTGTTCTGCTACGCGACCAGCCCGAAGGACCGACGGCGGTTCGCTTCCGCCTTGGTGGAAAAGAATCGTGCATGGGCCTCCAAAGCGCCGCTCCTGATCTTCCTGGCTGCACGACGGCATTTCGCCGAGACCGGTAGACTTAACCGTCATGCTGACTTTGACTCGGGAGCGGCCTGGATGGCCCTGGCCCTGCAGGCTCGGAAGCTCGGGCTCTACGCACATGCCATGGCCGGCTTTGACCAAAGCAGGGCGCACGCGATCCTGAGCCTGCCCAAAGACCAGTATGAAATCATGGCGGCCATCGCCGTCGGCCGTAGGGCCGCTCCCGCCACGTTGCCGAATGATTTCAGGGCGATGGAATCTCCCAATGATCGCAAGCCCCTGGCGCGAATTGCCCAGCCGGCGAGTTCCCACCAGGGGTCCAGAGTCAAGCCGAGATCATCGCTGGCAGCAAAGCCGAGATCCAGTTGAGGCCAAACCGCTTGCACACCGTCGGATCGGCTCACTGGGTCGGTTGGGAGGCATGGCCCCGGGCCTGGTGAACTATGCCCCTTGCGCCCCCAGAGGCTTCATGGCTCAATCGCCTGACCGGCGGTCGCTCGTCAGCCGCCGCTATAGGGCGAGGCGTGGCTGCGGGCCTGTTCGCGGCGGTCACCCCATTTTCGCTTTTCCGTTTGCCTTTGGCGCTGGTGTTGGCGATCGCGACAAGAGGCAACCTACTGGCAGCATTACTCCCGGCCATCCTGTCACTTGTGCTGGCGCAGGCATGGCTGGCAGGACTGCAGTTCTCAATAGGCAGTTGGGTCTGGCCTTGGCCAGTCGCCAATTCCGAGCAGGCCACCGAGGCCATTGCCGCTCTCGCACAGCCGTGGCGATGGGATGCGTGGGCATGGCTGAGGGAGGAACTGGCCTTCCTCGGATCGATGGACTGGGCGTTTTGGGGGCCACTGATGATGGGGGCACTGCTGACCGGCCTGGCAGCGGCGGGTGTTGCCTATCCTTCGGCAGTAGTAGCGACCTGGACTTGGCGCGCCAGGCAGGCGCTAAGTCGATTGCGACGTGGCTACCCGGCGCCAGGCCCACTCGTCCTTCCCCAAGGACCATCGGTGGACTGCCAACTGGCCTTGGCCCGCTATGGTCGCCGCACGGAACGGTTTGCTCAGGCGGCCGGCGTCAAGCTTCTGGTCGACGGCTGCGAGGCTTTTCCGGAGATGCTTGCCGCTATCGACGCGGCACGGGACACGGTGGACCTTGAGACGTATATATTTGCCGACGACCGGACGGGGAGCCGCTTCCGGGATGCGCTGTGCCGCGCCGCTCAGCGAGGTGTGCATGTCCATCTGCTATACGACTACGTCGGAAGCTGGTCGTTGGGTCGGGACTTCGTACAGCCGCTACTGGATGCGGGTGTCGAAGTTGGGGTATTTCATCCGCCGCTGATCAGGCGGCCGGTGTGGGCGTTCAATCTGCGCAACCACCGCAAGACTCTCATCGTGGATGGAGAGGTGGTAATCACCGGAGGACTGAACATCGGCGATGACTATGCGTCGGTTGAGGATGGCGGGGCGGGCTGGAGGGACACGCATGTCCGGATCGACAGTTCGGAAATAGCCGATCGCGCTGAGCAGGCGTTCCAGTTCGCCTGGCGTCGAGGCATAGCGTATGGCGAATCTATCAGTCGCCGGCGACGCCTGCGGGCAGCCATCCGGAGAGTCCTTCGCACGCGCGGCACGGACTATAGTATGGACGAGGTCCTGAGCACGAACAAGCCTCTTCGGTCGACCAGGAGCGGGCCCTGCGAGGGTGACGGCATAGCCCTGCAGCTGCTGGGAAACCGTGAGTTCGGAAGCCGCAATCGCATCTACCAGTCCTATCTCCGTGCCATCCGAAGCGCCCGCAGATACATCCTGATGGAGAATGCCTACTTCATTCCCAACCGGGCCGTGCGTCGGGCCCTGGCCAAGGCCGCAGCACGAGGTGTGCTGGTCGCCGTCGCGGTCGCTCGGGACAGCGACGTCAGGATCGCTGCCTGCGCGTCCCGCTATCTCTACAGCCGCCTGCTTTGGTCAGGCATACGGCTGTTTGAATGGCCATGTACGATGCTGCACGCCAAGACAGCGGTGATCGACGACGTTTGGGCCATAGTGGGCAGCTACAACTTTGACCACCGGAGTCAGCACCACCAACTCGAATCCGCCGCCGTGGTGGTGAACGAGGACTTTGCACGTTGCTTGCGGAACCAGACGATGGCCGATCTGGCTAAGTGTCACGAGGTCACTCTGGAAGAACACGAGTCGCGACCCATCTGGCGGATGGCGATGGAATCGGCAGCGTATCTCTTCAGGCACTGGCTGTAAAGCGACGTGGCTTTTGTCGTTGCCGTTCCTGGCATGAGCAGATTCACCGTTGTGGTACTGTGCCGACAGACCCACCGAAGACTAACGGGCAGTCAATCGCGATGCGATCCACTTCTCAATTCCAACGACCAGGTAGATCACAAGTCCAGCTCCCAAGACACGGATCCACGCCCCCAGCCCGATCGGAGCTGAGTGAAAGAGCGCGTTCATGAACGCAACGTAGGTGAAGGCCATCTGCAGTCCTACCATGGCGGCAATGCCGATCCATATCCAAGGATTCGAGAATAGCCCAACCGATAGCATGGAGCGTGTGAGGGAACGGCAATTCAGTAGGTAGAACGCGCCACGCTACCAGGCAATAGCAGCAGCGATAGCGTCAGCACCTGCGCGGCTCCGCAAGTGATCAGGCCCAGGCGGTGCCCGAGGCGGTCTCCGATCCGTCCCAGCACCAAGTTTGCGACGGCCATGGCAATCGACATCGCGCCGCCGCAGGCCACAACGGTTCCGCTGTCGAGTCGGCCCTCGCCGTCGGAGCTGAAATGCACCGCCACCAGCGGCAGCATGCAGAACCCGCCGGTGGCCAGGATTCGCCCCACCAGGAACGAGCGGAAGTTGGAGTCCTTCAGGCTGGCGGTGAACCGCGCGAAGATCTGGCCCGTCGTCATGCGCGGCGACGACGGCGCCTCGGCATGCGGTTCGCGAATCATCGCATAGAAGGTCATCGATACCAGCGATATGACCGCGGCCGCCAGATACAGCACCGCGTAGATGCCGGTGCCCGGGTACCGTTCAATTAGCCACCCCGCCAGCAGTTGGCCGCCAGTGGCCGCAAGGGCAAACCCCGCCCACGCCACGCCAAGAACCCTGCCGCGAATAGAGGCCGGAAATAGCCAAGCGAGCCAGTCCATCCAGGCCGGGACGACGGCCCCGACCAGCAGCAGCGGCAGGGCGAAGCACCCCATCAAGGCCCAGCGGGTGGCCTGTGGGCCAAGGCGGTCCGCCAGAAGGATTGCCACTGCCGACATCGCCAGGCATGGCGCAAAGGCCACCATGTGCCAGACCACCAGCACGCCCTTGCGCCGGCGGCCGGGCTGAAACAGGTACACCCCCAGCAGTTGCGGCAGAATGAGCACGCCGCCGTCGATCGCCGCGATCGCCCCGATCATCTGCTCTCCGGCGCCCAGGCGTTTGAGCAGCACCACCAGCACCGTCATTGACGAGACCATTGCGGTCATCAATCATGACTCGCCGATGGCGTTGTAGGTTGCATTACGAAACTCAAGCTGATCCATGCGACCCATCTCGCTTGCTCCCGCAGAATGCGGTTCTCTTCCCTGAAATACTCGATAACCTCCTGCTGCTGGCGGTTTATCCACCCCGCCAGCGCCACCATGATGAACTGCCATGGTGTTTGGGCCATAAGGACGGGGATCGTAGCGGCGGGCAGCCATACGTGGCAAGGGGTGGATGAAATGTGTAGGCCCGCGGGATCTCGGGCGGGCGGTTGTCTTCGCGCATCGGCATCGTCTCCAATGCGCGCCACGCAGGGCGTGTGTTGGGTTATGCATGTCGTGCGATGGAAAGCTATCCGCTTCACCAGCACGATCCATGCTCCTTGTCGGGCAAGCAAGAAACGAGTATTATCCGATCCGCAGTAGTGTCGAGTCTTAATGCCGACATCAGCACGACGATCGGAGAACCGGAGACCGTTTCATGAATGCAGTGTCGCAGCAGAACTGGCACGTCCTGGATTCGGATCAGGTCCTGCAGGCCCTGGAGGTCGACACGGCAGAGGGTCTGCCAAGCGAGGAGGCTCGGGATCGCCTGAAGGCACACGGCAAGAACCGTCTGCCCGAGAAACCGCCACGTTCATCCTGGCTGCTGTTTTTGGACCAGTTCAAGGGGGCCCTGGTCCTGGTGCTTTTCGGCGCAGCCATACTGGCAGCCGTCGTGGGCGACGCCAAGGATGCCGTGGTCATCCTGGTGGTCGTTCTGGTCAATGCCATCCTCGGTTTCATTCAGGAGCATCGCGCGGAACGGTCGCTCGCCGCACTCAAGAAGATGCTCGCCCCAGAGGCGGAGGTCCGTCGGGATGGCACGTCGCGCATGGTGTCGGCAGATGAGTTGGTGCCGGGCGACATTGTGCTGCTCGATGCGGGCGATCGGGTCCCCGCTGACGGGCGTGTCTTGGCCGCCCACGGCCTGGAAGTCGATGAATCATCACTGTCGGGCGAGTCTCACACTGTTGGCAAGCACCCGGCGGCCCTGGCCGATCCGGCCAAGGTGCTTGCCGAACGGGTAAACATGCTCTACCTCAATACCGTGGTGACGCGGGGGAGAGGCGAGATGGTCGTCACGGGGACCGGCCCTCAGACGGAAATGGGCCGTATTGCGACCATGCTGGCAGAGTCGGAGAAGGTCCGAACGCCGCTGCAGGTTCAGCTCGACGCTTTGGGCAAACGGCTGGCCGTGATTGCGTCGATCGTGATCGTCATCATGCTTGCCCAGAACCTGCTGCGCGGCGAGCCGCTCGTGGCGATGGTGATGACCGCCATCTCCCTGGCGGTCGCGGCCATCCCCGAGGGATTGCCGGCCGTGGTCACGGTAACCCTGGCACTGGGGCTACACCGCATGGCCCGGCGGCGGGCGCTGGTCAAGCGGCTGGCAGCGGTGGAGACACTGGGCTGCACATCCACCATCTGCACCGATAAGACCGGCACGCTGACCCTCAACCAGATGACTGCGCGGGCGCTGCATGTGCGGGGGCATGATCTTCCCGTCAGCGGCGAGGGGTACGAGGCCAACGGGACCATCGACAATCTCGAGGAAGTGGACTTGGAGCCCCTGCTCCTCACGGCGTGCCTGTGCAATGACGCACATATTCGGGCCGGACAGGTCATCGGGGATCCCATGGAAGGCGCGCTGAAGGTGCTGGCGACCAAGGGCGGGGTGGACGCAGATACCGTGATCGACCGCATGCCGCGTGTCGCCGAGGTACCCTTTGACTCGGCCCACAAGTTTATGGCGACATTCCATCTTGAGGGGGACCGCGTTCGGCTTTTCGCCAAGGGCGCTCCCGACGTCCTGCTGGATCGCAGCAGCCGCTACCTCGCCCAAGAGGGCGAACGGCACCTGGACGCCGAAAGCCGCGCGCTGCTGGCCGCTGCCAACGAGGCCCTGGCCGGCGGGGGGCTTCGCGTCCTGGGCGTCGCCGTGTCTGCGCTGCCCGCCGCCGGCTTTGATCCGGCGGGCGATCTGATGGCACGGGTAAGTGAGCTCACCTACGTCGGCCATATCGGGCTCATGGACCCGCCGCGAGCCGAGGTACGGGATGCCATCCGGCTATGCAGACAGGCGGGCATCCAGGTGAGGATGATCACCGGTGACCAGAAGATCACCGCAGCCGCTATCGCCCGCGAACTGCAGATTAAAGGCGAAGCGGTGACCTCCGCCGAGCTCATCGCGATGGATGATGCGTCGCTTCTTGACCGTATCGACGCCATCGGCGTGTTCGCGCGTGTCACGCCGGAACAGAAGGTCCGCTTGGTCAAGGCGATGCGGTCCCGCGGCCATGTCGTGGCCATGACGGGAGACGGGGTGAACGATGCGCCCGCGCTCAAATCCGCTGACATCGGGGTCGCGATGGGCATTACGGGCACGGACGTCGCCAAGGAGTCGGCGACCATGGTACTCACGGACGACAATTTCGCGACCATCGTCAGTGCAGTTGAGGAAGGGCGAGCCATCTACGACAACATCGTCAAGTTCGTGCGCTTTCAGTTGTCAACGAACTTCGGGGCGCTCCTGTCGGTCTTCTCAGCCCCGTTTCTGGGCCTGCCGCTGCCGTTCAACCCCATCCAGATCCTGTGGGTCAACATCATCATGGACGGCCCGCCCGCCATGGCCTTGGGCAGCGACCCGGCGAGGCCTGGCATCATGAGCGAACCGCCGCGGCCGCGGAATGCGCGCATCCTGACCCTTGGCCGAACCGCCCACCTCGCGGCTTTTGGCGTCGTCATGGCGGCAGGTACCCTCGGGCTGCTCCGGTGGGCGACGCACCATGGCCAAGCTGAAGAAGCCGCAACGCTTGCCTTCACGACGTTCGTCCTGTTCCAGGTCTTCAACGTCTTCAACGCCCGCTTCGAGCATCGGTCGACGTTCAACTCGCATTTCCTGCGCAATCGCTGGCTGTGGATGTCGCTGGTGGCTGTCTTACTGCTCCAGGTGCTAGTAGTACACTGGGTCCCGGCCCAGCGCGTGTTCGGCACGACGGATCTCAGCCTGAACAGCTGGCTGCTGGCCGTCGCGGTTGCCGCATCCATCCTGGTGCTTGAAGAAGCCAGGAAGCTGGTTTGGAGACCCCGCTGACCGACGACAATGAAGACAAAGGGACAACTTGAGACCGAGATTAGCGAAGCCGTCATCCGCTTCGAGCGGGAATTCATGGGGCGAGGCCCGGAGGAGACGAGGGCGTACATCATCGACGACATGGTCCTGGTACGCTTGCGAGGCGTGCTGACGCCCGCCGAGAAGAACCTGGCGACAATCGATTCCAGTGCCCACGGCAGGGCGCTGATCAAGCAGGTGCGGATCGAACTACTCGAAAAGGCCCGAGGCATGCTGGAGGTAATCATCCAGGACATCACCGGGCGCAAGATGCAGAGCCTGCACACGGATATCAGCACCACGACCGGAGAGCGCGTCATCATCTTCACGCTGGACGGAAGTCCGCTGATCGAGAAACCCGAGGCTGGCAAGTAGGCCCACGAATTTGCTTGACCCGCCCGGAGACAATAGGCATACTACCGTCCGTCCTGATATAGGCGGATTGACAGGGGGTCGCTGCGAGGCGACCTGCTGAACAGATAGGCCGGTGGACCGTCTGATGTTATGAGACTGTCGCCGGCTTTTTTCATTCGCCTCCAAATAGCACAAGTGCGTTGACGGCGACCCGAAAGGGTGGCCGCGCAAATCACGGGCCAAGGCGTTTTTCCCCTCGGAGGCGTTGGCCATCTCCCTTGGGCCGCTCTCTGACGATATGCCCCTGGCTCGTTTTTGCCCATCGCGCCTGCTTGTCACCATCGGGTAAGGCTACTGGCCGATTTGCGAAACGAGATATCAGCATGAATGAACAAGAGCAGATGCAAAGCTGCGTCATCGAGGTCGTGACTCGGTTCGAGAACCGCTCCATGGCCATTACGCCCGAGGCGGTGACGGTCAACCTTTCAGAGCCGTACTTGATCGTCACCTTGCGAGGGGCGATCTGCGAAGCAGAGAGAAGGTACGCACAGGAGCGATCGTCGCGCGAGTTGCTTGAGAAGCTCTACACGGACGTATTTGACGCCGCGAAATCGGAACTGGAGGGCGCGATAGCAGACATCCTGCGCCGCCGGGTTCAACGGTCGAGGATCACCATCGACCCGATGCTGGGCGATGCAATACTGACTTTCGTCACCGAGGCGGTCTCAGGGACGAAGAGAACCGAATCCTCAGGCACATTCCAGTCGCATGCTAAATGAAAAGGAAAGCTCTTATGGCGGAGACATACGCAGCCCTGCTGAAGTCGAGAATGGACGACGGCAACTACAAAAAGCTTGTTGCGATTGGCAACCCCAAGCTAGACGCCTTCGTGGCCGATGCCATCGAGTTGTGCGATCCGGAAACCGTGTGGATCAGCACGGACTCGCCAGAGGATATCGAGCACACCCGCCGGATGTCCGTGACGCTGGGTGAGGAGAAGGCCCTGGCTATCTCGGGGCACACCATTCACTTCGACGGCATGGAGGACCAGGGCCGCGACCGGGAAGTGACCAAGTATCTGGTGCCCCAGGGCGAGACACTCAGCCAGGCCCTCAACCAGGCCGAGCGTGGGCAGGGTCTGGCCGAAGTACGAAGTCTCATGAAGGGCGCGATGCGAGGCCGGACGATGGTGGTCCGCTTCATGACCCTAGGCCCGAACAACTCCGCTTTCAGCGTCCCCTGCGTTGAATGTACTGACTCGTTCTACGTCTCTCACGCCCTGAACCTCCTGTATCGCCTGGGGTATGAGGAGTTCAAGCGGATGGGCCGGAATGCGCAGTTCTTCGCCACCCTCCACTCCTCGGGCAAAGTCGACGAGAGAATGGTCAGTGCCGATCCGGGCAAGAAACGCATATACATCGACTACACCACCGACACGGTCTATACCGTCAACACGCAATATGCAGGCAACACGGTGGGCCTCAAGAAGCTGGCGCTGCGGCTGGCGATTCGCAAGGCCGACCGTGAAGGCTGGCTGGCCGAGCACATGTTCCTCTCTGGCGTGCATGGCAAGGGCGGCCGCAAGACCTACCTGGCCGGCGCGTTCCCCAGCGCCTGCGGCAAGACTTCCACGGCCATGCTGCCCGGCGAGACCATCCTGGGCGACGACATCGCGTACTTCCGGGCAGTGAACGGCAAGTGTATGGCCGCCAACGCCGAGGCGGGCATCTTCGGGATCATCCAGGATGTCAGCGCCAAGGGCGACCCGGCCATCTGGGATGTGCTGACCAAGCCCGGCGAGGTGATCTTCTCCAACGTGCTGGTCAAGGACGGCAAGCCTTACTGGCTAGGCATGGGCGAAGAACCGGCAGCCGATGGCGAGAACTTCTCCGGCGCGTGGCACAAGGGCAAGAAGGACGCCAAGGGGGTTGACATTCCCTGTGCACACAAGAACGCTCGATATGCCGTAACGCTGAGGGCACTGAAGAACTGCGATAGCGAGTTGGATACCCCTGAAGGCATCGAGTTGTCGGGCATCATGTACGGCGGGCGTGATGCCAAGGCTTACGTGCCCGTCCAGCAAAGCTTCGACTGGGCACATGGGATTGTCGCCTACGGCGCGTCCCTGGAAACCGAAACGACCTTCGCCACCATCGGCAAGGAAGGCGTGCCCGAAATCAATCTCATGAGCATTCAGGACTTCGTAGCCATCTCCCTGGGCAAGTATGTTCGAAACAATCTGGAATTCGCCAGGAAGCTCACGAATCCGCCGCTTGTATTCGGCGTGAACTACTTCCTGCGCGACACGGATGGCAAGTTCGTCAACGGCGTCCGCGACAAACACGTGTGGGTGAAGTGGATGGAGCAGCGCGTGCATGGCGAAGTGGGCTGCCTGACATCGCCGACAGGGCACATTCCGTGTTTTGAAGACCTCCACCGCCTTTTCAAGGACGTGCTGGCTAAGGACTACTCGCCAGAGGACTACGCCAGACAGTTCACCATCCGGGTCTGCGAAAATCTGGCCAAGCTCGACCGGGTCGAAAAGTTCCACCGAGATATCGAGGACGCTCCAGCCGAGGTCTTCACAGTCCTTGCCGCACAACGCAGACGCCTGCTCGACGCTCAGCGTCGCTTTGGCGACATGATCTCCCCCGAGTGCCTGTTTCGAGAGGAAGCGAGACGATAACCCAATGCCAAACGCCCTTGCTGTAGAACTCAATAACACCATCCGGCAGGACAACCCGCACGTATTCCGACTGCTTTCGGAACTGGGACAGGAGTTGTATTTCCCCAAGGGAATCCTGACCCAGTCGGCTGAGGCCAAGCAGAAGGCGCACCGCCACAACGCGACGATCGGGATCGCCAGGGAAGATGGCCAAGCCATGCACCTATCGGCGGTGATGAAGCACTTCGCCGGGTTGACCCCCGACGAGGTGTTGCCTTACGCCCCGTCAACGGGGCTGCCCGGCCTGCGCACCAAGTGGAAGGAATCGCTGCTCCAGAAGAACCCGTCGCTGAAGGGCAAGGCCTTCAGCTTGCCCATCGTCACCAACGGCATCACGCACGGGCTGAGCATTGTCGCAGATATGTTTGTCGAACGTGACGATCCCGTGTTGCTACCTGAGAAGCTCTGGGGCAACTACAACATGATCTTCGGCGTGCGGCGTGGCGCAAGGATGGGCAGATACCCATTCTTCACAGACGCCGGAGGGTTCGATGTCCAAGGCTTCCAGAGGACACTGCTGGCACTTGCCGGGGCCAAGAAGATCGTCGTCGTCCTGAACTTTCCCAACAACCCCACCGGGTACACAGTGACGCGGGATGAAGCGGATGCAATCTGCACTGCTATCGAAGCGGCGGCAGATCGCGGCTGTAGCATCGTGGCCGTCTGTGACGACGCGTACTTCGGCCTGTTTTATGGGCCGGAGGTGGCCAAGGAGTCGCTTTTTGTCCGCCTGGCTGACTGCCACGAGAACGTTTTGGCGGTCAAGCTGGACGGGGCAACGAAAGAGGATTATGTCTGGGGCATGCGGCTGGGCTTCATTACGCTTGGAGCCAAGGCCGCCACTCCCGCGACCTATGAGGCATTGGAGAAGAAGATCGGCGGTTGTATCAGGGGCGCGATCTCCAATTGCCCGCAGCACTCGCAGTCCATCCTGCTCAAGGCGATGGCCGATGGCAGCTATGCGGATCAGCGCCATGCAAAGCACGAGGTGCTGAGGCGGCGCGCCGCGGCGGTCACAGAAGTCCTGTCACAAGAGCAATACTCCACTGCCTGGACCCCATATCCGTTTAACTCGGGCTACTTCATGTGTCTCAAGCTCAAAGGGCTCAACGCCGAGTTGTTCCGTCTGCGGCTCCTGGAGCGATACGGAATTGGCGTGATTGCCACCGCCGAGACGGACATACGCGTGGCGTTCTCATGCGTGGAGGAACGGGACATCCCCGATCTATTCGCGCAGATGTTCCGCTGTGCCCAAGAAATGGCATCAGATCCCAGCACCATGGCCCAGACAGTGCCTCCGGGGGCCTTTGAGGAGTAGCGCATGAGCAACACGATCTACATCGTTGACGTGACCAATCGCGACGGCGTCCAGACGGCTAAACTCGGCCTGGCCAAGCTGGAAAAGACGATGGTCAACTTGTACCTGAATGACCTGGGCGTCTTCCAGAGCGAGTTTGGCTTTCCAACTACCCGCCATGAAACAAACTACCTTAACGCCAATGTTGAGCTGGCGGAACTGGGTGTGCTCAAGCCGATCATTTTGTCCGGCTGGATAAGAGCGATTGCTGAAGATGTGGAGCTGACCTTCAAGATGACCCAGGTCCGGGACATGAACTTGTCCATCTCAACATCTGAGCAGATGACTCAAGGAAAGTTCCAGGGCAAGAAGACGCGAGAGGACGTTCTAAATGACATGGTGGGCGCCTTGGTTCGAGCCAAGGACTTGGGAGCCGGGACAGTCGGCGTCAATGCCGAAGATGCCTCAAGGACGGACATGCCCTTCCTGGTGCGATTCGCCCGGTCCGCCAAGGAACATGGGGCGAGCCGATTCCGCTATTGCGATACCCTCGGCTTCGGCGATCCCTTCACGATCTACGAGCGGGTCAAGGAATTGGCTGCCGAGACTGGTATGCCCATCGAGTTGCATTGCCATAACGATCTCGGCATGGCCGTGGCGTGCTCAATCGCCGGGGCTATGGGCGCGGTGGACGCCGGGGTGGACGCCTACATCAACACGTGCGTCAATGGCATCGGGGAGCGAGCTGGCAACGCCGATCTTCTCTCGGTCCTCCTGGCCGTCAGGAAATCCGCCGGTTTCGCAGGCAAGTACCAGCTCGATCCTCGGATTGATCTGTCGAAGGTCTGGCGGCTGGCCAAGTACGCGTCCTATGCCTTCGATGTGCCTATCCCCATCAACCAGCCGGGTGTCGGGGCCAACGCCTTCGCACATGCCTCCGGTATTCACGCTGATGGCGTGTTGAAGGACATCCGCAACTACGAACTCTATGACTATGAGGAACTCGGGCGAGGTGATCCGGAGATCATTGAAACCGGCCGGCACATCTGCGTCGGGGAATACAGTGGGATCAAGGGCTTCCGCAACGTTTACGAGAAGCTGGAGGTCGAGTTCCGCAGCGATGAAGAGGCGCGGGAAATCCTCGACCTGGTCCGGTACGCCAACGTTCTGAAGCAAAAACCGCTCGTCGCCGACGAATTGCGATTTATCGCCAAGCACCCAAAGCAGGTCAAGAAGCTCATGACGATTGTGCCATGAGACGAGGCGCCTAACTCGGTGGAAGTAGCCCCACGAGGAATCCATCGCCAGCTTGGAATGACAGGAGAAGATTCAGATGATCGGATGTCATATAGGTAGGATGTTCCAGGTTTCTGTCGCAGGCGGGTCGTACCAGGAAGGCCTGACGGCGATGCTGCAGGGCGTGCCGCCGGGGATGCTCCTGACCGAGCAGGAGATCTACGGCGACCTGCTGCTGCGCAAGCCCGGGGCGGATGAGCTATCCAGCCCTCGCAAGGAGCCAGACCTTCCGATCATCTATACTGGCTTGAATGCGGCCGACACCATCGAGGGCGCCGCCAACCGCAACCACACCAACGGCACGCCGTTGACGATTCTGATTCCCAACCTGGACCGGCACTTCATCCATGTCAAACAGTACCAGGACACCAACCGCACGCCGCGTCCAGGCCACGCTTCGTACGCCTCGTTCGTGAAATACGGGCCCGACGACGACGCCATTGGAGCGGGCATCTTCAGCGGTCGATACACATGCACTATCGTGGCTGCCGGTTTCGTAGCGAAGAAAGTTCTCGAACGCTGCGGCATCCGAGTCTTCTCGTACATCCGCGAGTTGGCAGGAGTCCGGTGCGGCGAGATCGACCCCAACAAGGCGATGGAGTATACGGAGGCGTACAAGAGGTTCCGCCGCGACACCGACCCATTCTATCAGCAGGTCTACGTCAACGCACGAGTCAACATGGACATGCGGTTTCTCCAGAAGGCTGCCGTCTTCGCGCAGATCGAGAACGAGATCGACGTGATCCGCGCCAAGGCTCCGCCGATCAGTGCCAAGTGGGTCCTGGATCAATACGGCGTGCATCATGTCATCAACTGCCCGGACGTGGCGGCTGCTGGCGAGATGCTGGAGGCAGCCAATTGGATCACTTCGACCGGTGACTCCTCCGGTGGCGTGGTGGAGGTGGTTGCCTTGGGCGTCCCGGCAGGGCTTGGGGAACCCGTGTTCGACAAACTTGACGCCGAGCTTGGGCGGATGCTGGGCATCGGCGCAGTCAAAGGCGTGGAGGTGGGCGCAGGCTTTGCAGTCAAGGACTTGACCGGCATCCAGTCCAACGATGCCATGGAAGCCCGAGAAGGCAAAGTCGCCTTTCGATCTAACCAAGCCGGCGGCATTACCGGCGGCCTGGCGACGGGCCAGCCCATCGTGGTCCGCCTGGCGGTCAAGCCCACGCCCACCATCGACAAGCCCCAGCAGACCATCGACAAGTACACGCTGGAAAACAAGCAGCTGGCCGCCATCACGCGGCGGGATCCTACCATCGTCGGTCGTATTTGGCCCGTCGCAGAGAACTACACGGCGATGGTCCTTCTGGACCATCTGATTGCCCATTACGGGTACCAGGCACTGAAGGACCGGTTCGATTCAACGGCGTCCATCCGCTGAATGAATGGCTGCCAGGGAGCAATAACATGGTTGTGATTATGAAGCCTGACGCGGGCGACGAAGACATCCGCCGGGTCGTAGAGAAAATCCGGTCCGAAGGCATGGATGCTCACGTCAGCCGCGGTAAAGAGACCACAATCATCGGCATCATTGGCGACGAGCGGGAGATAGATTTTGCCTCACTCGGTGCGCTTCCGCACGTGGATCGAGCGATGCCGATCCTCAAGCCCTTCAAGTACGTCAGCCGGGACGTATGTCCTCAGGACAGGGTTGTTCGCGTAGGGAACGTCGAGATAGGCAAAGACCTGGTGTTTATCGCCGGGCCGTGTTCGGTGGAGGATGAGGACACCACGCTGCTGATTGCCGAACAGGTGCGGCAGGCTGGTGCCGATGTTTTTCGGGCCGGTGCGTACAAGCCAAGGACGTCCCCTTGGTCCTTCCAGGGCCTTCGGGAGAAAGGCTTGGAGATTCTCTCAAAGGTCAGGCGCGAAACCGGTCTGCCCATCTGCACCGAGGTCATCGACACCAGCGACATCGATGCTGTCGGTGAGCATACGGACATCTATCAGGTAGGCATGAGGAACATGCGGAATTACGCCCTGCTGACCAAGCTCGGCAAGACCGACAAGCCCGTCTTGCTGAAGCGGGGTGATTCGGCCACGCTGTATGAATGGCTTGCAGCCGCTGATTACATCGTCAGAAACGGCAACGAGAACGTCATTCTCTGCGAGCGCGGCATCCGAACCTTCGAGAGCTATACGCGTAACACGCTCGACTTGAACGCCGTCGCAGGGGCCAAGATTGAATCGTGTCTTCCGGTGCTTGTGGACCCTAGTCACGGTACTGGCAGGTCCGACATGGTGGCCCCAATGAGCAGTGCATCGGTCGCCGCCGGGGCCGACGGCCTCATGCTGGAAGTGCATTCTGAACCGCAGAAGGCATGGTCCGACGCCGCCCAGACCATCACGCCGCGAGAGCTCAAGGACATCGTGGAGGCGTGCAGGGCGCTACGCGGACTCCAACATAACGTTGGGCAACGGGAGAACCAGAAATGATATTCGCTGGAGTATGGTCGGAATGGGCGACAATACGAAGTGATCTGTTTCATTGGCGGAAGCGTCTGGCCATAGGTCGCAAGCTCGCTCTGTGTCTTGGAATGGCCTGCCTCACGGGGCTTCTGGCTCAAGTCCGGGTTCCGCTGCCCTTCACGCCGGTGCCGGTGACAGGGCAGGTGGTAGCGGTCCTTCTGGCCGGCATCTTGCTGGGAAGGCGCTTTGGCGCAGTCAGCCAGGTGATCTATGTCGGTCTTGGAGCAGTCGGCGTACCGTGGTTTTCCGGCTGGACTTCCGGTTCCCTGTTCGGCCCGACGGCTGGATATTTGCTTGGGTTCATTGCGGCGGCTGGCTTGATCGGGTGGCTTGTCGACAACCATCCTTCTGTTCGACGATTGCCTTGGTTGTTGGTGTTGATGTCCTCCGGGATCGGGATCATCTACCTGTTGGGAGCCCTCCAGTTCGCGTGGGTAACGCGAATGGACCTGACGTACACGCTGAAATTCGCCGTTCTGCCGTTCATCCCGTTTGACGTGGCCAAGGCCATTCTGGCCGCTTCCGTTTCGTCTGCCCTGCTGCCGAAACAGAAGCGATGCCATCGCGGCGGTGAGGCACCGAGATGAATCTCGCGATATTCCTGGATCGCGATGGGACGATCATTGAGGATCGCGGGCACTTGCGAAGCCCGTCGCAGGTCGTGTTCTTTCCGGACACGGTGCGAGCCCTTCGGATGCTCCAGCAGCGATTCCGGCTCTTTATCGTGACCAACCAACCAGGAATCGCTGAAGGAGTCATCGGACCCGACGATGTGGCCGGGGTACATGACTTCGTCCTGGACCACCTTGCGCAGTCCGGCATAAACATCGAACGGGTGTATTGCTGCCCGCATCGGCGGGTGGATGGTTGCCGCTGCATCAAACCCAAGCCGTACTACTTGCGGCGGGCGGCACGTGAATACGGCATCGACCTGCGAAAATCGTTCGTCGTCGGCGACCATCCACATGACGTGGAACTGGCGAGCAATGCCGGAGCGACCGGCATCTACGTCCTGACCGGACACGGAGAGAAACACCGAGCGGACCTGCCCGCGGAGGCGATTGTCACGTCTGGCATCTGGGCGGCCGCAACACGTATCGTCGAGATGTCCGGTCCTAGAGATTGCCGGGACGTGGGCAATGAGATATCGCGCGCGGCCGGGATCCTCCGGGCCGGCGGCGTGGTCGCCTTTGCCACCGAGACGGTCTATGGCTTGGGCGCAAACGTGTTCGACACCGAGGCCGTGGCCCGCGTGTTTGAGATCAAGGGCAGACCCCGGTTTGACCCGCTGATCGCCCACGTCAGCGACCGCCGTCAGGCCCGGTCGCTTGTCGCCTGTTTCCCGAAGGTGGCGCGGAAGCTCGCCCGACGGTTCTGGCCGGGCCCTCTGACGCTGGTACTTCCCAAGAGCGACCGCGTGCCTGATATCGTCACCGCCGGGCTGCCCACCGTGGCCGTCCGCATGCCAGACCACCCGGCGGCGCTGGCGCTTATTCGAGAGGCCGGCGTGCCGTTGGCCGCGCCGAGCGCCAACCCGTTCGGCCGCGCCAGCCCGACGACGGCAGAGCACGTTCGGCAACAACTAGGCGGGGATGTCGAACTGGTGCTCGACGGCGGACCATGCCGGGTGGGTATCGAGTCCACCGTCGTCTCGCTAGTTGAAGGCAAGCCGGCCCTTCTCCGCGCTGGCGGCGTGGCCGTGGAAGACATCGAGGCCGTGGTCGGCCCGGTGTTGCGGCCGACATCCGCCCCCAACCATCCCGCCGCCCCGGGACAGCTTCCCCAGCACTACGCGCCGCGAACACCACTGGCCTTGTACGCGAACGATCTGCACCCGGTAACCGGCCAGCGAACGGGGTTGCTGTCCTTCCGTGGACGTTCGGTTTCGCTCGGGTTTGCGGCTGTCGAGGTTCTCTCGCCCTATGGCGATCTTGAGGAGGCGGCAGCCAATCTCTTTGCGGCTCTGCATCGACTGGATGCCTTGGGCCTGGACCTCATACTCGCTGACCCGGTTCCAGACACAGGGCTTGGACTGGCGATCAACGACCGCCTGCGAAGGGCTTCGTCCGTGGCTGGTCGCGTGGAGAAGGTCACATGAACGATGGAGTGCCCAACTTGCGGCCCAATTCCACCGGTGACATGCCTTGCGTGGATTCCTCGGTCTACATCGACCCGACCGCGCAGGTGATTGGCAACGTGCAGATCGATGCGGGCACCTTTGTCGGACCAACCGCCGTTCTCCGTGCGGACGAAGCGGATGCCGACGGCAAAGTTCACCCGCTTTTGATCGGACCAGGGGCCAATGTACAGGACGGCGTCATCGTCCATGCGCTGAAGGGAACGCGGGTGGTCGTGGGAAGGGCATCGTCTCTGTCCCACGGAGCCGTCGTGCATGGCCCGGCGGAGGTCGGAGCCGGCTGCTTCATCGGCTTTCGCGCGGTTGTGTTCAACGCTGTCCTTGGCGACGGCGTGTATGTGGGGTCGGCGGCCGTTGTCCAGAACGTGCGCCTGGCGGCCGGAGCACTCGTGCCCCCTGGTCGCGTGGTCCTCACGCAGGACCAAGCCGACGCCCTGGGACAGACCGGAGCGGAAGAAAGGCTCTTTATGCAGGGCGTCGTCGCGGCTAACGCGGGATTGGCCGCGGGCTATCTGCGATCTGACCTGGAAAGGACACAACAGAGATGACGGCTCTCGTTTCAATCGTGATGGGCAGCAAGTCGGACCTGGAGGTCATGTCCGAGGCCGCGAAAGTTCTGCGGGAGTTCGGCGTGCCTTGCGAGCTGCGGGTGATCTCGGCGCACCGCACGCCCGGCAGGGCGCACGAGTTTGGGCGCTCGGCGGAGGATCGCGGCACAAAGGTCATCATCGCCGGGGCCGGCAAGGCAGCCCACTTGGCCGGTGTGATGGCATCCCTGACCACGCTGCCGGTGATCGGCGTGCCCATGACGACTTCGGACCTTGGCGGGCTGGACTCCCTGCTCTCCACGGTCCAGATGCCCGGCGGCATCCCCGTGGCCACTACTGCCATCGGCAAGGCCGGGGCTGTCAATGCCGGCCTGCTGGCGGTTGCGATCCTGGCCCTATCCGACGGGGAACTCCGAGCCAAACTCAAGGCGTACCGCCAGAAGATGCAGACGGACGTGGAGAAAGCGGACCTCGAAGTACAGGAGAGCGGGAATGGAGATCCGAAACGTGCGGATCGAGATCATTCCGGCGGATGACGGTGTCCTCGACATCCGCTGCTTTGAATTACCATCCGCGAGCTGCTACCGCAGATGGAAGATGCTCCTTGGCGAGGCGATGGACCTCGCGAAGTGGTGGCTCTCGGAGGGTCGAGACGCTCGCCGTCGCAGTCTGCCCATCCGATCCTTGCGGTCGGGCAACGTGTTGGTTTCGATGGCCACGCTTGAGACTATCGATGTGCGCGGGCTTGACGCTCAAGGGAGGCAGAAGCTGAATGGATGCTCCTTGCCCAAAGAAGTCGTTCAATTCCTGTCAACGCGGCTGACGGAGCACCGGCAGGAACAGGCCGCACCGCCGTCCTGATTGGAGCACGCAAATCTTGGACCACCGCCAGCGGAATGCAAGCCCATAACCCCAAGGTCTCAGTTCCCCATCTCGCGCGCAATAACCTGCCTGTCATCACAAACAATTCGCTGGTCGGGTTATGAGGTCGAGACATTCCGGCGACTTCTGCCATGTCTATGTTCCATGTCGGGGGGGTGGCTTGGGAGGGTGGACCGCTTCTAGCCCGGACTGACGCCGGAAGAGATGCCTCGATTCTGCTCCGCGTTCCGTCATTGAATGAATCGGCCAATATTCTCACGGACCAGACGGCCCGCCGGCCGGCAGGGTAGCCGGGGATTGCGCACCGGCCGGCTCGATGGGGAGTTGGACTTCGCTGTACTTCTGCCAGAAGAGCATGAAAGGAGAGTTGTAGGCCAGCACGCGCGGCGGGCCCGCCGGCCGCCAATGCGGGTGCGTACTGAGCCACTGGCGAAGGTCGGTCAGAGCGCGACGGAAGTTCGCCTCGCCATACGAACCTTTCCGTCCGACAGATACCACTTGAAGCCGCCGCTCGTCACCGACAACAACGGCGCCGGCCTGCCCGGCCTGCCCCTGGCTGGTGCGGCGATAAAGGAATGCCATTGCCTGGGCGGAGTCCATCTTGGCCGGGTTTTCGGCGGCCGATGGGCTGTATTCCATTACTACTGGGGCAGTCATCGCGATCTGCTGGTCCTGAATGTGGCGGAATAGGACCATGAACTGCCGGTTGCGTTTCTCTGGGTCGCGAACCCAAGCCGACCGCACGGGCGGGTAGGTCTTGACCCGTATCAGCCCGGGCAGGGATGGCCGAGGCCAACCGTCGGGTAAAGGAGACTCCTCCTTGATCTGGAACTCCCGAGCTTCCTTTGCCTGCGCCAGGGCAGTTTCAAGAATGGCCCCACGGGCCTCCGGGGCAGTCCGGCCCGCCCGGTCGATCGCCGCCGTGAGGATCACAGCCGCGTCCGATTCCGCCGGCTCGGCTGCCAGTTCTGCCCGTACCCTTGCGGTTAGGTCCGCCTGCCCTATCGGCGACGCCGCACAGCCCGTGAAGACAACCACAACTCCAACGCACCCGATAAGCAGCAGCTGGGTTCCCATGGGGCATCTCCTTATCAGCACAATTCTACGTTGCCTATATGGATTCAGGATAGAAATCCTGCACGGCGGGCGCCGCAGGACTACAATACAACATTCGCCGCACAGGTCATCAGGCTCGAAGAGTCCGGAGGTGTTCCCCCGGTCTGGCTTGCCCCGGCCGGCAGTGAATTGCCTCGGAAGCGCCGGGCAAAAAGGTGGCGATGGACGTCTGTCGATAACGCCCCCAACGAGAGGAGTTTTCCCGTGTGCAAGAGATCAATGACAGGCGTGTTCGGCGGCATTATTGTGCTCTCCGTCATGGTCGCTGCCCGGCCGGCGGCGGCAGACGAGCCTCGTAAGGACATCGTGGACACGGCTATTTCGGCGGGGTCATTCAAGACGCTTGTTGCCGCCGTTCAGGCCGCCGGGCTGGTCGAAACCCTCAAAAGTCCCGGACCGTTCACGGTCTTTGCCCCGACCGATGAGGCCTTTGCCAAGTTGCCCAAGGGCACTGTCGAATCCCTTCTGAAGCCCGAGAACAAGCAGAAGCTGGTCGACATCCTGACGCTTCACGTCGTAGCCGGCCGGTTGACCGCCCAGGAGGTTGCACGGTTGCCCCTTGCCAATACTGTCCAGGGAACCAGCCTTCTGTTTACCGCGACGCCCGGCAAGGTTACAGTCGATGGCGCCAATGTTGTGACGGCGGACGTGCTTGCCTCTAACGGGGTGATCCACGTGATCGATCGAGTCCTATTGCCAAAGGATGTCGTGGAGACCGCTCGGGTGGCAGGAAAGTTCAAAACCCTGCTGGCGGCCGCCGCTGCTGCCGGCCTAGTGGACGCCTTGAAGGCACCGGGCAGTACGCTCACGGTCTTTGCTCCCACCGACGAGGCTTTCGCGGCGCTCCCGGCGGGGACAGTCGAAGACCTGCTGCGACCGGAGAACCGGGATCGCCTCGCGACCATCCTCAAGTACCACGTTTTGCCCAAACGACTTGAACTGACGATCGACACAACACCAACCCTCCAGGGAGACAGCCTGCAAGTTCGTCCCACGGGCCCGGTCAAGGTTGAAGGGGCCACTGTCGTCCTGGCCGATATCAAGGCGACCAATGGCGTGGTCCACGTGATAGACCGGGTATTGATCCCAACCCTGCCAGAGCTGGCTCCTGCCCGAAAGGCAATGCGCGTGATCGAGTTGGCCATCGAACGCGGCGTGCCGCTGTTCAACTCGGGAAAGCCCGAGGCCTGCGCGGCGATCTACGAAGTCACCGCGCTATCGCTGCTCAGCGGGCATGCCACAGTCTTGGATGGGAATTCCCGAAAACAATTGAGCACCGCCCTGGCCGACATTCACAAGGATCATCGGCCCATGTCCCAGGCGTGGACTCTCCGTCATGCGCTGGATGCCGTCTATGCGTCGCTGAGAAAGAGTGACGGCAAGTAGGAGCTCAGAAGGCAAGGAAGGATCAGATCATCCGGTCTGTAGGATTTGCCATACAGTGCCGTCCGCATCTACCATCCCGGTCTTATGACCCTCACAAAGTGCTTAAGTGCCGGATCGTTCCACCGGAGGCGCCCACCGACCTCGGGGTTTCGGCCTCGGAGGTCGTAGCCAGTTTGACCACTTGCGCGCCAAGGTGCGCAACTGCGTCAACTGGTATCTGTGGCGACCGTCTCTTGGTTATTGCCTTGCCATCCCTGGCTAGAGGCCACAGAAGCAAACTTGGGGGCGGTTGCATTAAGCAACGACGTGTGGAGATCTACAAATCTCAAACGATCTGCTATATACATAAATTATGGCATAATAAATAGTTATGAACTATAGTCCTGACTCTTGGGCACGATGTGCTTGATAATCGGCCGATGCGCACCTACAAGGGACCAGAGAAAGCCGGATGAAAGAACCATCCGCGACCAACAGTCACTTTAGTTAAGACAAGGAGATGAACATGAAACTCGGCTTACTGGCGTGCATGTGCATCGGGATGCTCACTATGACTGGCTGCGGGGGAACCCACTGTCCCTTGAGTCAACCTCCTCATCCAACTGCCCATCTGGATATCGTGGATACGGCAGTGTCCGCCGGATCCTTCAAGACGCTGGTCACCGCGGTCAAGGAGGCGGGATTAGTCGAAACCCTCAAGAGCCCCGGGCCGTTCACTGTATTTGCCCCCACTGATGACGCTTTTGCCAAACTGCCTCACGGCGCCCTCGAGGGTCTCCTGAAGGATAAGGAGCAGCTCAAGGCCGTTCTTCTGTACCATGTCGTTCCCGGCAGGGTGACGGCCTCTGACGTGGTCAAGCTCCACAGCGCCAAGACCGCTGGCGGAGCGGAAGTCCCCATTAAGGTTGAGGGCGGACAGGTGAGCGTCGGCCCGGCCAGAGTCTTGAAGACCGATATCATGGCGACCAATGGAGTGATCCACGTGATCGACACGGTGCTTATCCCGCCGGCGAAGTAGCAGTCCGCGGAAACAATCAGGCACGCCGTGCGGCAGGATCTTAGGGATCCGCCGCACGGTGTTTTTCCTTTTATCTGTCATGGCGAAGCGCCAAGGAGAAAAGCCATGAAACTCAGCGAATACTTCCAGTCCTCTAACGGAACAGGCATCCTGGCTACCTCGAACTCATCGGGCCAAGTCGATGTGGCCATTTACGCACGGCCGCACTTTATCGACGAGCAGACGGTCGCATTCATCATGAAAGACGGGTTGAGCCACGAGAACCTCCAGTCGAATCCACATGCGGCATACTTGTTTGTCGAGCGCGGCGAAGGATACCAAGGCAGGCGGCTCTATCTCACGAAACTCACCGAGGAGACCGACCCGCAGAAAATCGACGCCCTACGGCGGCGACCACTGCCGGCCGAATGCAGCGCCGAGAGTGGATCTCGGTTCCTGGTCCACTTCCATGTGGATCGCGTGCGGCCGGTGGTCGGCGACGGTCAGGAGGCACGACGATGATGCTGCCGTCACCACACTGCATGCGCAGGGTCGGCTTCGCTCTTGTTGTATGTGCGGTACTGGCTCTTCTGCCCAGCAGCCTCTTGGCTCACCAGCCTCGTATCGCCAGCAGCAGTGGCATGACGGACATCCGTCGGCCGGAAGTGTCGCAGGCGTTTTACGGAGAACTCATTGGCTCACCGGCTGAGTTCCGGATTCAGTCCGAACACGAATTCCGCCTCTACGTCGGGCTCCTGGTTCCGGACATTGCCGGGGTGCGGAAGGACATCTCTGCCGAAATCGTTCAGAAGACGTCAGATGGAGCCAGATCCCTGGCAACATTGGATGGCACGGCGTTTCACTGGAAGCCGTTCTTCGAGCGATTCGGCGGCGACAACTACTTCTGGGGACCGGAATTCGAGGCCGATGGCTCTGGCCCGGACATGTCCATCAAGGGCCGGACGGTTCCAGGCGGCACCTATTTGATCCGAGTGTTCAGCCCCACCAACCAGGGCAAGTACGTGCTGGCAACGGGCGACGTGGAGGTATTTCCAGTAGGAGAGATGCTCCACGCCGCCCGGATCATGCCGCGGCTCAAGGCGGAGTTCTTTGACAAATCGCCGCTGGAGATCATCCTCTCGCCCATTGGGTGGGGTTACATACTCGCTATCTACGTGCTGGTCTTCATTGCCGGTTTCGTCTACCGATTGCTGCTGCGAAGGCTTGCCAGAAATACCCTCCAGGGCAGAGCAAAGAACATCGGTGGCAAGGGGCGCCTCCTCAGAGCAGGCGTTGGTCTGGTGTTGCTGGTCTGGGCTGTCACCACTTCGTGGAATCCGCTGCTTCTGGCCCTGTCGGGCTTTTGCTTCTTTGAAGCGATCTTCAGTTGGTGCGGCCTTTATGCCGCTATAGGGAAAAGCAGTTGCCCCGCGTCTTGATGACATGGTTGCCTGTCGCACGGTTTGAGTTGCCGGCATGACCGCAACCATGCACCGATACGCGCTCCGAGCTTACCTGCGGCGTAGCAGCGCCAGCAGGCCTCCGGCGAGGATGAATGACTGCGTCGTAGGTTTGGAAATGGCGGTTACGGCGAACTCGCAATTGTGGTCGAGGACGGCCCAAGGCGACGTTGGTAACGGTTGGTCTGTGCTTGAGGCCATGGTTCTGTTCTGTCCTGGTTGCGAGGCGTTCCCGTGACGCATTCCACGCCAAGGATTGCCGGGCCTCCGAGCCGAACCCGCGAAAGGCCATCTCGGTTCCCGCGGCTGTTGAAGAAAGCATCTTGGTTCTCTCTCCGCCATCAGGCGAGGTCGAATCGGTCCAGATTCATCACCTTGTTCCACGCCGCCACGAAGTCCTGCACGAACTTCTGCTGCGAATCCGTGCAGGCGTAGACTTCCGCGACGGCCCGCAGCTGGGAGTTGGCCCCGAAGATCAGGTCCACCCGGGTTCCGGTCCATTTCAGTTCGTTCGTGGCGCGGTCGCGCCCCTCGAAGACGTCGGCGGCCTCCGAGGCGGGCTTCCACACCGTTCGCATGTCCAGCAGGTTCATGAAGAAGTCGTTCGTCAGCTCACCGGGGCGCTTCGTGAACACGCCATACTGCGACCCGTCGAAGTTAGCGCCCAACACGCGCAGGCCGCCGATCAGAACGGTCATCTCCGGGGCCGTCAGCATCAACAGCTGCGCCCGGTCCACGAGCAACTCCTCGGCCGATACGGAGAAATTGGCCTTCTGGTAGTTACGGAAACCATCGGCGACCGGCTCGAGCACGGCAAAGGAGGCCGCGTCGGTCTGCGCCTGCGAGGCGTCGGTGCGGCCGGGCGTGAAGGGCACGGTCACGTTGAGGCCGGCCTTCTTCGCTGCTGCCTCGACGGCCGCACATCCGCCCAGGACGATCAGGTCGGCCAGCGATATCTTCTTACCGCTGGTCTGCGACTTGTTGAACGCCTTCTGAATCGTATCGAGGCCCTTGAGAACCTTCGCCAGCTGGGCCGGCTGGTTGACCTGCCAGTCCTTCTGCGGTGCCAGGCGGATGCGCGCGCCATTCGCGCCGCCGCGCTTATCCGAACCGCGGAACGTGGACGCCGATGCCCAGGCGGTGGTCACCAATTCCGAGATGGACAGGCCGGACGCCAGGATCTTGGCCTTGAGAGTGGCAATATCGCGTGCCCCCACCAGCTTGTGATTGACAGCCGGAATGGGGTCCTGCCAGATCAGGTCCCGAGCCGGCACCTCCGGACCGAGATACCGTGAGCGGGGCCCCATGTCGCGGTGGGTCAGCTTGAACCACGCTCGGGCGAAAGCGTCGGCGAACGCGGCGGGGTTCTGCTGGAAACGCCGCGCGATGGGGCCATAGATCGGATCGAAGCGAAGCGACAGGTCTGCGGTGGTCATCATCGGCCGGTGCTTCTTTGACGGATCGTGGGCGTCGACGATCATGTCTTCTTCGGCGACATCCTTCGCCAGCCACTGGTTGGCCCCGGCCGGGCTCTTGACCAGCTCCCATTCATACTTGAACAGTATGTCCAGGTAGCCCGAGTCCCATTTCGTCGGGTTGGGCTTCCAAGCACCCTCGATGCCGCTGCCGATCGCGTCGCCGCCCTTGCCGCTGCGGAAGCTGCTCTTCCAGCCCAGGCCCTGCTGCTCGATGGGGGCCGCCTCCGGCTCGGGTCCGACGTGCGTCGCTTGGCCGGCCCCGTGACACTTGCCGAACGTGTGCCCGCCGGCCACCAGCGCCACGGTCTCCTCGTCGTTCATCGCCATGCGGGCGAAGGTCTCACGGACGTCACGGCCGGAAGCGACCGGGTCGGGGTTGCCGTTGGGGCCTTCGGGGTTCACGTAGATCAGGCCCATTTGGACGGCCGCCAGAGGATTGTCGAGCTGCCGCTCCCCGGAGTAGCGATTGTCACCCAGCCACTTGTCCTCGGAGCCCCAGTAGATGTCCTCTTCCGGCTCCCAGACGTCCGCACGGCCGCCGCCGAAGCCGAAGGTCTTGAACCCCATCGACTCCAGCGCGCAGTTGCCGGCCAGGATCATCAGGTCGGCCCAGGAAAGCTTGCGGCCGTACTTCTGCTTGATCGGCCAGAGCAGACGGCGAGCCTTGTCGAGGTTCACGTTGTCGGGCCAACTGTTGAGCGGGGCCAGGCGCTGGCTGCCGGACCCCGCGCCGCCACGGCCATCACCCGTACGGTACGTCCCGGCGCTGTGCCAGGCCATCCGAATGAAGAGCGGCCCATAGTGGCCCCAGTCGGCCGGCCACCAGTCCTGGGAATCGGTCATTAGCGCGTAGAGGTCCTTCTTCACGGCCTTCAAGTCCAGCTTCTTGAACTCTTGGGCGTAGTTGAAGTCCCCTCCCATCGGATTGCTCAGGGCGGAGTGTTGGTGGAGTATCTTGAGGTTCACCTGGTTGGGCCACCAGTCGCGGTTCGACGTGCCCTTGCCCACCGGGTGTGCGTGCATCTTGCCTGTCACCGGACACTTGCTCTCGCTGCTCATGGTTCTTCTCCTATCGGGTCTCGCGTTTCCTTGCCTTGGCTTCGCAGTGTCGGGAACGTTCACGCACGACCGATCCAGCCTTAGCAGTCTTCCTGTGATCGATCTGCCACCCAAAGACCGGACCGCCGTTGCCGGGAACTACTTGCCGCCTTTCTCCTGAACTGCCGGCAACTCGCTCCTGGCCGACCATTCGGACCAGCCGCCGTCATACCAGAGAACATTGGAGTAACCCAGTAGGTTGCGGATGACGAAGAAGGTCTGGCTGGCCTGGTGGCCGGTTCGGCAGTGCACAATCACTTTCATGTCTTTGGAGGGTATGAGCCGTGCATAGGCATTGGCCAGATCGTCGATGGATCGCAAGAGCGTCACGCCACCGACCGTCGTCACATCCTCGGTGTACGGGCGGTTCTTCGCCCCGGGGATGTGCCCGCCACGTGCCTCCTCGATCTTCTGGCCGGTGTAAAACTCCGTGGGCCTGACGTCGATGATTACGGTGTCCTTCCTGTCTAGATGCTCGCGAACCTGCCTGTAATCCACCGTAAACCTGTCCGGCGAGCCGATCGGATAGTCCGACGGTTCAACGGCCGGAAGATCCTTCGTGACAGCATGCTTCTCGGCCGTCCATCGCGCGAAGCCTCCGTTCAGGATGCCGTATCGACTATGGCCCAGGCGGGCAAAGGCCATGGACACTAGCGTTGCGTCATGCGGCTTGTCATCCGGGACGATCACCACCGTGTCCGTTGGGCGGATGCCCAGCAGGGACATATGCCTAGCCAGCACATCCGACGGCAAGAGCATGGACGACACCCCGCCGACCACACCACGGAAGTGCTCCGGCGAGACGCACACGGAACCCTGGATGTGGGCGGTGTTGTACAGGGGTTGCTGCCGCACGTCCAAGACCCGCACGTCCTTCTTGCCGAGGTTCCCGGCCAGCCATGCCGGTTCGACCAGGCCCGGCAACTTCGGCGAGGTCGGCAGAGAGAGCGGAAGTTGGGCAACAGGCGTTGCGGCCGGGGCCTTTGCGTCGCCCATGAAGTAGTGCCGCCATGAGTTGATCTGCGCCGTCTGCTTGATGGAGAGCGGCTCTGTCCGCAGAGATGCAGGCTTCAGGACACGCTCGCGGAAGCCTTCAAGGCCATCCGTGAGCATATAGACGTTGGCATAGCCCATTCTTGCCAGAGCGTCCCGGGCCTGGGCCGGGTGCGTCATGCCGTTGGAGTACAGCACAATCAGGCCTCTGTTCTTGTACGGGGCCAGAGCGGCGGGCAGACCGGCCATCTCGATGTTGACCGCGCCACGAATGTTGAAAGCCTCGAATTCCTCGGCTGGACGGATATCCACCAGAAACAGCCCGGCCTCGGCTGCCATGATCCGGTCGGCGAGTTCCTCCGGCTCCATGTGGTCCTTGGCCTCCGCTATCTGCGCCAGAAGAGCCGCCTCTGAGGGCGCGTGTGGGGTCGGTTTTTCCGTTGTCGGGCTGCCGCCGTCGATGGCCAGCAGACCTACTGCCAAGACAACCATCGCCACGCTGAAGGCCTTCAGGAAGGGGCTTCGCCAGTAGACCCCCGTGCCCGCCACCCGCCGCTCGATGTACTCCGCGCCCCAGAAGCAGCCGATGGCGACCAGCACGAAAATCGCGGCGAAGGACGCGGCCGACATTCCCAGCGACTGCCAGGCGAACTGGACGCCGCTGTCGCCCCAAGCATACAGCCCCTTGAGGAGGCCGAACATCTCGTTGAACAATATGCTGCCCAGAACCGTACCGCCCAGGAACACGGCGGCGTCCCATCGGCCCGAGGCCAGGCCCACCGCAGCCGTACCTGGGCACCAGGCCCCTACGACGAAACCCACACCCAGGATCAGGCCGCCGGCGATCTGGGCGCCATAGATGCTGGGCATGAAGAACAGTTGTTCCGCGTCGATCCAGCCCAAGCCGCGGGCGTATAACAGCCCCAGCATTGCCACGATGACGGCGGTAAACATGACCTTCAACACCGCCATGTCGCGGAGGTAGAAGATGCCCGCCAGGCGTCGGGAGCTGCCGAAGCCGGCCCGCTCCAAGGCAAAGCCGAACGCCAGGCCGATGGCCAAGGCGGCCAGCATGGCAGTCGAACCCGCGAGTGCGTTGTTGCCAAAGAAAGTTTCAATCATGCCACTGCCTCCTGACCAGCCATGCCGCAGCATATCCGCCGGCGAAGACGCAGATGAGGAAGACCAGGCTGCCTGACAGCAACATTGCGCTGCCCGAAAGCGCCTGGCCTGAGGTGCAGCCTTGGGCCAATCGGCTGGCGAAGCCCGCCAGGACCCCGCCGATCAAGGCCAGCGCGACGCGCAACCGTCTTGAGGTCCTTCTGCCGCGTTCGACCTGGGACTTTACCCGCCGGGCCAGCACGGCCGAGAAGAGGCCGCCGAGGAATACCCCGGCCAGCATGAAGACCAGGTAGTAGTTGAGCGGCTTGCCGCCCCACGCGCCGAAGTACTCGCTGGACTTCGTGTGCGATGGCAGGATGCAGCCTTCGACCCAGGCGCTCAGGCGAGCGATGCCGCCTGACGCACCAAGCCCCGCCCCGAGGATCAGATACGAGGCCAGCAGGGTCAGGCCCAGCAGTACGCCGGCCAGATACGGATTCATATAAGGCTTGGGACTATCGTTCTTGGGCAATTGCTCATTCATATCAGCACCCTGCGGACTTCTTCTTGGGTAAAGCAGGCGGCGGGACCGGAGGCAATGCGGCTGGCGGCGCTGGGGCAGGCGCTACGGATCCAGCCGGAGCAGCAGAGGGCTTGGCGGAGTCTTTGGAGCCGGCGTCCTTCCAGTAAGCCTCCAGTCCGCCGTGAAGCGCCTTAACGGTTCGCTGCGTTTTCTGAGACAGGATGCCGGCTATCTGCATCGCCAGAGACCCATCGCGATCCACCAGGATTAGCGGGCCAGCCCCCGTCAGGTAGGCCTGGTTGGCCAACACCTCGGCGATGTCTGCGTTGCGAGAGCCGGGAATGCTGTAGTCCGCGAACTGCTCCGCCGGGCGGATATCGACCAGGTCGAATGTACCGGGTAAGTCCTTGGCAAGCCGCCGAAGCTCGTCGCAGGACATACGGTCGGCCAGCTTGATCTCTCGCTTGGCTGCTGCCGGTCCGGCCGCCGACTTAGTGACTTCGGCCCCGTAGACAGGCAGGCCCGCCTCGATCCATGCCTCGCTGCCGCCCGCCAGCGACGTGACCTTCTGGAAGCCCTTGGCCTCCAGGAGGCCGATGGCCATCGTGGAGCGATACGCAGAGTTGCACACGGCCACCACCTGCTGGGCCGGGTCAAGCTTGGCCGACAGTTCCTGCAGGCGGTTCAGCGGCAGGTTCACCACGTCGCCGATCCGCAGTCCCATCCATTCATTGGGCAGGCGCACGTCGACGACGATCGGGGCCGTGCCTGCCTTCATCTGGGCGTACAGGTCCGCGGGCTTGATGAAGTCCACCCTCTTGGTGGGCAGGTTGCCTGCCTTCCAGGCCTCCAGCGTCAGCACGGACGCTCCGTAGCCGATGCGATGCAGGCGATGCATCGCCTCCGTCAATTCCGTTTTGGCTCCCACCAGCACCAGCTTGCCGCCCGTCTGCGTGGCCCAGGGAACCATGATGCCTACCCAGGTCTCCAGGCGGCCTCGCAGGCCGATGTTGACCGAGTTGGGAATATGCTCAGCCGCATAGACGCCGGGATCACGGATGTCGGCCACGTAATACTTGGATGTGTTCAGGAGTTCGTCGCTTGGCTTTACTTCCGCCGGAAGCGACGCATTCCAGTCCACTAGCGGCGGTCCTTGGCGATTCAGTGCCGCATTGTGCCCGAAGTACTGAGGCGTCTCGGGCAATTCCCGGAGGACGGCGGAGATGAACGCCGTTCGGCTTTTGAGCACAAGGTATGGATTAGACGCGCGTTCCGCACCGATGGTGCTCTTGGGACTGTCGCTTAGGTGTGCGCCGCAGAGACTGCCTGCCCCGTGGGCAGGCAGGACCATCACCGAGTCATCAAGTTTGGAGAGCTTGTTGACCCACGTGTCGTAGCCCATCGAGGCCAGCGATGCCGCCGTCATCTTGCCTTCCAGAAGGTCCGGCCGGCCGACACTGCCGATGAATAACGTATCGCCCGTGAAAAGGATCTTGCCGACCTTGTCTTCCTCGCCGGCATAGACCAGTCCACAGGTGCCGTCGGGCGTGTGGCCGGGGGTCTCCATGACCTTGATGACGGCTGAGCCGACCCTGAAGGTCGAGCCGTCCTTCATTGGTTCGATTCTGTAGCCCGCGCCGCTGGCAGCGCTCTGATAGATCGGGCAGTTTGCGGCCTTGACGATCTCCAGGTGCCCGGCCACAAAGTCAGCGTGTGAGTGTGTCAGGTAGACCCCCTTGATCGAAAGCCCGTTCTTCGCCACGTACTCCAGGTAGAACTGGACATCCCGATCCGGGTCGACGACGAGTGCATCCTTGCCGCTGACCAGGATGTAAGAGTAGTGCGAAAGCACAGGCAGGTTGATCTGGACTACCTCGAACCCGGGGAATCTATAGGTGTCAACAATCTGGTGCCTGGCCGCATCGCCGCCGTGCGTGGCCGACTCGGTATCCTTGATCTTTGACGAATCGGCCGATAGCACCGGTATTGTCAACATCGCCACAACGGAACAGGCGGCAATCCACGCAAGGTTTTTCATGATTTGTCTCCAAACAGGGTCTAGCCGTATCGCGGCAATGGTCACATGATAGTCCAGCGGAGGGGTTCGTGCAAAGTGCTATGCGTTCCACCAGTTCCCGATTATTTCCTTGCCACTTTCCGCACACCGCTGTAGTGATCCCGCGGGCCTACGCATTTCGTCTGCCTCTTGCTGCGCATGGCTCCCTGCCGCTACGATCCCCGTCCTTATGCCCCGTACACCATCACAGTTCATCATGGTGGCTCTGGCAGGTTGGATGAACCGCCAGCAGCAGGAGGCTATCGAGTATCTCAGGGAAGAGAACCGCATTATGCGTGCAAGCGGGACGGATCGAATGGATCAGCTTGAGTTTCGTAACGCGACCTTCAACGCCATTGGCGAGTCTTTGTGGGGCTTAATGACGGCGATGGTCTCGTCAATGACGGTGCTGGTGGTGCTCCTGAAGCGTCTGGGGGCCGGGGAGCAGATGATCGGTGCTATCGCGGCTATCGACGGAGGAATACTCATCCTGCCGCAATTGCTGGGAGTGTACCTGTTTCAGCCCGGCCGTCGGCGTAAGCGCTTGTTGGTGATCTGGCATATGGTGGCCTTTGCGCCTAGCCTGGCGATGTCCGCAGTGGCAATCCTCCTGGCAGACCGGTTGGGCCCACAGGCTACCCGCTGGGCCTTGATGGGATGCTTCGCCCTGCCGCTGCTGCTGGTCGGGGCCGTCGTCCCTGCCTGGATGGACTGGCTCGCCTGGCTATTTCCAGCCTCAATCCGTGGCCGGGTTCTTGGCGTGGCGTGGGCGGGGTTTGCCCTTGCGGCCACTGGTGGCCAACTGCTCGCTGGGTGGCTGATCGAGCGTTACCCAGGCACCGGCATCTACGCAGTGCTTTATCTGGCGGCTGCGGCTATCTCGCTGGTGTCGATGGCCTTCTATGCGATGATTCGTGAGCCGCATGCTGAGGCGCCGCCATCACCGCGAATGACGACTCGGGAAATCTTTACGCGGTTTGCCGGCAGCCTGAAAGACTCCAACTTCCGGGCCTTTCTAATTGGGCGAATCCTGGCCACCGGCGGATTCTGTATGCTGCCGCTGGTGGCGGTGCATTTCAGCTCCGCCGGGGAGGGCCGATTGGACAGCGGAACCGTCGTGGCCTGCGGCGGCGCAATGTCGATTGCGATGGCCGTGGCAAACCTGGTGCTGGGACGGATCGGAGACCGACTCGGGCACCGCCTGGGCCTGATCACCTGCGGTGCGGCGCAGGTGCTGACGCTATCGCTGCTGCTATTGCCTGGTAGCGTGGCGGTGTGTATCGGGGCATACTTCTGGGCGGGGGTTGCCGTCGGCGGCGCTATCGTCTCGCACTCCAACATGCTTTACGAGACCTGCCCCCACGACCACCGCCTGGCCCACATCACTATCGCGAACATCGTCCTTTCAGGCCCACTGCTGGCGGCGCCCCTGCTCGCCGGCGCGGCCGCGCA
Source organism: Planctomycetaceae bacterium (assembly GCA_021371965.1). Next base: position 44,316 of record JAJFVE010000160.1, read on the forward strand.
GGCATATGGAACAGGGCCAATCTTCCTCATCTGCCTGGCGCTCAGCGCTGCCGCCCTGGCATGGTTTGTTTTCTGCGTCCGCGAACCCCGCCACCTCGAAGCATATCAACACAATCTTATTTAGAGCACATCCCTCGGACCTGCATCGTTCATCTGCCTCTTGCCGCGCAAGGCTCCCCAAAGGCGACGCTCATGCAGCCTGATCGGCTAGGTCACGGTCGGCGATCAGGCGCAACTGGTCGGACACAACATCAGTCTTGGCCGGCTCCGCCTCATCACCCGGAAGAATGGCAGTATGCGATTTGACCGGTATACCGTCACGGACGTTATCGAAAAGACACAGGAGGGCGACAAGATCGAACTCGACACCAAGATCATCCAATGATGATGGAGGTCGGGAGGTATGGCCTTCCCTTGGGCCGCCTCTGCCCGTACTCATCCTGCCCATCCCAACGGAAAGGATGACCCCCGATCAGGTGCCAGCGAATGTTGAGACTTGCCGCCACAACGGTTAGCGCCTGCAAGTGTTGGAAGTGACTGCGGGGGGAAGATGTACTAACGCCCTATACCGAACAGCATAGGCGCTTATCATACCTTCACGCCGCATGCGCATTGTCTGCGGGAAAAGCTATTATTCGCAGCGACCACGCCTTCGCTGATAGCTAAAAGAAAGTCAGCCGTTGGCGCGGGGCCGCCCATGGCGTGCAGCCGCCCGCAGGCGGCCCCGCACCACGGACTTACGCCCTGTGCCGCCACCGCGACGCAGTGGCCGGCTCGTCCGTCAATTCCACGTACGCCTGGTCAAGCCCCCGCTCCTCCATGACCCTGCCCAGCTTCATCGCGTCGAATAGCGTACGGCGCGTGGTGCCCAGCTTCCTAACCAGCTCCTCCCAGGGCAGCCTCTCTGGGCGACGAGCAAGAGCCATCGCCTGAGGTGCCAGCCTGACAGGCCCAGGGCTATCAAAGAGGTCAACCTCGATCGTCTCGCCCTTGAGCATGGTGTCGGTAGTGTCAATCGGGACGCCGCGAACCAACTGTCGCCACTGCTGCGGCAGCAGCGCCAACAAGTCGAGCTGGAACCTCGCGCGAAGAACGACAAGGCCGCAGTCAATACGTTGAAAGGGCACAGATCGAATCGACGATGTCATTTGCCGCAGCAACAGGCCCGCCTCGTCGCTATTGTTCAACAGCTTGGCTGCCGCGCGCTTCGCTGCCTCAATGATAGTCTCCGGGCTTACAGGTTCCAGTGCCGTCGGAGAAGACTGCTGGAGCGTCAGCAGTTCGGCAATGAGCATTTCTCGACGTGCTTGGAGGCCCCGGAGCTTGGTCTTGAGGATGTCCATATCGCCGCCGTCGGCGATCACGTCGACCACACGTGCGATTGCCCCGTCAATCCGTTCGATTTCCCGGTTCAATTGCGTGATCTTCTTGTCCACGTCGCCGCCTTCGGCTCGCATTCGCTGCGCAATCTCGACCATCGCTGCGGCGGCACCATCCATCTGAAGAAGCCGGTCAGCAACAGCGCCAAAGATGCGAGCGTGAGCGATCTTGCTCGTGACCGTCGCTCTATTCCAGCATTCGCCTTTCAGGCCATTGCCACAACGATAGCCGCCATCACCGCGACCTTGGCCGACCATCTTTCCGCCGCAGATCGCGCAGACAAAAAGACCGCCTAACGGCGTGCGTGACGCCCTCGGGATCCTGTAGCTGGGATTATCCCGACCCCGCGGATGGGATCCTCCTCGGTCGCGATCTGCTATGGCCTTGTTCGCCTGCTGCCAGAGCAGCCGTGTCACATGGGCAAGGTGGGGCATCTCGCGCCGACGAATATTGTCCGAGTCTACGAGAACCTGAACGTGTTTGCCATCCAGTTCCACCTTCTGCGACCGGGTCCTGCCCTCTTCCTCGACGCCCATGTAGACGGGGTTCTTGATCATGGCCTTTATGTTTCGGTGGGTCCATTTCGTCGTCAGCGCGTTGGCAGGTTTATTCAATCCAGACTGAGTGAGGAAGCTGGCGACACTTCCCAGGGGATCGCCACGAGCCACTCGCTCGAAAGCTTCGCGAATGATGGGGGTTGCAGCAGAATCTATCTCATCAATGAAGGGTCCCTTGCCGGTTCGTGCGGTCCTCTGAGCATCGACCGGTTTTCGGAAATACCCGGGACGCAATGGCCCCATGGCGTACCCACTGTCCCAGCGACCGTCGGCAGCACGACGAATGCGTCGGGCAACGTCTTCATTGTGCTGGGCGTGGTGGAACCCTTCGATCAGGAGCTTGAGCTGGTGGTCGCTGTCTGATGAATCAAAACAGTCGTTGACGGTGAGGATCTTGACGCGATTGTCTTTGGCCAGCTTGACCAGCAACTGCAGCCAGGTACTGTCGCGGTAGTAGCGGCTAAGGTCTTCTGCGATAACCGCATCAACGTCACGGCTCCCGATCAATTTCTTGACCGCATCGATCCCCGCGCGGTCCAGCTGTTCGCCGGAGACTGCTTGATCGAAAAGGACGATAATCTCAGCGTTGTCCCAATTATGTTCCCCAAGCCACCGTTTGCACAGGGATACCTGGTCGTCAATGCTCCTGCAGTTCTGTTCGTCGGTCGAGAATCTGGCGTATACACAGACTCGCCGACGTCGGCCATTTCCAGTCGCCGGCGCAACCATCGCCAAGAAAGGAAGGAGGATGTCATTGGCGTTTGGCGTATTGCCATGCCGTGATATTTGTGCTGAAATTGTGCTGCCGCGATGCGCAAAGGGCGGTAAATCGAGGTAAGCAGGCGCAAACGGGCGCAAAACCGCAAGCCCTTGCACGTGAAGCACTAGAATCGTAACATACGCTAGTGAAAGAGCATGGAGAGATAGGCGATGACGAATCCCGCCCTCTCCGTTTGAGTGTAGGGCGTGAGGCCTTTGCGGGTCTTCACGCCCTACTGTCGTATCTCCAGGCGCGGGGCGTTGGGGTTGGCCTTGGGGTCGTACGTTCCACTCTGATATTCCTTGGTCGTCAGCGGATACCGCGTCCAGTTGCCGCCCAGACCGCTGGCGGAAAGTCGCAGCCCGCAGTTGGGCGCCCCGGACAGCCAAGCCTTGACGATCTCCGTTACGTCCACGGCAACAGGTCCGGCCTTGCGGTCGTCGGCGACCGCCTCGCCCCCCGCAGCGATCGGCGTCTCGTACGGTTTGGCCGCATCGAGGGGTTGAGCCAGGCGGCTGACGACCAGCGGGCTGCCGGCAAATGGGGCCAGGCCGGTTTCGTTCAGATGCAGATACAGCACGGCCGACTGCAGCGGCTTGGTGCGGTCGATCTTCGACAGGTCGAACTGGAGGAATCCGCGGATGAAATGATGATGCTGCGTGCCCACCGACGTGGCCAGCCGCCCCTTGCAGCGGTCGGCCGGGCGGAAGCCCAGCGCGTCGGCGATGCGGCAGTCCCCAGCCACCAGCGTGGTGACGGTTGCCCCTGCCGGGGCGGCCGGCACGGGCGGGATATTCGGCATCTTAGGCTGATCGAGTTCGGTCAGCGGGTCGGGGTTTCGCGGCACGCTCATGGTCTTGTCGCCGATGGCCTTGAGCTGGCGAAGGAAGTTGGGATTGATCAGCCCGCTCTTCATCGGCGGGGTGTCCCACGTGGTCACGCCGCCGTTGGCGGCGATGTGCGAGGTGATCTCGGCCGCCTCGGCGTCGGAGAAACGCGGGAAGTTATCGCCGCGAGCCTCGACTTCTTTCCAGTTGGTGCACCATGCCAGCGCCAGGTGGGAGAGCATGTGCCACTGCGCCCCTTCGATGAACCGCCCGTAGCATTTGCCCTCGCGCGCGGGGCGCGTGTTGCCAGCCGTGAAGTCATCATACGGGCTGTTGCGCTGCTGGCGCTTGGGGTTGGCAAAGCCCAGGATCGAGTCGGGATTGCCCGCACGGGCGGCCGCGGCGATGGCCTTCTGGCGGTCCTCCTGGAACGTCGAATTGTTATCGAGCCACCAGCCACTGACGCGCTTGCCGTACCGTAGCGACAACTCGCGAATGACCTTCTCGCTATGCTGCCAGCCGTCGCCGCCCATGCCCGTGGGATAGTAGAGCATCAGGCGGATGTTCTTCTTCGCCAGCGAGTCCGCCAGGCGCGGGATCAGGTCCACCGCGGGCAGCTTGCCCCCTTCGTCCTGGGCGTTGGGACAGAGGGGAAATCCGTAGTGCGTCGCTGTGATGACGAAGTATCCCGCCTTGACATCAGCGAGCTGTTTGGCAAGCCCATCGGTGTCGAAGTTCGCCAGCGTCTTGTTCCATTCCTCGCGGTCCTTGATCCGCATCCACTCCGAGACAAAGTGGAACATGACCCCCCACCGCGCCTCATGGAACCAGTCCGTCCGGTGTTTCGCCGGCGCATCCGCCGCTGCACAGATCGGCGCGGCGCCCAGAACCACGCTCGCGAGAATGAGGGTGAAGCTCGTATGACGTTTCGTGGCCATGAACTCTTCCTTTCATGGGTGCCATGGCGGCCGTTGTCCAGCCGCCATGTCCCCGACCTTTCCGCAAGCATGGCGGCTGAGAAACGGCCGCCATGGCGCCCGGTTTCAAGATCACTTCTTTTCTTCGGTCCTGGGCGCCATCGTCAGTTTAATCAGTCGCCCATCCGCAGGGCGAAGCGTCAGCTTCACCTCGCGCTGGAACTTCTTCGCCTCTTCGCCGGCGGCGGGGATCAGTTCGGCACTTTGCACGCTCGGTCCAAACGTCAGGCTCACCTCGCGGGGCTTGAGGGCGTCCTCGCCCGTGAGGATCGCCGTGCGGGCGTCGATCAGCATGATGTAATGCGGCGTATTGGCGCCGCTTTTGAAATCGGCTTCCTTCACCAGCACGCCGGCCATCAGGCCGTCATCCATCTTCTCGATGAGTTTGCCCTCGCCGGCTATCAGGGCGCTCTTCATGATCTTGGCCTTGGTGTTGCCTGGCGCATCGGGCTTGGAATGGTACACGCCGATGCTGCGATGCCCCAGCACGCGCGGGCCGATCACATCGGCGACGAGCTTGTTGACATCGCGTGCGGCCGCGTAGCTCGGCCCGTTGGTCTGCCAGACCTCGCGGGCGGTCGAGTAACCGAAGTACACCACGCCCTGCGCGCCGTAGGCGATCGGCGCCAGCACCATGAAGCGGATCTCACTGGCCCCGTGCAGGCTGCCTTGCGCCTCCCCCTGGCCTTTGGACACTGTGGCGGCCGGGAGCATCGGCCAGAATGCCATGTTCGCCTCGTTGGCCATGCGCCGCCCCGACTCCATCCAGTCGCAATAGTCCTCGCGCTTGTCGTGGGCCCAACCTTTGTTGTCGTAGCCGAAACCGTCGTGCTTGAGCCGCCCGAAGGTCTCCAGGCTCAAAATCGCCACGCCCGCCTTAGCCTGGCCCTTCACATCGCTGCAATGCGCGATCCAAGGGAAAACACCGGCCTTGAGGTCTTCAACGGCCTTGGCATCGGCCGCCAGCCGCGCGGGCATGGCCCGGCCGTACTTGGCGCCCACCTGGTAGCCGACGACGGTCTCGCTGGTATACTTCTTCGCCGCGTCGGCAACGCTCATCCCCTGCTCGATCGGGTGCGTGCGCTTCGTGCCGTAGACATCCTTCTCCTTGAGTGTGTCGGACACCATGAGGCTGACGATCTGCTTGACCTTGGTCTTCTCGTAGAACTGCGCCATATATCCGGTCTCGATGGCCACGTTAAAGTTGGCGGCCTCGAGGTTCTTGGCGTAGTCGAGCGTGTAGTCGGTACCGGGGTAGTTGTGGAAGCAGAACGCCGCGATGCCGAAGGCCTTGAACTTGTAAGGCTTCATGCATTCCAGCGGCTGGTTGAGTTCATCGTCCGCCGCCGAGGCCGTAGCCGCCGCGACCAGAGCCAATACGCAAGTCCACATCAGCTTCTTCATGACAATCCTTTCCATTAATGAGGCCATTAGTGTAACCCGACTCGATTGTTCCAGCATTCCAACATTCCATTATTCCGTTCTTCGACTACAATCCAGCTTCTGAAAGGACACGCTATGCCCACACTTAGCAGCTCGATCACACATTGCGGCGGAATTCCTCTGGGCGGCCTGGGGACCGGTTCAGTTGAGATCTGGCCCGACGGCTATTTCCACCAGTGGCAGATCTTCAATCTCGGCCGCTGGGCGGCGTATCAACCGGACAAGCCCGTCGCGCCCGAGCCGAAGATGGATATCGGCGGCCTGACGTTTTATCTGCGCACGCGGGAAGGCGGCGGCGAGCCGCTCACGCGGCGGCTGGGCATGCGCACCGACCAGCACAATCTCTACTCCTTCGCATGGCTCAAGAGCGTCGAGCAGATCGACTTCACCGGCGCGTACCCGATGGCCGCGCTGGAGTACATTGATGACGACCTGCCTGTGGCAGTCGAGGCGGCGATGTTTTCGCCCATGATTCCACACGACGCGCGCACCAGCGGCACGCCGGGCTTCAGCGCCGTCTTCACGCTGACGAATCTGACCGATGAGCCGGTCGATGTCTCACTGATGGGCCTGCTGAACAATCCCGTCGCCGCCGGCCTTGATGACCGCCGGCTCACCAACACGATCTCACGCGACCATGGCGCGACGTTCCTGACGAAGGCGACGGCGTCGCGCGAAAAGTTACAGACCGTCGGCAGCCTGAGCCTGGGCGTCTCGGGCGGCGACGCGAGTTGGCTGGCGGGCGAGTACGAGAGCTATATCGGCGGCATCTTCGTATCGCACTGGTCGGCGGGGCAAACGCCTTACGGCATGGCGCACGAGAGCCTCTTTCACGAGTTCCGCCGCGACGGGCGGCTGCCCTCACTGGGCGGCGGCAATAGCCCATCGGGGCTGCTGACGTTGTCGGCCGAGGAGATCGCTGCCCTGCCGCCGCGGCAGCAGAAGGCCCTGCTGGAAGAAATCCTGCAGCAGCCCTTCGCGCACTATCTCTGGCGGCGGGTGAAGGAGGTCGAGCCCGCGATCCTGCGCGGACGCGAGGGCGTCAGCCTCTTCCTCAACCAGGCTCGCGTCCGCCTGGACCACCTCGCCGGGCGCGATCGCAAGGGCGGCAACTGGGGCACCGGCGCCCTGTGCTCGACGCTGACCTTGGCCCCGCACGAGCGGCGGCAGGTGCGATTTGTGCTGGGCTGGCACTTCCCCTACCACTACAGTGCGCGCGGGCCGGTGCTCGGCCATGCGTATGAGAACTGGTTCAAGGACGCCGGCGAGGTTTCGCGGTTCCTGATGGCCAACGCCCCCGACCACCAGCGCCAGGTCGAGCAGTTCACACACGCACTCATGGACACCACGCTGCCCGACGAGATGCCCCAGGCGTGGTCGGCCCAACTCTCCACCCTGGCCAAGTGCACCTGGTGGACCAAGGACGACAAGTTCGCCGTCTGGGAAGGCCTGGGCTGCTGCGGCTTCCACACCACCGACATCACTTACCAGGGCTCATTCAGTATCCTGGCGCTGTTCCCCGAGTTGCAGCAGCGCCAGATGAAGATGGGCGCCAAGTTCCAGCGTGCCGACGGGCGCGTGCATCACTTCTTCGTCCCGGACCTTTCTGCTGTCGATGGCGGTTTCGACCGCGTCGACATGAACCAGCAGTTCGTGCTGCTGGCCTGCCGCGACTATCTCTGGACCGGCGACCGCGCGTACATCCGCTCGCTGTGGCCGCACATTGTGGCGGCGATGAACAACACCGCCGCCCTCGACGCCGACGGCGACGGCCTGCCCGACCACGACACCTGCCGCAACACGTACGACGCGTGGAACTTCGCCGGAACGCCCTCGTACATCGCCAGCTTGTGGCTGGGAGCTCTGCTTGCAGGCGCGCGGATCGCCGAAGATCTCGGCCACGCCCGCCAGGGGGCCGCGTGGCGGCGGTTGCTGAAGAAGGCCTCGGCCAGCTTCGACAAGAAGCTGTGGAACGGCGAATATTACAGCCTGTGGGTTGACGGCCGCGACCGCGACGAATGCTGCATGACCGACCAGATCGACGGGGAGTGGTTCACCGGCCTTATCGGCCTGGGGTCGTGCCTGCCGCGGCAGCGCATCACCGCTGCCCTGGAGGCCATCGTGCGGCACAATTTCAACAGCGAAGACGGGCTGCTCAACGCGACCTATCCCAGCGGGCGAAAGAAACGCCTCTGCACGTACCGCAATCTGCAGGCGGCCGCGCCATGGACGGGCATCGAGTACGCCATGGCCTCGATGATGCTGGATTTCGGAATGCCCGGCCCGGGCACCGCCGTGGTGCGGAACATCCACGACCGCTACCTGCGCGCGGGGCGGTTCTGGAACCACGTCGAATGTGGCGATCATTACTACCGCGCGATGTCAAGCTGGGCCGTGCTGCTGGGCGCGACGGGATTCAAAATCGACGTCCCACGCCAGAGCGTGACCTTCGCCCCGGCACTGGCCGACGACCAATGCCGCGCGCCCTGGGTCTCCTCCACCGGCTGGGGCAACTTCTCCCAAGGCCCCAGCGAGTTCACCCTGCGATGCCACTGCGGCCGACTGAGCTTCAAGCTGCTCAACCTCCACCTCCAAGGCAAGGTGGCAACCGTGCGCCTCAACGGTCGCAAGATTCCGGCAACAATCTCGCTCCGGCGAGGCGAGGCACAAATCACGCTCGCCCGCGCGGCCGCGTTGACGGAAGGCGATGTGCTGACCGTTCAGTAAGCAAAACATTCTGCCGTTGTTGACAGCGCCGCGGCGCTAAGTACGATGGCGGCATATGGATCGTTCTCTGCTGTTGGGGAAAGGATCGCCCATGAGCGACCAGCCGAGTCTTGAATCATTGGCACAGGTTCTGGAGAACCTCCGCCAGATGCGGGAGAAACTCTACGATCTGGAGCGACAGGTGCTGTCGATGCGCGCCCAGGCGATGAACCCGCCCCCCGCGGCGGCCGCACATCCCAAACCGCCCGCCGCGCCGGTCCCGCCGCCGATTCTTCCTGCTGCGACGCAGCGCGATGAACGCATTGGCTCCCCCGTGCCGCCGGCGGCAGCGCCGCCCCAGCCGCCTCGGGTGCCTCAAGCGCCTGCGGCCGCGGAAGTCTTCCCGCCCCTGCCGGCGCCCGCCAAGGCCGCGCCGAAGCCGCCCGCTTCACCCGCGCCGGCGCCGGCCTGCGACTTTCCGCCGCGTCCCCGCGTCACGCTCGAGCAGCGCATCGGCACGCGATGGATGCTGATGGTCGGCATCGCCATCCTGCTGGTAGGCGGATTCCTGTTCTACCGTTATGCCGTCGAGCACAAATGGATCAACCCCCTCACGCGCTGCATCATGGGCGTGATCTGGGGGCTGGCCATGATCGGCGTGGCCGAGTGGACGCTGCGAAAGCAGATGCGGTACTTCGCAGCCGCCGTCTTCGGAGGCGGCATCGTCTGGCTTTACACGACGTTCTACGTGGCCTCGCCCAGCGGGCTGTTCGCGGAGTTCCGCCTCATCGGGACCGAAGCGGCCTTTGCGGCGATGTGCGGCGTGACTGCCCTGGGGATGGTCCTGGCCCTTCGCAGCAACATGGTGACGACGGCCCTGATCTCGCTGATCGGCGCCATCATCACGCCGATCCTGCTCAGCACGGGCGTCGACCGCCAACTGGCGCTGATGACGTACCTGATCGTCATCAACGCCGGCTTCCTGTCCTTGGCGTTGTACAAGCGATGGCAGTGGCTGGCGCCGATCGCCCTGGCTGGCACGGTCGTGCTGGTCGCCGGGTGGACCGCAAAGTTCTACGACGGCGGCCAACTGACCAGCCAGTCCGTCCTCGCCTGGGTGCTGGCGGCCGAGTTCGCGGCGTTCCTGCTCGTGGCCGCCATGCGGGACCGTGCAGATTCCGCACTCTTGAACGCCCTGCTGCCGATCATCTGCGCGATCATGCTGGTCAATCTCTGGGCGCTGTGTGGTAAGACGGCGGCCGTGCACTGGTTCGCTATCGGCACACTGGCGGTGCTGGCGGGGGCAACGGCGTGGGCGCGGTGGCGCGAGGCGCCGGAACTGGCCGCGTCAGCGGTGATCGTGCTTGGCATTTCATTCTGGCTGTGGGCGATGGGGCACGCTCAGGCCGGCGTCGGCGTCCTGTGCGTCTACGGGTGGCTGATCGTGCTGGCGGCGCTGGCGGAATCTCTGCTGCAGCGCGAGGCCGTGTCGCCGACACTGGCGATTGCCGCCGGGGCCATCACCGTCCTGGGGTGGCTGATGCTCGCCGGCCAAAGCAGCGATCTTGGCCCGAGCCTGCTGGCGATGCAGTTGCTCGCCCTCGACGCGGTGGTGCTGACGCTCTGCCGCGCACAGCGGTGGCAGGCGGCGACTCTCGCCCCGCTCGGCTGGACGGTCGTCGCCGTCGCGGTGGCCGCATCGACGCTGCACTGGCCGATGTGGCACGCCATCACCTGGATGTGGGTCTACATGGGCCTGTTCGTTCTGCAGAGCGTGCTCGAGCGCGGCAGCGACCGCGGCGTGATCAACCCCGCCACGTTCGCGATCGCCGGTGCGGCGATGGCCGCGGGTTTCGTGGCATACGGATCGGGCCTGACCGACGCGATGTTCCTCGGCCATATGCTCGCCCTGGCCGTGGTGGCGATGACCCTATGCTGGGTGCTGAAGATGCACGCCCTGCGCCTGGGCGTGCTGGGCTGGACCGCCGCGGCCATGGGCATGTACTGGCTGGCCCAGCATGACGCTGTTGCCGCGACGACGGCGGCGGGAAATCTCAACGTGCTCTGGTCGACGTTCATCTGGATTCTCTTTGCGATCTTCATCGCCGACGTGCTGCTGCGGGCAGCCTTCAAGCGCGGCGCCGAGGTCATCGACGGCCTGCAGTCGCTGGGGGCGATGGCGATGATGTTCACCTTCACCTACCTGCTGCTCGATGGGCAGTACCACAAGTGGATGGGCCTGTACGCCGGCGGGTTGACGGTGTTCTGCACGGTCCTGACGGTGATGCTGCGCCGACTCTGGAGCAGCGCCTTGATGGGGCAAGTGTTCCTGGCGCAGGCGCTGGTGCTGGCGGCGCTGGCGATTCCCATCCAGTTCGACCGCTCGCTGGTGACGGTCGGCTGGGCGACAGAGGCCCTGGTCGCAATGGCGATGGCCAAGCGTCTGCACGTGAAGATGATCATGCTGATGTCGCTGGCGGTGCTGGCGCTGGCGGTGATTCATTATGCAGGCTTGGACTTTCGCGGCGACGCGGACCTCGACATGGTCCTGTTCAGCGTGACCGTCACGCCCATCTCCCTGCGGCTGCTGCTGGGCGTGGGGCTTTCGGCCGTGATGTTAGCGTGCGCGGGCCTGCTGGGCCTGGGCGGCGGCTGCATCGACAGCGAAGAAACCGACACGGCCCTGGCGCTGATTCTGACCGCAGGCGGCGCGATCGTTTTCTACACCGTGACGCTCTTGACGATCCCGGCGCTGTCGGCGACGTGCTGGTGGCTGGCGATGGCGGCCGCCCTGGCGGCGCTGGCGATATGGAAGAGCTACCGCCGCATGGCCGTCATCGCCGTGCTGGCGCTGGGGGCAGTCGCCGTGAAGTGGGCCTGCTTCGACACGCTCGGCCGGCGCCTCAGCGAAGGGGCCGACATCGGCGGCATGTTCATCCTCAATACGCAACTGCTTCTGGGCCTGGCCATCGCGGCCGCGGTCACGCTGATCTGGCACATCCGCAAGGCCGATTGGCCGTGGCTGGGCGGGCTGACGACCGTTGCCAATCTGGCCGGCGCGCTGCTGGTGGCGTGGGCGGGCTGTTTCGAGGTCGACCGCTGGCTCGCGGCCGGCGGCGGCACGGAGTTCCTCTGGTCGCAGGAAATCATGGGCTGGTCGCTGTGGCTGGCCGCGTGGTCGACCATCCTGATCGTGCTGGGCTTCGCGTTCAAGCGGGCCGAAGTGCGCTACCTGGCGCTGGGAATGCTGCTGCTGGCGGTGATCACGATCCTCGTCCGCATCCTCAAAGACGCCGACACGATCTGGCAGATCCTCAGCTTCATGGGCCTGGGCATCCTCCTGGTGGCCGGAGCCTGGATCTACTCAATCAAGTTCCGCCCCGCGCAGCATTCCATGGACTCCTGAGACGACAAAGACGGTCGTGGACCTGACCCGCGAACTTCCGCCTGATAAGAAAAGGGACCTGGCGGTTAGCCCGTTTTCACTGTTGAACAGCGACGGCGGAGGCAACGGATAGGGCAGACAGTTGCCCCGACTCCAGCAATTGGGTATATGAAGGACAAGTGCTAACTGTGCCCAATCAACAGGCTATCGGGCCGAAGCAGGCATCAAAATGATATCTCACCGAATGCTGCGAATCGGGTTCATAGTGATCTTGGGAGTTATCGTCTTTGTGTCAAGCGTTTGGTACCTCCTCCGAGTCCCAGGTATCAGTAATCCAGATGTTATTCACGCTTTGCGAGCAGTCCGAATAGCCTATTACCAAAGCAAAGTCGCCGGCGGATACTGGAATGACGAGATGGTTAACCAAGGGAAGAAGATGGCCCACCTGCCCTTGCAAGATCGTCTTGATTTCTACAGGACCATACTAGTTGAGTACGATCTGGAGACGGAGACAGCCATCCTTTTTGTTGAGTTGCTTGGAACGGATTCCGCAGCCCTACGAACAGACTTGTTACACATAAAGAGCAGCGAATCCTACGGTAAGATGCAGGAAACGGAGCGCAAGAGGATAGAGGCTTGGCTGGAGTACCTTAAGAGGTTGCAAGCGATAGGCACGGCGCCGGCCTACTAGCTAGCATATGGCGCCCAGGCATCGCCTTCTGTTCCGCTTCCCCATTGCCGGCGGCAAGGATCTCCGTGGCGGCCGTGTTGACGCTCGCCCGCACGGGGGCTAGGCCAAGCCACACCTCCGCGCCGTCCCCATTGCCTGCTGGCACAGTTGCCAGGCGGGGGGTAGAATCTGGGCGTGGGAGCGATGGCAAATATCGCAGCGATCACTGAGGCCTTAAAGAAGTAGCGATAGGGACATGCCTGCTGGCTGCTTAGTAGATTGTCAGATTAAAGCGGATTGAGATACAAGGAGCGAGAATATGCCCGCGTTGTATAGCGTAATATGGCCGGCGCTCAGGTTCACAGAACCTCAGACAATACTTCAAGGGTATATCGAAGCAGGACCGCTAGCCAGAACAACCTACAAAAGCATTTCCGCAGTGAATGCCGCCAGGGAATTCCTTTTGATTGACTCGCGGGGTGAACAGTACCAGGTCCGCAATATGCGCACCAGAAAAGCACCGGGCCCGTTCAAGCGAGCTATTCTTAGTGCTACCAATGCGTTTGTTGATGTTGAAATTGATCTGGTGCACGTCTCGTCCATCGCACTTGAAGAACTGAAAGACAAAATCAAATTGAACCTCGATGCATTTCCAGAGTTCTGGGAGGAATCTGACGATGTTGCTGAGCTAAAGGCAAAACTCGATAAATGCACATCTATCGATTCGATATTCGCCCTCCGTTTTCTCGGCATTAAGTAAATACCAGAATCGAGACGAAGACAGATGCATGGCACTCCCGCCGGCCCCATTGCCTGCTGGCACTGTTGCCAGGCATCGGTACAACACATACAATACCGGCGAAACATGGAAGACTACGTCGACGATATCAAGAAGCGTTCGATTTTAATTGTCGCCCATTCAGACGACAATGTGAAGGTGGTTCTACAGCTCGGGGGTTCTGCAATTCTTGGAGACGAGGCATCCAGAATGAGGATTGAGTACGACACGGAAGATCAGTTAGCGAGCATCCTTCAACGTCTTCGGGACGCGGGTATTGCGTTTGCTGGAGGGAGTTCAGGATGGCCGCCAGCCGAGGTTGCCGTTCTATTGCGAGACAAAGGGAAGGTTCACGGCGAAATCCGGGAAATCATTAGATGGTACCACGAAATAGTTGTGCGGCCACGCTAAGAGGGATATTCCCTACTCGCCCGGTCACGCTCCCATCCTGATCAGGTGCCGGCCCTGATTGTCGTTTATCAAGTCGCTGCTATGCTTCCGGTCGCTCTGGACTTCACGCGTTTCGCTTGTCGGTTGCGTGCGCTAGGCAGCGCCTTCTGCTGCGTGTCGCCATTGGCGGCAGCAAGGATCGCCGTGGCCGCCAAGCCGCCCCCGACTCGCGCCCCATCGCGTGCTGGCCCAACTGCAAGGCACAGAGTAGAATACGGCTGTGTGACCAATACGCAATTACTTCAGGATTTTCTAGCAATCCTTGTCTGATCTTACTGCAAAGGGTACTGGCATGAGGCCAAAATACTTCGTCCCATGGACAGCTAGCGCGATGGTCCTGACGCTACTCTGGGTTATCCGGGGACACCATACAGGTTTTTGGGTTCAATCCGGACCGCTGCAACCATAAAACCTGTATGGTGTCCCGAATGGCACGGAGCCAACCGCCTCGCAGAGGCGGCAGGTTGTCGGCTTTGGCAGGGCTTTAGAAACCTTCCGCCTCTGCGAGGCGGGGAAATATGATGCACTTCTTCCGGAGGCTCACGCCTCCGGCTAAATTCTGGAGCCTCTTCGAGGCTCAGATATTCTGCCTCAGTGATCTCTGTGCCTCTGTGGTCAATTTTCACTGATCACTGAAAGCTGAGAGCTGAGAGCTACTCCTTCTTGGCCGTGCCCAAGGCTTTGGCGATGGCTTTGAGCGGGACCATGCACGGGTCGGCGATGTGGCCGTTGTCTTTGTCGAAGGCCACGTCCCAGGTCACCACGCCGCCTTTGTCGGTGATGCTCTTGGTGAGCTGCACCGCCGCCTCGGGCGAGAAGCGCGAAGCCTCGCGCTGCTTGCACGCCCCGCCCCAGTTGTGGGCCATGTGCGTCAGGATGTGCCACTGTGCGCCGCTGACCCACCGCCCGCCGCACATGCCGACAGACGGAACATGCTGATTGCCTGCCGTGAAGTCGTCGTAGGGCGTGTTGCGCCGCGGACCGTGGCCGGGGCTGAATCCGATGATCGCGTCGGGATTGCCGCTGCGGGCGGCGGCCGCGATGAGCTTCTGCGCCTCGGCGATTCCGGTGTTGTTGTCAAACCACCACCCGCTGACGCGCGTACCATAGCGCTTGGAGAGTTCCTCGACCGTGGCGGCGGCGCTCTTGTAGCTCTCGGGTGGATTGATCCCCATGCCCGTGGGGTAGTACAGCATCAGCCGCACGCCGTGCTTGGGCAACTCGTCGCCGAGGTCCATGATCAAGTCGCGCGTGGGGTACTTGCCGTCGCGGAAGGCTTTCGTCGGGGCCAGTTGCAGCCCCATGTGCCGCGTGGTGATCTGGAACCACCCGGCCCCGAGGCCTTCGAGTTGATCGGCAAGGCCTTTGACGTCGAAGTTGTTGACGGCCTTGTCCCATTTTTCTTCCGAGCCGAACTTGCCGAACAGGGCCTGGGAGTAATGGAACATCACGCCGAACTTGCCCTTGTGCATCCAGTCGGTCTTGTGGGGCTTCTTGTCGTCCTGGGCGCCAGCGGGGCCGGCGGTGGCAGCGGCCAAAAGAAAGGCGCAGACCGCAACGGCGGCAAAGCACAAAAGTAAGTTGGTCTTTTTCATGGTGTCTTCTCATGTAACGGACGGCGGACCTTGTGGACAGCGTGGACCTGCATTTCCGTTCTCGTCCTCGTCGTCGTCCTCGTCCTCGGTTTCTGTCCAAAAACATCCAGGGCGGCGTCGGCGCCGCCGCACTCCAGGGGGTTCATTTCTTCTGGTAGATCACCAGGCGCGGACCGTTGGGGTGGTCCTTCTCGTTGTAGGGCTCGCTGTCGAAGGCGTGCCACGTCATCGAGAACCGCTGCCATGCCGCCCCCAGGTCGGCCGGGGCCGTGCGGAAGCCGCCGTTGGTCGCCCCGCCCAGCCAGGCCTTGACGATCTCGGTCACGTCGATCTCCAGCATGCCGGGCTTGATCAGGTACTGCGTCTGCATGCCTTCCTTGGCGTAGTTGGCCAGGTACCAGCGATAGTCGCGCTCGCCGATCTCGTTGAGATATCGCGCGACGGTCAGTTGGTTGCGCTCGGAAGCAGGATTGCCGACGGCCTCGCCCTTGAAGTACAGGTACAGCCGCGCCTGCACGAGCGGCTTGCTCTTGTCGACCTTGGACAGGTCAAACAGCAGTTGAGATCGCACGAAATGCATGTGCGTCTGCCCGACGCCGATCAACACGCCCAGGCTCTCCTGCCGCTCGGGGAACCAGTCCATCTTGGCGCTGATGGCGCGGGCCTTGGTATGCACCAGCGTGACGGCCGTCGCGTCGGCCGGCGGCGCGCCCAGCACGGGGTTGACGGGCAGCTTTTCGGCAACAATCTTCACCTCTCGCGTGGCGGTCGTGGCGTTCTTGCCGGCCGCGGCCAGGCAGGGCAGGTCGCCTTCCGAGATCAGCCCCTTATCGGTCAGCGAGCTGCGCCAACTGATAACGCCGCCGGGAATGACGATCTTGCTGGTGATCTCGGCAACCTTGTCCGGCGTGTAGCCGCCGGCCTTCCACTTATCGCTGCGGCGGTAGCCCAGGAACGCCAGCGTGTGCCACTGCAATCCCTGGACGATGCGCGACTCGCACTCGAGTCCGCCGGCGTTCATCTCCTGGCCGTTTGTGAAATCCTCGACCGGCGACTTTCTCGCGTGGGGCACGCCGCCGCTGATGGAGATCAGCGCCTCGGGATTGCCGCTGCGCGCGGCGTCCGCAGCGGACTTGAACACCTCGCCCGTCGCATCGCGATTGTCAAACCACCACGCGCCGACCTTCTTGCCGTAGCGTTTGGACAGTTCCGCGACGGCCTTGACGTCGGCCTCGTTGCCCAATGGCATCATCAGAATCAGGGCGATCTTGTTGGCGGCCAGTTCGTCGGCCAGTTCGGCAATCACGTCGCGCGCGGGAAAGAGCTTGTCGCCGCGCGTCTCGGGCGCCAGCGGCGGCGCGCCGGCCTGGCGGGCCGCGATCATCAGGTATCCGGCCTTGAGCTCGACAAGCTGCTTGACGAGCCCCTTGACGTCGAAATCCTTGACGGTCGCTTCCCAGGCGGCTGCGTCATTGCCACCCTTGCCTGTGCTATAGAGCACCGAGACGCCCCACCGGGCGTTGAAGAGCCAGTCGGTCTTGGACGCCGCGGCCGCCGCGACGCCGGCGGCGGTGATGCCCTTTGCCGCGGGAGTGTCTCGCTTGCAGCCGCGCGCGGCTTCGTTGATCGCCTTGAGATACGGCAGCAGGTCCTGGCGGATCAAGCCGTTCATTTCCCACGAGGTGTCCCAGGTGATCACGCCGCCGCCATTGACGTGCTGCACAGTGATCTGGGCGACTTTGCCCGGGGTGAGTCCCTGCCGTGGAGCGCCGTGGTCCTTGTCGTTACCGCCCCAGTTCTTGCCCAGCAGCGTCAGCGTATGCCACTGCAGGCCCTGGATGAACCGCTCAGTGCAGTTCACGGTGCCGGCCGAGGCGTTGTTGCCGGCCGTGTAGTCTTCGTACGGGCTGTTGCGCTGGTTGCCCTTGGGCGGGCTGAATGCGATCAGGGTGTCGGGATTTCCGCTGCGGGCGGCGTCGGCGATGGCCTTCTGGCGGGTCTCGTCGCCGCAGTTGTTGTCGAGCCACCAGCCGCTGACCTTCTTGCCGTAGCGTTTGGACAACTCGCCGATGATCTCGATGTTCTTGGCCACGCCGCCGGCATCGCCCATGAACGTCGGATAGTACAACATCAGCCGCATGCCGTTCTTGTTCAGCTCATCCGACAACTCGGGCACCAGGTCGCGCGTGGGAAACTTGCCGTCGTCGACGAGCTTGTTGGGGCACAGGCCGTTGCCATAATGTGCAGCCGTGATCAGCAGGTAGCCCGCCCCGACGTCCTTGAGCTGCGCGACGAGCCCCTTGACATCAAAACCACTTACGACCTTGTTCCAGTCTTCCTTGGTCTGAAGCTTTCCGGAGCGCTGGCCGGACGAAAAGTGATACATCACACCCCAGCGGGCGTTGTACAGCCAGTCGGTCTTGTGGGCCGGCGCTTCCTGCGCCAGCACGGGCGATGCGGCAAAGGCCGCCACGATGGCGATAGCAGTCAGACGGAGCATCGGGATCCCTTTCATTTAGCCTTAAAGGTGGCCGGAAAATATAACCCCCAGGATGCGCCGGCGGCGCGGTAAGTTTGGCGATTCTTCTTTTTGTGCGCGGCTTGGGCGAGGCGGCTGGGCTGAGTTCAAGAAATAGTTAACGGGTTGACTCGTTGACTGGTTAACTGGTTGAATGGTTGCGAACTGATCCAGTAAACCAGTTAACGAGTTAACCAATGAGCCTGCAACCCAACATCCTGTTCATCCTCTCCGACCAGCACAACGCCAAGTACCTCGGCGCGGCCGGGCACCCGCACGTCCTGACGCCCAACCTCGACCGGATGGCCGCACGCGGCGTGAGATTCGACGCCGCCGTCGCCCAGAACACCATCTGCACGCCCAGCCGCGTCTGCCAGCTCTCGGGGCAATACTGCCACAACCACGGCTACTACGCCCTGCTGGGCCCGCGCCCGGCGGGGCTGCCCACCGTGCTGGGGCACTTCCGCAAGGCCGGCTACCACACGGCCTTCGTCGGCAAGAGCCACGGGCCGGAGTACTGGATCGAGGACGACTGCGACGAGTTCCACGACACCACCGACTGCGCCATCGGCGGACGCAGCAAGGAGTTCCTGACGTACCTCAAGGGCCGCGGCGTGGATATCACCGCCGACTTCAAGCCCGACGCCGATAACGCCCCCTCGGTGATTGAATACCAGGACAGCGAGGAGGGCTGGGGCTCGCGAAAGACCATCGATATCATGAAGCGCGCCGCCGAGGCGGGCAAACCGTTCTTCATGGCCTTCTGGCCGCCCAAGCCGCACGGGCCCTACACGCCCGCCAAGCGATTCTGGGACCTGTACGACCGCTCGAAGCTCGCCCTGCCGCCCAACGCCAATTACGATCTGGCCGCGGCAGGCAAGAGCCCGCTCATGCAGAGCGTGACCAACTGGGTTCGCGACAAGTCGCCGGACTTCGAAGGGCAGCGCTGGAACAAGCTCCAGGCATACATGGGCAACGTCTCGCAGATCGACCAATGCGTCGGCGACGTGCTGGCGTTCCTGGACGAAAGCGGCCTGGCCGAGAACACGATCGTCGTCTACTGCGCCGACCACGGCGACTACGGCTGCGAGCACGGACCCAACGAGAAGGTGCCCGGCATCTGCACTGACGCCGTGACGCGCGTGCCGATGATCTGGCAGTGGCCGGGCCATCTCAAGAGCGGACATCTCGCCACGGACGTCGTCGAGACGGTGGATATCGTGCCCACGCTGTGCTCCCTGGCCGGCGTAGAGCCGCTGCAGACCGCCGACGGGCGCGACATCTCGGCGATGCTGGCGGGAATACCCGGCGACCCGCACCGCCTGGGCGTGACGGAATATCCCCTGAGCAAGTCCGTGCGCAAGGGGCAGTGGCGGCTGGTTTACTATCCGCATGGATTTTTCGCGGACACGAAGATGCAGGTTCTGCATCCGGAGAACAACGCCCCCGATGCGCGGGCATTGGAGGGTCTGTCGAGCGACCGCACATTCGCCTTCGGCGAGTTGTACGACCTCAAGAACGACCCGTGGGAGATGAAGAATCTGTACTTCGACCCGGCGTATCAGCACGTCGTGCAGCAGCTCCAGCGCGAGCTGATGGACTGGCTGATGTACACCACGCGCCCCGTGACGATGCAGAGCCCCACCGACATCGCCGGCGACCAGGTCACCCGCCGCTACACCCTGCCCATCAACCCCGACGGCAAGCTCCCCTACCAACAGTTCCGCCTGGGCCTGGGCGGCCCGCATCTCTAGAAACGGTAGCCGGCAGCCCGGAGCCAGTAGCCGGTGTGCCGGGTGCCATGGCGGCCGTTCCCCAGCCGCCATGTCTTCGGGGCAGGCAGTATCCTTGCCCGTGATGCAGACCGCATGCTGCATATAATCTTCTTGCCTGGATACATCCAATATTCAGAACTCGGGGCGCAACTTAATGCAAAGGAGCGTGAGCTGATGAAACGGGTAGGCCGGATATCCGCGTGTGTCTGCGCGCTGGCGATGATCGCCGCCGCGGGGTGCTCGGGCGACAAGATGACTTTCAAGAACGGGCGGTTCGTCAAGGCCGACTCGCCCGGCGGGGTCAAGCAGGCCTTGAAATATCACGTCACTGTTCCGGCTGACCTGCCCGGCGGCGGAACGTTCCGCGACACGGCAGGGCTGCCCGATCAACTCAGCGACGACGACGTCAAGAACGGCTATCGCAGTTCCCACGTCCGCGGCTGGACGCTCTGCATGAAGGACATATCCGAAGGGACCGCCCCCGATAATATCTACAATCCCCCCTTCGCCCTGCAGGGCTACGATCACGAAACGCGCGGCCACGCGGATGGATACAAGGACTGCGCCGCCACAGTGAGGGCGGCCATCGCACAATACGGCAGAAAACCGGTGCTGACGGAAGTCAAAGCGACCGTGGATAAAGGCAAGGACTTTTGAAGGGGGCAATGCTGACCGACAGTCACGCCAACTGCAAGCACAAGACCTGTATGTGTCATATCGCCGGAATCCCCGCACGACAGGGTTCTGCGTATCGCCCGAACCATCGCAGACCTGGAAGCCGCCGAGAACATCCAGACCCACCATCCGGCCGAGGCCATCTGCACACGGAGAATCCTGGTGGCAGCCTTTCGGCGAAGACCGGAATCGACAGCGTAAGCTACTTATTAGCGAAGAGATGCAGGGTAAGCAGGAAAAGAGAAGCCGCTACCGAAACCTATTACATTGTTAACACACAATAATGAAATTTGTGCTGGTGTTTCCGCGGCTTTGGGGCATAATGCTGTACGAAATCGCGGCCTGCCGTGAGCAGAGGAGCCAAGAGGAACGGCAAAGCCGCCCCGGTGCAGAGGGAGATCTGCCCCGGGTGGAGATAAGACAGTTCTTTTGCGTCTTGTCAATGCACACACAGCGCGGAGGTACGGGTTCTGCGACGGGTTTCGGGGCGGCTATCGGTTTTCCAGAGAAAGGAGAAAGTCCAAAGGAGCACCCAAGAGCATGGGGTAGCAATGACAGTGGAGTCAAGGAGAGCAGTACCGGAAGGAATAAGAAGGAAGCAGTTTTCTCAACGAAGGAATAGGAGCTTGAAGATGAAGCAAACAGCATTGACGGTCCTGGCCCTGGCGGCCGTGCTGGCCCTGGCCGGCGCCGCACAGGCGGCGACGTTCACATGGACCGGCGCTGGCGTTGACCCGAGTTTGACGAACCCCTTGAACTGGGCGCCATCACCTGGGACCGATGACTTCAACGGCACGAACGGCACGACGTTCGGGATCAATTCAGGGGGAACCGCCAACTCCACTGGCGACCTATTTGCAGCATCCCTGGCTGTGAATAATGGCGGCGCGTTGACGGGGTACATCGGCACCGCCCCCCACCTTTACTTAAATGGTGGGACGCTGAATGTCAACCACGTCGAGGCGGGCTCTATAACTGTGACTGCCGGCTCAACCATCAATGTCGCTTCTGACTTTATCTGGTACCAGCAGAACGTGCATTTTACCAGCGCATCGGGTTTCGACGGCACGCTGACTAAGACGGGGTCGGGCACACTGGGTCTCAACGGCGATAGTTCGACATACTTTGGCAACTGGAAAATCGAGAAAGGTGGCCTACTCCTCGGCTGGGGCAGTTATGGGCCTGGTGGTGGGGATACGTTTGAGGGGGCGCTGGGTAACCAGAACCCGTCAAATGGTTCCTTGGTCGGCCTTGAGATCGCAAGCGGCGCTTTCGTTGAATACGGGAACTATAAAGGCGATTACGCGGTTACCGTCGATCACCTGATTTTGGGCGGCGTCGCGGTCGCTCCTGGCACGTACGACATTGAAGCAACGTACGGGAGCAAGAACTTCGCAGACTACTTCAATGGTACCGGAACGATCGAGGTTGTGCCCGAGCCGGCGACGATGAGCCTAATCATTCTGGGCGGGGTAGCGGCCCTGATTCGCCGTCGCAGGAAGTAATCGAAGCACAGAACGCGCTGATCTCAACGGGCGGTCAGCAATGGCCGCCCGCTGTTTTTTCTGTAGTCGAGCTTCTTCTTGGCAATGAGGCCAATCGCTTGAAAAGACTGGGCCTCTGGAAGTATTATTAGCTTCCGTCTGATACCTTGCAGAGAGGAGATACACATGATGACGCGATCAGGCGCCGGGTTTATCCTTGCAGCAATCTGCCTTGCAGTCGTCCTTTGCCCATCGACAGCATGGGCTGACGGCGCGCTGGGACCGGCAAATATTGCCGGCCAGTGGGGCGAAGGGCCTGACTACGTCGGAAACACCAGTGACGACACCTGGCAATACTGGTTCGAAAACCAGGGCGTCCCAAACAGCTATCTGGCGTTGAATAAGTACCTGACCTACAACACCACGTGGCGCGGCTGGGGACTGGCCAGCGACTGGGAGGCCTGGGAGGGACTCTGGGGCGACACGACCGGCGGCGGGATGTATGCCCACCCTTATATCCACCATGGCCTGTCGGAATCCGTCGCGCTGACCTATAAGGTCTCCCAGACGGGGACGTATACGATTGCCGGGGGCGTGACCGACATGAACGTCCTCGACGATGGCAGCGGCGGGGCTGTCAACCATGACGGCGTTGAAGCAAGAGTCGAGATCCTGGACTCCTCATTCAATCTTGTTCGGACGGTGGGGAGTGTTGTGGTCGGGGACAACGAGGCATTAGGAGGCGGCGCCTACGCCCCCAACTCCTCCACGTTCTCCTACGCCGCCCAGAGTCTCAACGCCAACCAGTATGTGCGAGTTGTGATCGATCCGCGGACGTATGCCGGCTCTGACATGACGCGGCTTGATTATCTGCAGGTCTATCAGGGAACGACAGCGCCCGTGGCCCCGTCGCCGACGCCTAACCCTGCGCCGGAAGCGACGCAGACGGCGACTTATTCCTTCAACACCTATCCGACCGACAGTTCAAATCTTGTCGTCTTGAGCCCGCGACCGACATCATATTTTGGCGACAACTATCCGATCAGTTCGGGTGGGGCCGGAGTGCACATTGGATTGACGGATGTGACTTTTTCCATGCCCAAGGACATGACGCTCGACAAATTGTATTTCCAGATCTGCGACATGAACACTGGTGGCCGCTTCCATATGGATCTGTATGTCGATGGCATCTTGCAGAGCCTGCAGACAACTTATGTCGACGCCATCGCCTCCGGCGCTGGGGTCCTGGTCGACCTTGAATGGGACATCATCAACCTCGACCTGCTTGCAGGCCAGACTCTCATGATACGGTTCGATCACGATGCTAACATGGTCGGAAGCAGCAGCACTGCGGCACGCCTGAACTATACTCCCGACGGCAATACATCCTATCCCGAGGTCTACAACGTATTCAGCAGCTACAGCCGGACCACACCAGTGTCTCTGTTAGCAGTTCCTGAACCCGGCTCCCTTTGTCTTATGGCGATGGGCGCTGTATCGCTGCTCCTACGTCGTTCAGGAAGACTCCGTGCCCGCGCTGCGACGGTGAGCCTGGAAAGTTGATTCCGTTATGCCCATGCGAGCATGGCGCGTTCCATCGCTCACGGACGGCAGGCAGAAAATTGGACGGATGGTAACGGGCGGGGGCGGCGGCTACGGGGGCAAGGGCAAAAGCGGTTGCGGCAGTAGCGGTTGCGGTTGCCTTGCCATTCTGATTATCGCCGCCGCAATCTACGCCATCATAAAGGCAACGAGTCATTGACGGCGACGGCGGCGGGCGGATAGTCTGTCTGCCGCCGTTCTCTTTACTGGGGCAACAAGGGTAAACAAGTATGGCAACAATTCCCCCAGGCGTTGCAACATTGACAAATGCTCTAGTCAAAATGCTAGATGCGGCAAGGCTCTGCCTTGAAAAACGGTTTGATACGCCGTCGCTGATCTTGCTCTACAGTCTCATTGATACGCTGGCTTGGCTTGACATTACGGGCGGCGACGGCGACGTACATCGTCCGGATTTCGAGAGATGGGTTAATAAGTATCTGTTGCCATACGACGGCTTGAATTGTACCGCAAACGATTTGTATGGAGCACGTTGTGGCTTGCTGCATTCCCATTCGCCAGAATCCCGCATGAGTCGGAACAATGTAGCAAAACAGATTTGGTATTCTTTCGGCAATGCCGACAAGATATTCTTCGACACGTTTGTTCAGACACAGAATCCCGCTTCAACTATCTCAATACGCATTGAAACCTTGATAGCCGCAATCAATGAAGCAATCTTGAACTTCGGCGAAGACGCTCTGGCAACCACGGAAGGTTACAATCGAGTAATGAAACGAGCGGAAAAGTTTTTCGGTACCGTCTATACTCCGCCAACATGATATTGCAGACCCTGAACCAGAATGCATGTTCTGATCAGATTGAAACGGGCGGCCATTGCTGACCGCCCGTCAAAGACCTCGTTCGCAGCAAACGCAATCTACTTCCTTCGCCGGCGACCAAGGGCCGCTATACTCCCCAAAACCAGCAGGCCCATCGTAGCAGGTTCGGGAATATAAGTCATCCCGGCATCCCAAGTCAGGTCGTTCTGTCCGGAGATAAGCGTAATCAGCCCGGTCAGGCCAGTCAGAGGATCAGCGTCGCTGTCCTGCTGCTCATTGCCGATGCCCTGCAACGTGAAGACATAGCTTTCAGGCAAATCGAACTTCACTTGATACTGTCCCGGCGTGAGGCCTGAGAACAGGTACTTCCCATCAAGGCCGCTCAGCATCGAGGTAATCATGTTGCCCTGCGAATCCAGCAGGCGCACGGTCACATCTTTCACGCCCATCTCTCCGGCATCCTGAATGCCGTTATGGTTGGCGTCGAACCAGACGTAGTCACCCAGAGACGCGTACTGGAACCAGACAGAAGCAGCAGACACCTCCGTAACAGACTAGACAAGTGTATACAAATGGAGCGGACCTGTCAACAGGAAATGGTTTAGAACGATGATTTTCTAAGTCGTCGAGCTGGCAAAATTGGGGTGTTCCCTACCGAGTAATGCCTTACTATAGTCACGCCGACGTGGGCTCAGACCCCCCCGGTTCATGCTCACCCAGACGAGGTCGCAGATGAGTCAGCGGAAATACAACGCCCAGGCAACTCGAGCGTCGATCCTTGAAGCAGCGCGGCGCCTGTTCGCACGCCAGGACATCTCGGCCGTCAGCATCCGCGACATTGCCAAGGAGGCGGGCGTCAGCCACGGGCTGGTGCAGCAGTACTTTGGCACCCGTGAGCACATGATCGCCGGGATCATCGAGCACGAGATCGAGGAGGTTGCCAAGCGGATCCCTGCGATACAGAAAGGCAAAGCCAAAGAGGCGGTGGCATCGCTTCGCGACATCAAGAGCGGCATGGCCCGGTTTCAGGATTATGCCCTGCTCATCATGCGGGCGGAACTGACGGGGGTCAAACCAGAGACCATGTTAGATCCGGCCAAGCCTACTCCTGCGATGGCACTGGCAGCGGCGATAGCAGAACTCCAGGCGAATGCACCAAAGAAGTCCAAGAAGAAGTTGGATCCTCGCCTGGTCAGCGCCTATATCAACGCGGCGCTATTCGCTTTCGCAGCGCTCTCGCCCTGGTTGATGGCGTCCGTTGGCCTGAAGCCTAAGGACTTCCAGGCCAAGCTCGACGAAATCGCTGACATCTCTGTAAGACTCGCCGCTCTCGCGACAGGGGAGACGGACCAATAGGCGAAACTGAAGATCGTAAATTGGAAGTTCCTGATTGTCTGGCTCCAGCGGCGGACAATGGCCATATTGACCTAAATACTTATCATTGCTGTGCTTATAATACACTCGTTGTTTGAATTACGCGCAAAACAGACAAGAAAGGA
>JAJFVE010000177.1 GCA_021371965.1 Planctomycetaceae bacterium
CGCACCGGCGGCGCCCTCCATGAGCAGCTTGCGGGCCTTGCCCACGTATGCAAGACCGCTGATCACCGTGACGATGACGGCCAGCCATACTGCGGCAGTCTTGAGCCAGAACGCCCACTCGACGTTCCGGAAGTCGGCCAACTGCTCCAGCACCACGCAGATGGCCACCGACTGCACGAGCATCTTGATCTTTCCGGCGTACGTGGCAGGGAATTTGATCCCGCACGATTCGCTGTAACCGCGCACGGCCGAGACGATGAACTCGCGGGCCAGAATCACCACGACCATCCACGCCTGCACCCCGCTAGCCATGTCCCCGTGCAGCCAGTGGGGCATATTCGCTTCGCGGAAGCCCAGCGTCGCGGTGTATGCGGTTAGTTTCACAAACCCGATATCCAGCATCGTGCCGACGGCAGGCGATGCCTCGCCGCTCATCGTGTAGTTCGATCCCGCCAGCATCGCGAACGCGCCCACCACCAGCACCTTGTCGACGAACGGGTCGGCGATGCGCCCGAACGCGCTAGTCAGGTTCATCTTGCGGGCCAAATACCCGTCGAGCACGTCTGTAATGCCCGCCACGATGTACAACACGAACGCCACCCGCAGCAGCGCCGGGCCCCACGTCGTGTCCTGTTCGTACAGTCCCAGCAGCACGAAGAACACCGCTGCCAGCACGATGCGGCCGAGCGTCAATTGGTTGGGAAGCTTCCAGTTCATGCGGGGCATTCAATCACCGAGGTTCGATGACCAGATCGTATCCGTCGCTGCCAACCACCGTGCCAGTAACGATGCTGCCGGCCTGGCGGGGCTGTGTCAGGTAGCACACGCTGTCGATGTCGGGCGCTTGGCCGCGATGGCGGGCGACACATCGCCCCTGCCCGTCGAGGCCGTCGACGAGGCATTCTAAACTCTTGCCCACCGCTTTGCCATTGGCGGCGAACGCGATTTTCTGCTGGGCGGCCATGATCGCCCTCGCACGGCGGCGCTTGACGGCGGCGGGAATCTGTCCCGCCATCTCGGCCGCGGGCGTCCCGGCCTCGCGCGAGTACTCGAACACGCCCAGGGCGTCGAAGCGGAAATCCTTCACGAAACCCAGCAACTGCTCGAACTGCTTGTCCGTCTCGCCGGGAAAGCCGACGATGAACGTCGTACGGATCGCGATACCCTTCACCCGCCGCCGCAACTTCTCCAGCAGGCGCTCGATGGCCGAGCGCGTCACGGCCCGTCGCATCGCCTTGAGAATCGCATCATTAATATGCTGCAGCGGGATGTCCACGTACGGCACGATGTGATCCGCCGCGGCCATGCAGTCGATCATCGCATCGTCAAAGCGGTTGGGATACGCATACAGCAGCCGCAGCCACCGCACGCCCTTAAGCCGGTCCAACCGCCCCATCAAGTCCGCCAGCCCCATGGAGTGCGGCGGTAACGACGACGCCTTGGATGTTTCTTCCCCGACGCGCCTGCCGCGCCAATCATACCCATAGCTCGTCGTATCCTGCCCGATGATATTCAGCTCGACCGCCCCGCTGTCGATCAGCTCACGCGCCTCGCGAATCACCGCGGCCGGCGTCTTCGACCGCAGCGGCCCGCGAATGTCCGGGATCGTGCAGAAGCTGCACCGTCGGCTGCACCCCTCACTAATGCGCAGATATGCCGTGTGCGGGGCCGTCAAACGGAAGCGCCCCGCGTCGCTGACAGCCGCTCCGCTATCGAGCGTCAGCAGGGACTGCTGCTCGTCGCGGCCCATCACGGCAGCGAGTATCTCGTCGCGATCGTTGACCCCAACAACGGCATCAATGCCCGGCGCCAACTCGAAGAGCTTCTCCGCATCACGGTTGACCAGGCACCCGGCCACCACCACCCGCCGCGCCCGCCCGCGAGCCTTCTGGGCCACCGCCTCGGCGATGACCTCCAGCGACTCCCGCCGCGCAGCCGACAGGAACCCGCACGTGTTGACGACGATCACGTCGGCGTCGTCCATGGGCGCGCCGACGACGCACCCGCCCTCGGCCAGCGAGGCCATCATCTTCTCGCTGTCGACGAGGTTTTTGGGGCATCCCAGCGACACCAGTGCCACCAGCGTCTTCTTTGCTCTTTGAGCCATACGCAGATAATACGTTCTACCGCGCGCCGCGACCATCGCGGATTTGGGATTGCGGATTTCGGGCTTGAACCCCGTCCTTGCAGTCCTTCCAGTCCTTTGGGTCCCTTTTCTTTCCCCAAGAGCTTATACTCATTGAATGCCCCTTGTGACCTTCAAACCGTTATCCATCGGCCCGGTGCAAATTGGCTCGCCGGTCGTGCTGGCGGCGCTGGCCGGTTACACCGACCTGGCATACCGACGCATCTGCCGCAAGCTCGGCGCGCCGTTCTGCGCCACCGAGGTCATGCTCGACAGCAGCCTGCTGGCCGGGCGGAAGCTTCGCCACCGTTTGGCGGCCACCGCGCCCGATGACGAACCGCTGGCCGGACAGCTCCTGGGCAACGATCCGGACGTGATGGCCGAGGCCGCCGCAAGCCTTGCCCCTGAGGAGTACCAGGTGATCGACTTGAACTTCGCCTGCCCTGTCCGCAAGGCCATCCGCCGCAAGCGCGGCGGGTTCTTGATGAAGCGCCCCGAGCAGGTGCTCGATATCATCCGCCGCGTCAAGGCCGCGGCCCCACAGCCGCTGACACTCAAGCTTCGCAGCAGCTACTCCCGCGACGCAGGCGACCGCGAGTCGTTCTGGCAGATTGCCCGCGGCGCGTTTGACATGGGCGTTGCGGCGATCTGCGTGCACGCCCGTAGCGTGGAGGGGCTCTATGGCGGCTCGGCCGACTGGGAGTTCCTCGCCCAGGTTAAAGCGGCCTTCCCCGATCGTGTCGTGATCGGCTCGGGCGACGCATCAAGCCCGGCTGCCGCGTTGCGAATGATCGAGCAGACCGGCGTGGATGGCGTAGCGGCCGCCCGCGGCGCGCTGGGCAACCCGTGGTTCTTCCGCCAGTTCGCCGACTTGGCGGCTGGGCGCGAGCCTTTCCGCCCCACCTTGGCCGAGCAGCGTACTATCATGGAAGAGCATTACGCTCTGGCCTGCGACCTGCACGGGCCGGTACGGGGACCCAAGATCATGCGAAAGTTCGGTATCAAGTACGCCCGCAACCACCCCCATGCTCGGGAGCTGCGCGTGGCGTTTGTGGCCGTCAAGAACACCGCCGACTGGAACGCGGTGCTGGATAGGTATTATTGCTAGCAAGAGTCGGGGAAGAGGATCGACATGACCAACAGGCTGATTGCGATGTCCGCGGCACTGCTGCTTCTGTGCGCCTCGGCGATGGCGCAGGCCACTCGGCCAGCCACAAAGGGGTCTGTCGAGTACATGGCGGTGCTGCTGGACGGGCAGAAGATCGGCCACGTCGCGACGCGGCGAACGCTCAAGGGCGGCAACGTCGAGACCACCTCCAAGACGCAGATGACCATCAGCCGCTTGGGCACTTCGCTGACCGTCACGCAGGATGTCACGTGCGTCGAAACCACCGAGGGGCAGCCGATCTCGTTCGCCGCCTCCATGGACATGGGTTTTTCCAAAGAGACCGTGCGCGGGATGATCGACAAGACCGGCCGGGCCGTCGTCACCACCGGCCAGCCGCCGGATACGAAGACCCGCACCTTCGCGTGGCCGCGCGGGGCGGTGCTGGCCGAGGGGCAGCGGCTGATCCTGGCCAGGCACGGTCTGGCCAAGGGCACGGCGTACACCATCCCGCTCTTCGACCCGACGATGCAGAGCCTGACGCCCACGCACGTGGTTGTGGGCGATCGCGAGCAGGTCGACCTGCTGGGGCGAGTCGTGTCGCTGACGAAGATGACCACCACGATGAAGGCCTCGGGCAGCACGATCACCGCCACCAACTACGTCGACGACGACTTCAACACCCTCAAGAGCGTCATGCCAATGGTCGGCATGCGCGTCGAGATGGTCGCCTGCGAAAAGGCCTTCGCCCTGAGCCGCAATCAGACCGTCGACTTCATGACCAAGCTCGCCCTGACCAGCCCCGTGCCGCTGGACGAGGCCGGCAAAGCCACGGCTGTCAGCTACCGCCTCAAGCCCTCCGCCGCCGAGGCCAAGCTGGAGTTCCCCGGCACCGACAACCAGACGGTCAAGACCGACGGCGGGGCGATAACCGTGACCGTCCGCCCTCTGCGCGTGGCCAGGGGCGGCGCCATGCCCTACCGCGGCAGCAGCAAGGCTGCGCTCGATGCCCTCAAACCCACCGACTACCTCCAGTGCAACGACCCCAAGGTCAAGGCCCTGGCCCACAAGGCCGTCGGCAAGGCCGCCGACGCCGCCACCGCTGCCAGGAACATCGAGCAGTTCGTCCGAACCTACATCAAGAAGAAGAACCTCTCGGTGGGCTACGCCACGGCCGCCGAAGTCATCGACAGCCGCCAGGGCGACTGCACCGAGCACGCGGTCCTGGCCGCCGCCCTCTGCCGCGCCAGCGGGATCCCCGCGCGTGTGGCCGTGGGCCTGGGCTACGTGCCCACGATGGGCAAGCTGCGCGACGTCTTCGCACCGCACGCCTGGTACTGCGTGTTCCTCGACGGAAAGTGGATCGGCATGGATGCGGCGCTGGAGGGCTTCGACGCCCGCCACATCACGCTGGCCGAAAATGACGGCAACCCCGAAGACTTCTTCGGCCTCATCGGCACGCTGGGCTACTTCACCATCGACGCGGTCACCGTCACGAAGTGAAAGACATGGGGCATGGTCGCGATGGGCTTCAGCGTGACGCTCGAACGCCCCATGATCAGTGATAGCTTTCGCTGCTGACGGCTGGTCCTCTTGTTGTAATCAGATAGACGGCGTGGCAGAATGTCGGCCGATGGATCGCGGCGCATGTGACATTCTGGGGCGCGTTGGCGGCAGTTCCTGTCGGGTGGTGCTGCTTCGCGGCCCGGCCCGGACCGGCAAGACGCGGGCGTGTCTGGAGTTCTACCGCGCGTTCGAGCCGACCTCCTCGCGGCGGTGCCTGTACTTGGTGCCCAATGCCCCCGCCGGCTCGGCTGTGCAGCGGCACCTGCTGGCGGCTGGCGGGGGTGTGCTCGTAGCACCCATGGTGCAGACGTTTGCTGAGTTGGCCCAGGGCGTGCTGGCGGCATCGGGCTCGCCGGGACGACTGATGAGCGGGCCGGCGCGGATGATCCTCCTGCGGCGGATTGTGGATGAGCTCTCGGCTGGGCGCAAGCTCGAGGCCCTGGAGAGCGTCGTCGACACGCCGGGCGTGGTGGCGGCACTGGATCGCGCCATTGCGGAGCTCAAGCGGGCGGCTGTCGAGCCCGGGGCGCTGGCAAAGGCCGTGGGTGGCGGGTCGGCCAAGTGCCGCGACTTGCTGGCGGTCTACCGCCGCTACCAGGATCATCTTCTGCAGCAGGGTCTCTACGACGTTGAGGGGCAGATGTGGCAGGCCCACGACGTGCTGGCCGCAGCCGGCAACGGCAAGCGACTGCCCGGCCTCGAAACGCTTGCGGCGGCCGTCGTGGACGGTTTCACGGACTTCACGCCCACGCAGCTTGCGATTTTGAGCCTGCTGGCGGCGCGGACCCAGCGGGTAGTGATCACGCTGCCCTGGGCCGACGATGGCCGCGAACGCATGTGGCACTGGACGGCCCGAACGCTGGACAAGATCCGCAAGACCTTCGGGCGCGACCTGGAAGAGATCGGCCTGGACGCCCCCGCCGGCGCGGGCCAGTTGGCGGAACTGGCGGAAAAGACATTTACCCCCGACGCACCGTCGATGAAATCGCCGGGTGGTCTGCGGGTGATCGCCACGCCGGGGACCGAGGCGGAAGTCTGGGCCGTCGCGCAGGCGGTCAAGAAGTTGCTCGTTGGCGAAGACTCACGGGCTGGAACGCCTCTGCCACCTGGAAGCGTCGCCGTGCTGGCCCGCTCGCTTGAAGCCTACCGCCCAACCGTCGAGCGCATTTTTGCCGCCTGCGACATCCCGATCGCACACCCTTCGCCGCCGCTGACCGACGAGCCGATCGTGCGGTTTCTTCTGGCCGCGGCCGCCATCGCCCCCAGGCAGGAGTTCGCCGATGTGCTGGCGGTGCTGCGCAGCAGCTATTTTCGCCCGCAGGCACTGGGGGACTTCACTCCCGCCACAGCCGCGGTCGCCGAGATGATCATCCGCCAAGGCAACGTGCTGGAAGGCCGCGCGACCTACGCGCAGGCGGTGAAGTTATACGCAGCCCGGGCGGCCCGTGCCGCGGCGGACAAAGAGGATGGAGAGGAGTCGGCGGTCAAACTCGGCCCGCTCGGTTGTTCACGCGATGAAATCCTGCGGGCAGGCGAGATGCTGGAACGTCTCTTCGACCTCACAAGCGGCATGGGCGTCTCGCCCATGCCGCATGGGCGGGACGCTCGTGCCACGCCGGGACTGGCTGCGTTGGCGGAGGGTCTGCAACTGTGCGAGGCTGCGTACAGCCATGCCAGCGGCGAACTGATCGCCCGCGACCTGCGGGCGCTGGCGGCGATGGAGGAGGCGCTGACCGGCCTGGACGGCGAGATTTCCCTGCCCAATCTCCACATCGCCCTGAGTGCGGCCGCGGCCAAACCCGCCCGGACCGAATCGCTGGTGGATGTGCTGGACGTACTCGATGCGCGTGCGGTGCGGTACGGGCATGTGTTCATCCTGGGTCTGGGCGAGGGGCAGTTTCCGCCCGCGGCCGCCGAAAGCCCGCTAGCGGGCGAGGCCGACCGAACGGCCTGGGCGGCGCGCGGCCTCGAACTTGACAGCCGCAGCGACCTGACGGCCCGCGAGATGCTGCTGTTTTATCTGGCGATCTCGCGAGCGGAGCAAAGCCTGACGCTGACATACCAGCACACCGACGCCGGCGGGCGCGCCGGGTCCCGCGGGCCGTTCCTCGAATCGCTGTTGGAGTGCATCGCCTCGCCGTGCGAGGACAATATCCCGCCCGGCGCCTTCGTGCCGCCCGAGCCCGAAATCGCCTGCCGCCAGGACGCGGTCAACGCGGCGCTGGCGGGCCTGTTCGACTCGCATAGCCCCCCCGCGCCGGGCGCCTTGGCGTGGGCGGCGGCGAACGAACGGGCGGCCGTGACGCTGGCAGCGCGGGGCATCTGGGCCCGCCACCGCCGGTGGCTCAGCTCGCCCTGCGACGCCTATGACGGTCGCATCAGCGAGCCGTCGCTGCTGGCGGCGCTGGGCGAGCAGTTCGGCGAGGCCCATGCATTCTCGGCCAGCCAGCTCAACACGTTCGGTCTGTGCCCGTGGCGGTTCTTCGGCAAGTACGTGCTGCAGTTGGA
>JAJFVE010000185.1 GCA_021371965.1 Planctomycetaceae bacterium
GTAACGAAGACGTACTTGGCCATAATACACCTGCCCAATAGGAATCAAACGCGAACCGCGGTTAGCCGCGTTGCGCGCGTGCTGATGAACGTAATGTGCTGCTGAGTGTGGAGAGAAAAAAAAAAGAGGAGAGCCGCTACAGAGCCGAGCGGCCCGGTACTACGCTGGGCAGCATTCTACCACGGATGAAGGAAAAGCGCCAGAGAAAATTGGGCATGCTTCGGTGGCGGGAATCGCTTCCCGCCACCGAGGAAAACGCCAAGCCGGATCTAGACTGTTTCGGCTGCGCCAGCCGGCTTCTTCTCTTCTGGCATTTCGCAGGTCTCGGATGACTTGCCCGCCTGCGAGGGACCCTCGACACACTCGGTGAGCGAGGCGCCGGTCTCGTCGTACTCGACGCGGCCTTCCGAGGCCTTCGGCGGGCGCTCACCGGAGACGGTCTGCTCGCCAACAGTGCCAGCGGGTTTGACGGCCGCAGGAGCCGCCACTTCCTCTTCGTCAGTCAGCGGCGCCTCGTCGGAGAGGATCGGTACCTCGATCCCCTTCTCCAGGCTTGCCAGGCGGATGCGCTCGATCTGCTTTTGCAGGACGCTGATGTCGGCGAGGATGGCGTCAATGCGGACGCAGTCCACGAGGACGTCCTGATTACGGACCTTGCCCTGGCCGTGGAGGCCGTAGACCTTGGCGCCGATGGTGCGGATCAGGGCGCTGCGCTCCTTGTCCAGCTTGCGGATCTGAAGGGCCAGCCGCTGAATCGCGGTGCGCTGCTCAATGGCATCGGCGGCTGCCTCTCCACTCTCCCTGGCGCTACGCCAGAAGAGATTACCCAGCTCTCTCATTCTCGTGATGATGTCACTCATTCCCAAGCACCTCCTCGGGCGCGCCCGTTGGTAGAACGATATTCGTGATGGAGGGTGGCGATTCCTCCTCGATAGTGTGTGCCAAGTCGGGCTCTGGAGAGCCCTCCCACGCTCTCAAGCCAGCAATCGTGCCGACTATCCCTGGTCCAGCCTGCGCAGGCCGGCTTGCCTGGCCGCCTGCAGGGCTTCGGCGAGTTCTGCACGGCTGGGACGGCGGTCGAGCGGCGGATATTCCGCGGCCCGATAGCATGGGCGGTACTGCGCCATGACGTTGACGTAGATTTCCGGGTCCAGAGAGGCGATGAACTGCATCACCTCTGCTGTATCTCCCTGACGCTCGGGAAGTACAAGATGCCTCACCAACAGGCCGCGATGGGCGAGGCCCTGATCGTCGAGGACGAGCGGGCCGACCTGGCGGTACATCTCGCGGATGGCTTCGCGGGCACGGTCGCCGTAGTCGGGCGCGGCGCAATAGCGCTGGCCGGGCTCGGGCGCGAGGAACTTCACGTCCGGCATGTAGAGGTCCACGATGCCGTCGAGCAGGCGGAGGGCTTCGAGGCTCTCGTAGCCGCCGCAGTTGTACACAATCGGGAGACGCAGTCCCAATGGGATTGCCTCAGCGAGGGCTTCGAGGATCTGGGGCTGATAGTGGGTTGGCGTGACGAGATTGATATTGTGGCAGCCCTTCTGCTGCAGGGAGAGCATGATGCCGGCGAGGGTCGTGGG
>JAJFVE010000158.1 GCA_021371965.1 Planctomycetaceae bacterium
CCAGCCGTGGGGGCGGAAGAGGCGGCGGGCGTCGTGGCTGAGGGAGTTGTAGAAGGTCTGGAGCGGGAGAGCTTCGTGGGACCCAAGCGGGCGTATGAAGGGCTCGACGCCGGCGGGCTGGGTCTCGTCGTACAGCTCCCGCAGCATCTCCAGGGCCTGGTCTACCATGGCCTCGCCGGTGCCGATGGCGAAGGGGCTGTGCCAGCCGGGCCAAGTCTGGTAGCCACCATCCTCGATGGCCTGCCGATCGGGGATGTAGCCGAGCTCATCGTTGGCGAGGCCAACGATCAGGGTGTGGCGGAAGGGTGAGCGATGACGAAGATCGAGGCCGAGGCGAGCGAACATCTCGCCGGGCACACCGACGAGGGCCACGTCTCCAAGGCGGATGGCGGTTAGCCAGGTGGAGCGCTCCTGGTCGGGGGCGGCCTGCATCTCGAGGCGCTGCTGGCGGAAGACCTGCTGCTGGCCCTCGGCGACTTGTGGGAAGTACTTCTCCGAGTAGACCTTCACGGCAGCTTCCTCGCGGGCCTCGTCGAACTCTCGAAGGCGGTAGTTGAAGCGCTTGCGCAGCACGCGGACGGGCCCCATAAGAATGGGCCTGGCATCGCGGAGCGCTTCCTGGGCGGCTTCGGTGACGCGGTGGGCGCACTCGGCAGGAGAAATGCCGCTGCCGCTGTAGGTGATGTTGTGGGTCGAGCCAAAGGCTCCCGGCAAGAAGGCGGTGATGGCCCCGCAGCGACGTTCGAGTTCCTGGGCAGCGTGGCCGTAGAAGGCGGGTGAGAAGACGTCGGGGGCGAGGGCGCCGATGTTGTGGACGGAATGGTTGAAGGCGAGCCCGGCGAGGGAGCCGTCGCTGCGACGGAGGGCCAGGACGTAGAGATCGGGATCGTAGGGGCCCGTGGGATGGAGGGCGTCCTCTTCGATGTAGCCCCACCAGCCGATCATGCCGTCGCGGAGCAGAAGGCGGCTGTTGCGACCGATTGTAGCTTCCTGGGCGAGACCGAGGAGTAGTTCCACCTGGGTGGCATTGGGGCCGGCCTGCGGGTCCTCGAGGGCCAAGACGGCCTTTGTTACGGCCAGGACGATGCCCTCCTCAATGCGGCGGAGGTACTCCTTGTTGGAGGTGCAGCCGAGGTAGTCGAGGGTCGAGGGGGCGTGATGGGTATGGGTGCCGCAGACGATGACATTCCCGGCAGGAAGGCGCTCGGCGGCGGCGAGGCGGTCCACGGCGGCGCGCACGATGTGGCCGGGCACCAGGAGAGCATCCACAGATACGAGCGCAACGCGCTGGTCGCCTTCGATGACCAGGGCGGCAGCGCGGAATTCACCTTCGTAAGGGCGGGTGAAGACAGCTTCTTTGCTGCGAAGCTGCTCCATGTTGTCATCTGTGAGCCTGACAGCAGCGGCGGCGGCGCGGAGGGTGAACACGGATGGACCTCAGACACGGGAGGATTAGAGGGACTTGATGCCCCAGTGCATTGCGCCCTCGGCTGAACCGGTGAGGACGGTTGGTTTGAGGCCGGTTTGGCGGCGGTATTCGGCAGTGATGCCGCGGATGACGGCGGCGGTCCCCTGAGCGGCCAGAATGGCAACGGTGCCGCCGGAGCCGCCGCCGGTGATCTTGGCTCCGTAGAGGCCGGCAGAGGGGCCGCATTCCTGTACGAGACGCACCAGGAGGTCGGTCTCCGGGGCTCCGAGGCCGCAGGCGCTGTAGCTTTCGTGGGACTGCACCATCAGATTCCCGGCTTGTATCATGGCGGCTTCATCGCCGCAGGTGAGCAACTCTGCGAAGCGATGCACGCGGGCGTTTTCGTATACCGGATGGCGGGAGGCCTGTCGCACTGGGTAGGAAAGGTCGGGAAGGACGCTGGTGACGGTGTCGCCGGTCTTTTGGTAACGCTGGAGAAAGTCAGCGCCGGGCATCTCGTCAGGGAGCAGCGCTTCGTATTCAGCAGCGAAGTCTGAGGGCGAGACATTGCACCAACAGCCGGAGGTGGCGGCACCGGCGGCGGCGATGATTTTGAGGCCCATGAAGGCGGCGGCACGGACGCGGCCATAGGCGAGGCCGCCGACGGAGTGCTTGACGCCCGAGTTGATGCCGATGAAGCGGTAGCCACGAGGAACGGCG
>JAJFVE010000006.1 GCA_021371965.1 Planctomycetaceae bacterium
CAGGTCAGCCCGGCTTGGTCATGCACCACATCGTCAGTAGCCAGCGGCACACGACCGGCCAGACTCTCCGGGCTATTGTTGCTGTTCAGCGACCAGTTGCCTGTCGTCGTCCATTTGGTATCCACACCGCCGTTGAAAAAATAGAGAGTGGCAGCATGGGCGGGCAGGGCCAGCAGCAGAACCAATAGGATTGAAAGTCGTCTCACTGTCCCGTCTCCTCAAAGGGATTCTCGCCGGTCCACGCGGGGTACTTGTAGAGCACGCCCGTCAGCTTGTACTGCCGCATGACCTCGCGTTGCTGCGGATAGGGCCAGCCCTGCCAACGTACCAGCGGAGCACCGAGGCTCGGCGGACGATTCGCCACAAGGGACAGCAGGAAGGTCAGTGCAAGGATTCTCACGGCAACCCTCCGCACAGCACCGGGGGCTTGTTCTTGGGGATACTCACGATGACCCAAGTACCTTTGCGCGTGATCGACTCGCTCGGAATCTGGTACTGATCCACCAGGGTCATCGTGACGTACTGGATACCCAGCGTCAGAGCTGCGCCCGTCAGCGTGTAGGTGTTGTCCGCATGGACTACCAGTGTTCCCATCGAGGCCGTCAGTGTCATCGGATCACTGTCGGGGTCGCAGATGCTCGCACGGATCGTCCAGGTCTGGCCGGGGTGGGTGTAGATCGGCGGACCCAGGACACATTTCTGGCCGGTGTTCGGATCGGTCGCAATCTGGACGGGGTCCAGGGTCACGGCCCACTTGCTCCAGTCCACGAACGGCTGGGTGGGGCAGGTCTGCGCGAAGACCAGGGGGGCCAGCAACAGGAGCGACAAGAACAAAGGAATACGCTTCATTCCCTACTACCTCCCGCCCGTGTAAACCAGGTACACGGTCGTCAGATTCGTGATGGCCGTCACTTCCACCCCGAATGCCATGGCGCCGTTGGTGGCGAAGGAAACGCTGCCCACGTCGTCACCCGTTCCTGCGACCATTGCTGCGGTCGGCCAGTAGTCCGTACAGGTCGGCGGCCCCTCGATCCATTTGGTGCTGGCGGCATCAGAAACCGCATCCACGTTGCCGTAGGGGTAATGCGAGAGCCGCAGGTTGCCGCCGGTCATCGTGCCGGTGCAGACCGTCTCGGCCGGCCCGCCGCGGTGAACCGCCAGGGCCTTGTAGGTGAAGGTGCCGTTGTGTGGATCTCCCGCGCCGTCGCCGTCCCCGTAGACGATGGCCCCGAAGCGGACCCAGGTCCAGCCGGAGGGAATCGACACAAACAGGCCGGAAGCGTTGACCCCCACGGTCGTCCAGTTGTTCGTGGTTACGCCCAACGCTGTATCGTTGGCTGAAACTGCCCGCATGAGATACCACGTCTCCTGATCCTGGATGGGCGGAATGCTCGTCAGGGCGGCACCCATCGCCAGGACGGCCAGGAGAATCAGGGTGGGAATGGCGGTCGTCAGTGATCGTCTCATATTGCTTGCCTTTCGGGCTTGCGAGGGGCGGCTTCGGCTGCCCCTCGCAAGCCCAAAGAAGGAGGTCGCTATTACGAATCGGCGTCCGGGGTGATGGTGGCAATAGCCGCACCGTCAGCACCCCAGCCATAGGCAATCCAAGTGTTCGTGGCCACACAGACGAGGTGGTAAACGGCCCCTGCCGCTATGGCCATCTCGTTGGCCCCGTCGCAGTCCACGGCGTTGATCGTGGCGTTGCTGCTCGCCAACGTCTGCAACTCGCAGCCGGTCGCGGCGCAGTAAATCTCGATCATGTCGCCCGCCGTAGCGTTAGGCAGACACACAACCTTCGTGGCACCATCACTGGTAATCAGGGCGAAGCGCGTCCCGGCCGGAATCGTGACTTGGCTGGCTTCCACGTCAGCCGCCACAGTGACTTGGCTGGACTGGACACCCTTGGCTGAGCGAATGTAGTCATCCACCAGCACGTTGCCGTCATCGACATACATGGCTTCCACGGTCGCGTCGGTGGCACTGATGTAGACCGCATAGCCCGCCGTGCCCGCCGCCGCGTTGCCGGTGTCCACGATCCGCAGCGAGGAGCCGCGGGAATCGTTCTGAGGGACACCCGTATTGGCGATGTAGAGCAGCGAGCTATTGACGTGAGCCAGAGCGCCGTCGTTGGTCAGATTGACCATGCCGGTAGCGTCGGCACCCAACCAGGAGCCGGTCGTGCCGTCCACCTTGAGTACGCTGGTGGTCTGCGAGGTCGCCGCCACGAGGGTTTCGTTGACCGCCGTGGCTGTGGAGGCCGTGACTTTCAGACCGCTTCCAGTTCCCGAATGGGTAATCGTCATGGTGTCCGAATTGCCGGTCGTGTCGATCGCGGTGATACCGAACAGCGTTCCGGAGGAATCAATGCCGTTGAGGATGAGCTTATCGGCTCCCGTGGCATCCCACTTCATGTAGGCCCCGGCAGACTCGCCGTACCACGTCTGATCCATACCGGCATCGTTGGCGCCCCAGGCGACCGCACCGGTATCGGCCACGATCTGGGTGAACGTCAGCACGTCTCCCTCGTCGCTGATGGAGAAGTCGCCGGTCCCGAGCGTGTCGCCGAACAGAATCTTGTCGCCGTCGCCGAGGGCCAGGGACACTTTATCGCCCTGCAACTGGTCGCCGGTGAAGTACCAGAAGGCCCCGGTCGTCTCGCCGAACCACTTGGTGGGAACATCGTCGGCGTCATTTCCGATGGCGATTTCCCCAGTGCCGGCCGCCACCACATCAAAGGTCAAGACATCGGTTTCATCCGAAATCTTGAAGTCGCCCGTTCCCAGTGCCGAGCCAAAGTAAAGGCCGTCGCCGTCCGCCAGGTTGATGGAGGCGGCATTGATGAGCAGGGCGCCGTTCGTGAAGCCGTCCTGGTCCCATTTCATGTAACTGGAAGCCGTTTCGCCGTAAAAGGTGGTGTCGATACCCTTGCCGTCCACGCCGAGCACGAAAGTGCCCGTGCCCGCAACCACCTGCCCAAGAGTCAGGACGTTCGTAGTGGACTCCAGGTACAGATCCCCGGTGCCCACATTGTCGCCGAACAGGAGTTTGTCGGAGTCGCCCAGGGAGAGCGTGGCGTCGAGGATATTGAACGTCTCATTGGCGGCGTCCCAGTAGGCATAGTCCCCGGTCGTCGCCGCAAAGAACTTGACATTGACACCCGTGGTGTCCGCTCCGATATTGAGAATCGGGCTCTCATCGGCCACAGTCGGCACGATATCAAGTTGCTTGGCCGTGCTG
Source organism: Planctomycetaceae bacterium (assembly GCA_021371965.1). The sequence goes on from JAJFVE010000006.1 coordinate 3,238, forward strand.
GAATAGAAGGAGAAATCACTATCCGTGCCGAACTTGGCCTTGGCCGTGTCGCTGAACACGGCATCGACGCCGGTGTAGGTCTCCGTGTTGCCTGCCTGGCTCCAGACGACGTAGGTTGTGCCAGTGCCGGAGAACCACGTCAAATCGGCCTGCCGGGTGGCACTGCCGAAGTAGAGCGTGGCCCCATCCGTGGCCGGGGTCATCGTCAGCCGGTCGGCCGTGGCCCCGCCCTGGAGCACCCAGTCGCTATCCGTGCCGAGAGCGAAACTCTGCGCGTCCGTGGACGTCTGCGACTGGCTGGCAGCCCAATAGGTCGGGAAGATGAGCGTCCCGCGGCTGGAGGAGTAACCCTTGGCCGTGATAGTCCCGTACTGCGTCGAGATCGCCACGATGTCGTAGGCGTCGATGCCGTACCAGTAACAGGTCCCGTTCGCCTGCGTCAGGGTCGTATTGCTCGAAACGGTGGTGATGGGGTTCGTGACCGCCGTAGTCAGCAGGGCGTCTTTGTAGATGGTCTGGGCGGTCGTGGTGCCCGTGGTGCAAATCTTGATCGATGTAATGTCCGTGACGGCCTGGCCGTCCTCACTCTTGATCTGGAGGTCGTGCCGCACATAGCCGCGCTGGGCCCAGCCGACCGAAGTCAGGGCCAGGGTCAGAATCAGCGTGGCCGTAAGGAAAACTCTGCCGTTCATATATGTGTTGCCTTTCTCTTGAAGAACCAACCGGCGGGCCTCGGGGTCTGCCGTGACCCGCCGGTGGTGTGTGGTGTCATTCCGGGTTTTGCTGAGACCGCTCAGAGCACAATTTGAGTATCGATGCAGAGACGCGAGACTTCGGCAACAGGGGTGCTGGTGCCATGACTCGACCACTGATTCACCTTGCAGCCGTAGATGCCCTCTGTCTTCACGATGGGCTTGTTCGCATCATAAACGTCTTCCCACCACCCGAACGGCATCGCCCAGGACCAAATGCCCGCGTTGGCTCCGAGCAGCAGGGCCCGCGCCACACTCTTGCCGTTGCCAACCGGGTCGGTGGTGGCGTTGCGCGCGCCGTTGAGCAGGAAGCCCTCGGCCAACGTGGTGCCGCCCGCGCCGGTCCGGTACGGGATCAGTTCCCACTCGCAGACCAGCATCCCGAGGAAGGGGATCGCGGCCCCGGTGAAGATCGGGTTATCGTTGCCGCGTTCGGCCGCCGCCTGAATCATGGAGTTGAAGCCGGTAGCGCCGACTTCGCTCCGCATCGACTCGATCTGGTAAGGCGAGGCGAAGACCACGAAGAAGTCGCCGATGACCTTGCCCTGCTTGCCGCCCTGAGGCGGGAAGAAGATGCTGTGCTCTTGGCTCGCCGGGATCTGGCGGAAGCGGCCGGGGCGCATACGCGGAGACGCCGTGACGGCCATTCTCCGGGCCCGTTGCAGGACCAGGGTGCCGAAAAGCTCATTGGTGTTGGTGTCGGCACTGAGCAGGGCGTCCGTCGCAAAGGCGGTGCCGCTATTGCCCAGGGCCGGCGTGGCGGTGACGGTCTGGCCCAGATACAGAATCCGGGTGCTCGTCGGGTAGACCTCGTTGATGGTCTGAATCGCCGCAGCGGAGTAGTTCTCGTTGCACTCGCCGGTCAACGAGCCGAGCAGGTCGCGCTCCATGACACGGGCCTGCCAGTTGGCGAGCTTCTCCTTGGACTTCTGCCGAAACGCCTGGACGCCCTTGGTCCGGGTCAGTTGGGCCGATTGCATACCGGCCAACTGCGTCCGCGTGGCCCGGGTGTGGACCGTCACGGACTGGTTCTTGGTGGTCAACTGCTGGGCCTGGTTGGTCGTGTCGCCGTCGTCCCCGACGCCCGCGCCGGTCAGTTCGTCGTCGCAATCAAAGACAACCGTTCCGCCGGCCTTGGCCTTGAGATCGGAGTTGACGCGGATAATGGACCACGCATCTTGCCCCATCAGGGGAGTCATCCGCATCAGTTCGAGCGCATCGTCGAACGTATCGGCGGCCCACTGGGTTTGGGCTCTTGGGTCCGTAAAGGCATAACTCGTGTCAGTCATAAGATGTTACCTCTCTGGCCGTGCGCCTACGGGCTGAATCTCAGGCCGAGGGCCTCATGGGCGCGGAGTGGGCGCCCCTGGCCCCGGCGCAAGACTTCCTCGCGCGTGGGCGGATTGGCCTTTCGTGTTGGGGTTGCTGTTTTCGTTGAGGGATTGGCCGGATTGGCAGTACGAGACTGGCGTCGAGCACGGAGGGCAGCATTGATCTCCCGGGCTACGTCCGGATCGGACTGGCGCAGGCGCTCCAGGCACAGGCGGTAGGATTTCTCGCCCACCCGGCCCGGAACTGCGTTGATGTCCCGAATGTCGTCCTGCGTCAGCAGGCTCGCGCCCTGCGAAACGATGGTGTCGAAGGAGAGCACGTCGCCGAAGTCCTCGGCGCTATACTTGGCCTTGGTCTGGGCGATGCTGACCCTGCGCGTGTGGGCCTCCTGCTCGGCGGTGGTGCTGGCCGTCGCCTGCACCTGCTGCTGACGGTCCCACTCGCGCTGTTCCCGCATGATCTTGGCGGGTACGGGCAGGGACGGGTCTTCGCGCAGGGCCTCGGCATTGTCGGCTTCCCACTTCTCGAACGGGCTCGGCGCGGCCTCGGCGGGCTTCTGAGGTGCCGCAGGCTGCTCCAACTGCTGCAAGGTGCGGAACTCGGCCAGTTGCCGCCGCAGTTTGCGGTTCTCGCGCTCTGTCTTGATGTGGGTCGCCAGGGGGACGGTCTTGGCCGCCTTGGGCTTCGCCGCCTGCTCGGGGGCAGGCTCCTCGTCGGTCGGCTCCGCTTCCTCAATGGCTTCCTCGGCCTCGTCCACAGGCTCCAGGTCCTCGGCGGGCTGCTCGTCCTCGACGGGCGCAGGCTCCTCCGGTGCGACCTCCGACTCGATACCAGTCTCGGGCTGGTCCAGCAATTCCTCGGTTAGTTCACTCACGTTGACTTCGATCACTTCTTCGTTCGGGTTCGTACCCATAACTCGTTGCTCCTACCGGCCCCGTAGCCGGAAACCTCGTGTACCCCACGGGAGGGGAGGACTTTAAGCGGCGCCCTCTGGCCGCAAGCCCCGACTATTCGCCGCCGGGGGACTGGCGTGGCCCTTTGTCATTCGCTGGGCCGTGCGGGAACCGAGCTCGGTGAGCGTCCCCACATTGCCCGGAAAACAAAAAAGCCCCGGGCGACCTCTTGCGAGATCATCCCGGGGCTCTGTAAGCGTGTCCGGTACTCGATATTCAGTTGTTCAGGGGGTTGTCTGGCCCTCTTTCGTCAGTCGAAGCAAACCTCATTGGTCTTGGCTGCCTGCCGTGCGCGGTCGATCAGTTCTCTCACTGTTGGGCAATTACCGCCGAGGCGACAGTCGAGTTTTTCTGGCCCCATGACCTGCCCGATCGTCCCGATCACGGCATCGAGATACGCGATCAGTTCCTTGTCGGTAAGCACCTTGGTCTTCTCTATCATTCTTTCACCCCTCCCAGCCCTATCCGGTCAAGCCAAGTGGACAGTTCGTGCTCCGTTGGATGCTCGATGCAACTGTCGCCGCAGTAGAAGACCCACACGTCGTCGGGGAACACCCGCCCGACGGATTCCAGCACGTCCGCTATGACCTGCTTCAATTCGGCGAACAGGGTCAGGTCGCCAATCCTGATCTTGAAGGGACCGGCATAGAAACCCTCGAACATGCAGAGCCATTCCGAACGCAGTTTTTCGCGTGCGCCCTCCGTGCCGGTCAGGATGCAATCGTAGCCATCGTCGGGTGGCCGTCCTACGTACAGTCGTTGGCTCATTTCTGCTCTCCCAGCCGTATCACCGGTGTCGGCTGCACCTTGCGCGGCTGCCCGTTGCGGAAGTCGGCCCGGACGGAGCCATTGTCGATTCCCAGCAGACGGGCGACCTGCCGTAGCAGATGGGACAGAGTTTTCTCTTTCTCAGGGATCATGCTGCCTACTTCTTCCCGTCCACCTTGTCCACCGGCTCCTTGTTCGCGTCGATCGGCTTCTCGGTCGGGCTCAACTTCTTTTCGAGATCCGCCACCCGTTTCGCCAGTGCCCGGTTCTCGGCCGTCAGATTGGCGATCTGCTGCTGAGCGTCCGCGATGTTGTAGACGATAATCACCTGCCCGACCGGCTCGTTCTGGAACGCCTGCGTCCACTGGCCCGGCAGGGGCTTGAGCAGACCGAGCAGGGGTTTGATCTGCTGCTGCGCCACTGGGGCAGGCTTCGCGGCCGGCTGGGGCGTCGTCTGGGCGTACGCGACCACGCACAGAGCGACGAGCAATACAATGACGATGCACTTCTTCATACGATTTCGCTCCTTCTTCTCTCGAAAAACGTCTGCGGGGGTTTACTTGTCCCCGTCCTTATCCCTTCTTCACCTTCACTTTGTCCCGCACCCGCAGATCGGCCAGCGTCCGCATCATGTCCGGATCCGGACTGCCGACGCCCTGAGCGTTCGCCATCGCCTCCATGCGTTCCAGTTCGACCTTTTCGTCGGCCGACAGCGGTGTAGCGAGATACTCGTCGCGCTGGCGCTGCTGCTCGCTCTTGTAGGCGGCCTCGGCCTTCCGCCTCTCCGCGAGCCGGGCGCTGTCACGCTTGGCGTCGATGGCGGCCATCTTCTGTTTCTTGGCGAGCTCGTCCTGCATCGCCTGAGTCGCCTGGGCCTGGTCGGCCTGCGTGCGCTCCAATTGGCGTTGCGCGGTCTCGTATTCCTCACGCTTGCGCGGATCGGACGGTATGCGGTCTTCTGCGAGTGCCATGTCGATGATCTCCTAAAGCCTTATAATGCTGTTCTAATGCTGGAAAGCGTCCAATGTGTCCTGTACGTCCCGGGTGAAAGCGGCAACGTCGAAGGTCACGGGTTCGCGGACCTCGTAGCCGACAAAGAAGCCCCAGCCAAACGCGAACAGACCAGCGATCAACAGGTAGCGTTTCATGCGGCGACTCCTTCTTGCGGGTCCCTTGTCTCGGCCGGTCGGCATTTCTCGCACTGCCCGCCGTGCGCCTTGAGTTCCTGTTTGTCCCGTACCGCCCCGCACGCACACCGGGCCTGCCAGGGCCACAGGTGGATGTTGAGCCGCTGCTGTATCGCGTCCTTGTCGGCCTCACTCTGGGTCCGGGCCTTGACTCGCTCCATCGGCAGGTGCAGTTTGAACTCGTCCGTGAACCCGACGTTCATCAGATCGAGCATCGTGTGCTTGTCCCACGGAGCGGATTTGCGGACGATGGTGGTTATCACTTCTTCCGGCTCCTGTTCGGCAACTTCTTGCCCTTGCTCTCGCTCAGGTGCTCGCGGGCCTCTCTCCTGGACAGCCCACCCACCTTGGCCTTGCCGCCGGCAACGGCACCGAACAGCCTTTGTTGGGCCTTGCTGACAATGGGGGTGTGCTTGCGATTGCAGTTCTTGCTGCTCATGCTATTTCTTCTCCTTTTTCCACTTCTTCCACGCCGCCGACAGGTCAGGCAGGCAGTCGGCCAAGAACATCCCGACTCGGGCGCAGAGTTCCGAGAATTGCGGGTGCGTCATAATGAACACCAACGAAAGCAGATCGTCGGCGTCCATGTTGGTCGGCCCGTACCGATAGTGCAGGTAGGATGCCACTAACTCAGAGGCTTCGTGCATTGCCACGCCAACCACATATTGCCAGTCCCTTGAGTCGGCCCCGATCTTGATACGTGGGTAGTCGATGTCGCCGGGGAGAGGATAGCCTTCGCCACCCCTTCCTTCTCGCAGGACAACTTGGACCATCTGGCCGCCAAGTCTGTATGTGCCGACGATCTTCTGACGCACTATCGCACCGGCCCCTTCTTCAATTCTTCCGTCCCCGGCTCGAAATGCCGGGCCTTGACCAAATCGAAATCCAGCCGCGTAGCCTTGCCCTGGCGGCCGAAGAACTCGAAGACCAGCGCCCGCGGCAGGCGGCTGTGGTTCAGGGTGTACTCGGGATAGAGAGGAGTATCACTTGACATCAAACTCTCCCAAGGCAACCCGCATGTCATTTTCGATCCACTAAGCAGACCTTTTGGCTTGGTCCTGTGCCCAACGGTCCGCAGACACCAACTCGACTACGGGAAGGTCATCTACCTCGTTGATGCGGTACACAGCATTGTCGGTTGCCACAAATATATGATCGTAGTAGCGTGTCATGCCGCGAATAGGCCCGGGGTCACCGAAGGTCTGGAAGGTGTCAACAATCTTCACCACCTTAGAGTGAGATGGCGGCTTCGCGGCCACGGCTTGCACCTTCTTGCCAGCCAGCAAGGCACCTACGAACGGGATGGCTGTGAAAAGGTCGCGTCGGTTCATGCGTACCCTCTCTCTCGCAAAAGCCGGTCCTTATGCGGCAGGTCCATCGCCTCGATCACGTCCCGCTCAGGCAAGGGCAGATAGCCGTTCTTGATGAGGATCTCGTTGCCCTCGATCGTGTTGGCCATCTGCTGGAGCCGCGCCGTCACGCCATAGGGACTCAGGTTGACGGTGCAGTGGTAGGTCCCGGCAATGGGGTTGCGGGCCGCATCGATGAGCGCCTGAATCGCCATCGGCCTGGCAAAGCGGTCGATCTCCTGGAGGGCAAGCTCGTATTGCTCCTTCTCCTGCACATACAGTTGCCCCATCGCCACTTTGACGTTGGGCGGGGCCGTCTCAAACATGGCCGGATTGGGAACCGGGGGCTCCTGCGGCATTTCCGCGCCGATGGCCGCACAGACCATGACCCGGGCCTCGTGGAGCAGGTTATCGTCGAGCAGCCGGCCGTCCTCGACAATCGCCTTGATCTCGTCGTCACCGTAGACGCCCGAGCAGGTGATGATGTTGTTGCCCACCTTGCCGAACAGTTTGAGGGACCAATCGAAGTTGGCAAGGCTCGGCGCCACACCCGTCTGGCTGTTCGCCTGCTTCGCCAGGATGGCCCGACCGCTCATCTGCGCCGTATCCTGCTCCGGGGCCTCCGTGCGAATGTTGGAGACCTCGCGGATTTCGAGCTTGCTGTTCTGCTCGGTGTTCACCAAACCCGGATTGATCTGCGGGGGTTCGATGCGCTCGGCGAAATTGCCGCACTTGCTCAGGTCGATGACCTGGGCCGCCTCGCCGCTGTGCTCGCGGAGGACGGCGGAGTACCCGTCGATGTCCTTCCCGATCTTCCACCCGCTGTTGGGCCCCAGCTTGGCCGTATTGACGATCAGGGACCGCATCCAGTTGAGGGCCTCCTGCGGCCCGATCATGTCGTCCACGACGCCCGCCGCCCGACCCCATGCGTGGGCCGGGTAGAACGGCACCACCGGATACGCCGAGAGATTCGCCTGGGCAAGATTGAACTCGTCTACCCAGTCCTCCAGGAATTGGCTGCCGATCGACAGGGTGTGATGCATCACCCGCACGGTGCTGCGGACCATGCGGTACACGTCCGGATGCCGCTCCGTGGTCTTGCGGGCCCGGCTGATGTCCTTGCGGCTGATGAGGATAAGCGGGTCCAGTTGCGACCGCCGCGTATCATACCAGTACCAGCATTCCTCGTGGGCGATCCACCAGCAGTGCTGGAGGCGATAGCGGGTCGCAGAGTAATCGGCGTCGGACAGTCCCGACCGCTGCCGCAATCGCTCCGTGGACTTGCCGACGAGGCCGTAGAGGAACTGGGTCACACCGTTGTACATGCGGCCGAAGAGGCTGGGTTGCCCGGCGGTCTGGCTGAAATTTGACGTTGCTTCGGGCCAGCGTTTATCGGCCCAGTCCTGGTCTACCCAGTCGTCGAAGAAAAAGAACTTGGCCGCATCCCCGCCCCCGCACGTGCCGTTGAGGTCGTAGTTCCGGCACGTCGGGTCCCACAGGCAGTTGAGTTCGGGCAGGTGGCGAATGGTCAGGTTGCCGTTGACGGGATCGCGCGTGTAGTCGGCGAACCACGCCAGATAGCTGCGGCTCGTGATAACGCCACGCTGGAACCACTGGACCATGAGGTTCACGGCGTCGTTGATTTCGAGCGCGTGTTTGAGTTGCGCACTTTTGAGATCGGCGACCGCTTTCATCCCTCCGTGGACATTGACGATCGTGATGTCCTTGGGGTTGGAAACGACGTTGCCGACGAGTTGATTGACCTGGGGGCGTATCATGGGGATGGTCGCAACGTACTTGCCCTGGTCTTCCAGATCCTTCTTGGTGCTGTAGTCCCACTGGTCGCCGTTGTTGAAGTCGTCGCACTTGGTCATCTGTTCGAGCGCGTCTTTGCAGCCGGAGTCGGCCACGCCACGCCACTCGGCCAGTTGAGCCATCAACTCGGTCTGCTGGTCATCGGAGAGCGTTTTGTGCGTGCGAAGTTCCATGTTATCATTCCAGCCAAAAGACCTGAATCGGTCGTCCGACTCAAGCCCCCTTGACGGGCTCGGTGGTTCAAGGCACCTCAGCGGTAGCTACTCCGCTTATGCCCCCTCTTTTGGCAATTCTTGGCTATTCAGTTCCCAGGAGCTCTATCTCCTTTAGGTCAACCAATGCCGCCCGCTGTAGGTCGTTGTATCGGCCCGACAGTGGCGGACCCTGCCGGCTGCGAATCATTGCTGACCGGATGGTGTTGACTTGTCCTTGTGCCGCAACCATCTCGTCCCATTCTGTCATCGCGCGAGCGTGGCAGTACCGACGGAAGGCAATAACGTCTTCCTGGATGGAATCCTCAGTCCGGGTGGTACAGACAGAATTTGCCGCCAATCTCCCCACCAGCAGGGCTGGAAGTGCCAGAACGGATTGAAGTAGTGTACGTCGATTCATTTTTCTTCATCGTCCAAACACAACACTCATTCTCGGGCCTACAGGCCCATGCGATTGAGCACGGCGGGTCGCACCTGTCTGCCCGCCTGCACTGTCGCGTACATGAGCGGCTCATCGCTCGGCCGTGCCGCCTGGCACTGCACCGCCAGATGCCGCAAGGCGTCCATCATGTGCCGATGCCACGTCGGCGCTGGCTGGTTGTGGTACACCGGCTGTTCGTCCGTGCTCATGCGCTCGTTCTTGAGTTTGCCGTAGCCACGGGCGGCCGCCAGAAACGTCCCACTGCCCCTCTCGTCGATGTCCAGCAGGGGCCACAGCAGCCGAACCGCCTGAATGCCCTCATCGAAGCTGATTGCCGGCGCCGCGGCAAAGTGGAATCCGAGGCCGAGCAGCACGTCGCGTGTCGTGGTGCCGCTGGCAACGAACGATTTCTTGTTGCTGCCCTCCAGGTCGGGCCCGGCATAGTGGATCTTGGCCCAGATGTAGGGCATAGCCTGCATCGACTTGGCTACCCCAAGGGCGCCCACGCCGTCTACGGGGGTGGTCCCGCCATGCGAATTGGCGTTGCCGGCATTGTCCCAGTAGTCGTTGATGACCCGGATGCGGCCCCGGATGAACTGCACGTCGAACGCCGCAGTCCACACGTCGCCGAAGTCTGCAAAGCGATACACCGGGAAGGATGGATCGTAGGGATAATGGCCGATGCGATGCTCTCGCTCGGCCTGGGCGTACTCGAAGCCATAGTAGGTGCCCTCTTTGGTGGAAGGGAAGGCGGCTTTGATGCGAATGAGCCAGCCATTTGAGCCGCGGGGGTGCTTCTTGCAGATTTGCTCCTCGTAGTCGCGGCCCGCCACACCCGGGATGACCTCGCGGCCCTCAATGTAGTTGGGGGTGTCCAGAACACTCACGGGAATCACACGCCACCCCTCATCGCTTGTGTACGGCTCCGAGGATTGCTCAAGATGGTTGAGTTTGCCTTTGACCCGGCAAGCATCTGCGAACTTACCTTCCGGATCGGTCGGGTTTCCGATGGCCAGAACCTTGCACCGTTGGTTGACCAGCAGGGCGTCCACCACGGTATCCCAAATCTGGCCCATGATCCCGCACGCCTCGTCGAGGATGGCCAACACCCAATCGTTATGCCAGCCCTGCATTTTGGTCGCGTACTCGGTTGAGGAGTCCGGGGAAGTCGAGAACCCCATTGCGAAGTTGAGCGCCCAGCACTCGCGGGCCTCTGGTGGCAACGAGGCGAGAATCTCTTCTGACGGCTTGCAATCCCACATCATCTGCGAGAGCTTGCCGCCCAAGGGAACGCGGGCTGACGCGAAGGATGCTGCGATATGCCGCCATAGCTGGTTGCGCACCTGATTGTCGCTCGGGGCGGTCGTTACCACCGTGCTTGGCTGGAAACACGTCTTGAACCACGGCACAATCAACCGCCCAGCCCCGTAGGTCTTGCTGACGCTGTGACCCGCCGGCACAGCCGTCTTCTGGTTGTCCCGCACACTCTCAGCAATCAGTCGCATCTTCGGCCAGATGTGATGAGGTGGAATCCCCAAGACGTTGACGCCGAAGCCAACAGGGTCCTTGCGGTACTCGATCACCCGCGCGTACGTCTCGCGCATGGCGGCCAGGTCGGCGGGCGAGAACTTCGCCTTAGCTGCCGGCATGATCGCCAGCCCCACGCATAACAGCCGCAATATCGGCCAGACTCTTGACGTTGACGTTCGCATCAATTTGATTCTTGTCGCTCTGCTCCAAATGTTGCTTCCCAAGCCAGATCAGCATGGTATCGGAGCCTTTCCCGGCCCGTTTCCGCTGGAGCCGGTGCAGTTCAACCTTGCCCTGGCATCGCTTTTGGTGCGTTCTGGACGAAAACTCTGTTTTGAAGGTGCCCGGGTCAATTCCCATCGCATCTGCGATTGTGCCGTCTTTGCACTGATCCATCGCCATGCGGTCGATCTTGGCGAGTTGCGCCGCGCTCCACTTCGCGGGCGTCCTCGTGCGTGGTCTGCCCCCGGCGTGCTTCGCTTGTTTGGGCGTCCCTGCCGATTTTGTCTCTGATTTTTTTTCGTCCATAACTCACGCACCGCCAAGGCGTTACAGCACATGGCGAAGATTTTTCTAAACTAAGCCCTTGACAGATACGATACAGAGTATACACTGTAGACAGTTGAGCATGATTGACAACACAATACTCCTTGTGGCTCACCGCGAGCCATGAGGCCCAAAACCAATGAGGTAAAAGGGTCCAACGTGGACCTGATTTCTTTTCTCTGTTTCCGCCCCGCCGAGGGGCAGAAAGGTGGCAACATGAACATCGAAATTAAGCGCAGCGAGAAGTACATTCAGGCTCGTAGGCTCGCCACGGGCAGGAACGAGCCAGAAATCATCATCGCAGACGTTGACCCGGCCGCACTATCAGAGGACAACCGACGGCTGATCCTGCAATGGTGCGGAGGCCAATACCCGGATATTCTCTGTGGCCTTCGCATCACAGAGGCGGGCACCATAGCGTCCAGGGTGATGAGCCACGAAATCCAGCATCGCATGGTTCGCGACGTGGAGGTTGACCAGATCACCCCAGAGATGGTGGACGAGACGATCTCTGCGATGGGCGCAGCGGCCCAAGTCGCTCTTGAAGCACAACTCGCCGAGGCGGAACGAAAGGCCGCCGAGGAGGCCCAGTGCGATCGTGACCGGACGGCCGCGATGGAGGCATTCTTCGGCGATCCAGCCGCGCGAGCCCGGATCAACTGTCGGTGGTTTGCGGGCCGACCCGATGACACCGACAAGATTGCGCTGCCCACCGCGACGATCTACCGGACAGACCCACAATGGCATACGCTCGCCACTGAGGTTGAGCAACGTAATGAGGCTGACGCCCAAGCCAATTTGGAACAGGTTGAGCGGGATTTTCTGGCGGACCCCACCATCATGCCTCGTGACATCCGTGATGACCGCATGACGATCAATGGGTGGTATTACACGCCCGAATGGCCGCGGTGGGCCAGCCTCCGCGCTGAGGCCCTGCATCGCCAGCAGGCGGCCGATGAGGCCGCACACGCCGAGGAAAACGCCTGGATCGCCGAGCACGGCAGCACCCGTCTCAAGCGTCTGGTCGCCGAGAACATCGAGCATGAGGCGGTCTACCTGGAGGAGCGTCTGACTCTGGAGCGTCCCGGCTGGGCCTACGATGCGGACGTCCAGGGCGAGGCCAAAGAGCCCCGCAACTCCAAACAGGAGGGCTTGGACCTGCTCGACGAGGCCCGCAAGACGGACCCAGAGGCCCAATTGGTGTGGTGGGTGGTCGATAATAGCGACGACCCAGACCGTGAAGATACGCATGCGATCTGGAAGGGCTACGCCTGCACCGCCGAATTCCTCGGGCGCGACATCGTGTTCGGCGTTCCGAAAGAGTATGCCTGCTGACATTTGATCCTTGGGGTGGGTCGGTGCACGCCTTTGGTCCCACGACCTCGGGCCTTGCATTCCAACCGGCCCGCCCCATTTATCCGGCCCGGTTGAAAGGCGATTGACTACGATTTTTCGACTATTAGGAGAACAGCACCCATGACCACGAAGCCCACCAAAACCCCGCCGGCCGTCCGCCGCATGATCGGCCTGGACGCCAAGACCTACGCCCTGCTCCAGCAGGGGCAGATCAAGGCTGCCTCATCCCGAGGCAAGCTCGTCAGCCTCAGCCAGTTCGCCCGCGAGGTGATCCGCCGCGGGCTGGAGGCTATGAACCTCTGATATCGAATCTGTCTGGACTTTTCAAAGAGCACCGGCCCGCCGAAGCGGGCCTTTTTGTTTGCCTACTCACCCATCCCCACCCGTGATTACGGGCGGCTCCGCTTCATCCATGATCCGCTTGCGGGCCATCTGCCGATCCAACATCGATGTCTTGGGTGACAGGTAGATGGTCAGCAGGTCGCTGTCGAGCAGATCCCGCAGGTACTCGGCCACGCCGTCGTCGATCTTGGTCAGTGCCCGCAGGCCGCTATTCTGCTTGTCTTCGAAGTCTATGGCCAGCTTTTGCAACCGCCTCCGGTCCCGCTGGGCCGCTTCCGGGGACAATCTGGCCGCTCCCTGTTCCTCATATTCCCTCCGGAATGCGTTGATGGCTCCGATGATCGCGAATGCGGCCTTGATGCTTTCCCACCAGCCCATTGACTGCCTCACGCTTTCCTCGCCTGCCACATCTTGTGTGTGACTTTCGATTCGTCGCTCTCCAGGACCTTGCTCGCCCAGTCGCACCGAACTTGCGCTCGACAGGTCGGGCAGGGGGCTTTTCCGCCTCGGACGCACTTGGGGGGTGTGCCTCTCGCTGTCATGGGGAGCCCTCAGAACCTGAACGTCCAGCCTACGCCGATCCGCCACATCAGACCGGACTCGGCGACGATCTCGCTCGCCTGGCGGATATGGCCCCCCTCGAAGACGGTGTAGCCGATCTCGCCCACCAGCGGACCCAACCGCCCTCCCCAGTAGGGCGTGCTCTCGGCTTGCGGCTCGCCGGTGAAATCACACACGCCGACCTCGGCACCGATGTAGGTCCTCGCCCCCAGCTTGTCGAGCGTGTCCCACCACGTCTGCGGCACCTGGAGCACCGTGCCGACAGCCTCGCGGACTTGAGCACTCAGATCGTAGCTGCCGAACACGCCGGCACCCCACAGGGTATCGGGGTCCTGGTCGTTCCATCGGACATACGGGCCGGCCAGCCCTTGATTGGGGTCGCCCAGGCCAACGCGCCCGGTGATGTACTGGTCATTGCCGACCACCGCGGGAACGATGTCGAAGGCGAGCAGGGGGGAGCAGAACAGGAAGCACAGCAGGAGGGGAATCAGCCATCGCCACATAGTGAAGTCCTTTCACTGAACCGTCTGGCCGCATCTTGCGGCGCGATCATTGGGGCACAGGGCCAACAACCAGCCTGTAGCCTACTTGTGTTTACAAGGCCGCGTCAAGGGTAAAGGCGCTGGAATCAGTCACTTTGTGCTTTTTGCGGGGAAAGTGGGCGTTTCAGCGGAGGAAGATATCGGTTGGGGTGTTAGAAGTGCTCGCATCAACTGATTGCCGATGAACTCGGTGTACGCCGGCGGAATCGCTTCGGCCAGTTCTTCAACGGTCATCCAGTCAATCCCCATGCCTTCACGCCAGGCGTCCACGCCCGGGAACTTGATCTCCCGACGATGGCAGACCCCCCCGTATGGCCGTACACTGGAAGGGCCGGGCCTTTGTGCCGACACTCGCCGCGGGTCCAGAGCATCACGTTCGACTCGAACAGCCGGTGACGCTCCAGATAGAACCCTGCGGCACCAAGGCCGAACATCGACCCGCACAGCATTATGGCGTTGCACAGCGGCGCCCCGACTACGTTCTCGATCACATAGGGCTTGCCTGTCCGCATCAAGCCCTTGCGAACATCAGCAATCCGGTCTGGGTGACTGGAATTCCGCCCCCACCGCCGCGTCAGATTTGAATGCCGCTGGCACGGCGGGCTTGCGTGGATCGCATCGAACTCGTGCCCGCGTGCCGCCAGATATTCCAGAGCGTCCCCCTGATGGAACTCGAACGGATATCGCGGCTGTTTCTCGATATCGACCCCAACAACCTCAAACCCGGCCCGGTGGTATCCCATTGCCGCGCCACCGGCCTTGCAGAACAGATCCAGCAATCTCAGTTTCGCCATGTCACACAACCCTTTTCTCCGCCCGCAAAATGAAGCAGGCGATATGCCGCCCCGTACCCTTGCCGGGCATACGGTCCTCGATGGCAAGCCAGCGCACGTCACCGAGATTGCGAACCTCTGAACCAATCACGTCGAGCAACATCAGCACCCACTTGTCCACCGGGTACACCAGCACCACCGTCTTGCCTTTACGCCATTCCTCGATAGCCTTGCGGACCCAGGCGGTAGGCCCCTTCTTCCGGCCCTGGTGCATGATGGATCCGAAGGGGGGATTGACGTAGTTGCTGGTTCCCCATTCGCACGTCAGACCGTCGAATCCATCCGGCAGGGGGTATGGGCACGGATCGAACGTGAAGTGAAATTCGGCGTCGAGTTGTTGATACAATTCGGGGGGGGTGATCCAGTAGTGTTTGCCATCAGCGCCGTTCCCGCGGTGGAACTTGTTGCACTCAGGCTGTGTTTGACTTTGGTGCATCGCCTACACAACCCTTCGTCCGCCGCCCCAATTCCTCTCCGCGCGCCGCCGGATATCCACGAGGATCATCGCTTCGATCTCCTCGGGGGATTTGCCGACGAACTCCGTGATCCGGGGGACCAACCTCATTCGCGGCGATGAATTGTCCCTGATCCAGTGACCTACACATATATCCCCGACGCCCAAGTGCTGCGCCAAGTGATGGCGGGCGCCCCAACTGTGGCCCCTCCGTGGGTACTTTTTGGCCAGGAACTCCGCGAATCCGATCAGCGAGAATCGGAATCGGTGCTCCGGGCAGGTCCACCGGGCGCCCGTCAGGCGGTTGGCGTGCGGGGAGTCCTGGTTTTCGCAGATCCGGCCGGTCCAGGATTCGCAGGTTTCACAGGGGTCGCTCATTACTATGCCGCCTCCATGCCGAAATCATCGTTCTCTTCAAGACGAGACTGCATTCGCAACCACCTTCGCGTCTCAGCCTTCGCTGCCTTGATGCGACGGCGTATCTCTGCGTTTTCCTGCAACGCGCGACGCATGGCCGCAAGCCGCTTTTTGTCGATCTCGGGCCGATGCTCACGCAGCCAGGCCAACCACTCGGCGTGCGTCAAGAGCATCAGGTTCTCGCAATCATCGTGCATCGTGTTTCCGTCGCGGAAATACAGACTCTTTCCCTCTGGCACTGGCCCATGCTCCCGCTCCCAGTTGTATTGGGACATGGGCATCCAGTTCCGCTCGCCGCCGTTGCGGATCGCGCCGATCTTGATGTAGCGCCGCCCCATCAGATGCTTGCACGGCCGGCCGCCTTTGATTTTCCGTCTCCGGTCGTAGTAGCGAACCATGATCGTTCCGACAGGCTGGACCGTCTTCCTGGCATTCCCACTGAGTACGCCCCGTTTGTACGCTGTCGGCGGCGCTTGCGTGTTGTACGTCGGGTGCCCGTCTTCAAACCATGCCTTGCTTTGATGCTGGCGGCATAGCCGCTTGTACTCATCGTCTCCCAACTTGGCCTTGGCGTACTTACGCAGGGGAACATCGGAAACATGGTGTGTTTTCTCGATGGTGTCCAGAGACATACCCGCAACCCACTCTGCCAGCAGCGCATCGAGATTTGCGTGGGAATTGCTCATCCTTGCCAGCCTCCATGTACTCCATTGGCCTCCTGGAATAGGGGTAGCTGGCCGGCACGTTGTTCGGTCGCAGTTGCCCACTTCGCACTTCCTCAATCCGTCGGCGGGTCAATTCCGCTTGGCTCTCGCGGACATCGCAGGCAATCCATCGTCGCCCGTTCTTCTCGGCCGTCGCTGCTGTGGTCCCACTTCCTGAGAACGGGTCGCAGACAATGCCGCCCGGAGGACAGAACGACCGAATGAAGAACTCTGCCAGTGATTCAGGGAATGGAGCCTCGTTGTCGTGGGCGAGCTTGCTGCCCATCAATCCACCACCCACCCTACAGTGAATCACGTTGCCCGGGTTGGCAAGGACGGGCGGCTCGTAGATGCCGTTGATTGGATTACCATCCTTGTCGTGACCCCGAGAACTTACCTTCCCCGTGCTCGTCTGTGGTTTGCGATTCCCGTTCTTGTCCCTGTTTCCAGTGGGGCAGTCGCGACCCCATTTGTCTCGCCGAGCAAGGCGATGCGAAGGTCGCGTACCAGAACTGCGGACCACGCCCCCATCAAGCACAACTGTTACACCAGAGTCTATTGGATGACCCCACTGATTCACGCGGGATCCGTCCGTTACCCGATGACTCATTTCCCCGCCCGGTGCCCACTTTGGCGGGTGCCCCATCGCGGTATTGTCCGACCAAGCCAACTTGCCGCCGTTCGTGGCACAGACGATAAACTCGTAGTCATTCCGCAACCAATCAGGGCCACCAGAACCGGCAATCCCAACACGGTAGAACGCTGGCGGCTTTCTCAAGCACACCCCGGCCCTATGCAAATCCGCCAGCAAGAGAACTGGTGTTGCCGACCAGCGGAAGTGTCGCGTCTTTCCCTCCACCACGAACGCCACCAATCCCTTGCACGCCCGCAGAGACTCACGGACCACCTGCACCATCCAGTCAACCCACTCCTGTCCCTGCTTGGCGAAGCCTATGCCGTAAGTGCGGCAATCCTCGTATGGTGGCGAACCAAAAACCAAATCTACCGACCGAGGCGGCAGCGTCGGCATGACTTCCAGGCAGTCCCCGCACACCACGCATCCCTGCGACTCCCCGGATAACACGCTCGCAATTTCTGGGTTCATCGTTGCGACTCCCGCGCGGGACAATCTTTTCCGTGCCCACTTGTCCCCACGCAGGCCCCGCTGGGGCGGTAGGGGCGAACATACTTCGGCGTCTGCGGGGCAGCGTCCAGACCCCTCTTGTTCCCTTTCTTGACTCTGCCGAATGTGTAGGCCCATACGGCGCCAGGGAGATTGAATAGGGCTTTGAGGGTGTTGCGAATTCTCATGGTGTCACTCCACGCAAGCCTTCGTCGAGCCGAAGACCTGCTTGAAAAGGGGATTGGCGTATCGGATTTCGGCCCACTGGCTCGCGGCAGCCTTCACGCGCGGCCGCTTCGCTGATTCCGCGGCGAACACACACACGATCTTGTCGAAGCCGCTGTAGTTCTGCCGCACGCGCCGAAATTTGTGGACGTCCTTCTGCTCGATGTAGCCCTTCGTCTCGTGCAGTTCGAGCTCGCCGCCCGGCATCAGGACCAGGAAGTCCGGGGTCCACTCTGCCGGCAGGCCCTCGGCGAATCGCAGGGTGAACGGCTCGTACCACCAGCCGAGAATCTGGCCGATCTCCCGCATACGCTCCAGGTAATTTGCGTAGCGGGCCTCCAGCTTCGACCGGAAGTGATAGGTGATCTTGCCCAGGTCGAATTCCAGTGTCACCGGCTGATTGCCGAACTTCCGCTGGACGTGATTGGCGTTGGGCTCGAAGCCCATCTTTACGACTTCATCAAACATGGCGCCTTGGCTCCTTCCTGCCCAGTCGTGGGCCATTGCCGCAGCGACTCAGGGGCAAGGCTGAGGATCTCCGCGATGCGGTCGATGTCCTTGATGATCTCCTTGCCCATCGCTACTGCCTTGGCAAACACAGGCACCTCCGCAGCGTGGCATTGATCGACGACACGCTTGATCCAGGCCAGTTCGCAAGGACGGCCCGGCTTACCGTTGACGACCTCGGGGCCGACGACGACAAAACCCACAAGATCCCTGCGGAGAATGGGGCGCCATGCCGGTGGACACTTGACCGTGAAATCCACCGGCCCCAACAGCGGCTCCAGGCTCACCCACAGCAGCCCAGCCAGTGTTCGCAGCAGGAGCGGCAACTTCTCATCAGCCTCTGCCTGATTGCAGAGCGTGACACCGTTCCAGTGGTTCGGCAGGTAATCGCCACCTCCCAGTTCTCGGCAGCCGCATTCTATCGTCACGCCGTAGACCTTCTCCTGGTAGTTCACAATTCGCTTGGTCAACGTCAGGAACGTGTGCTGCGGGCACGCCCCCATGACCTCCAGAATCCGGTCGATCCATTCAGGCTTGACCTGCTCGTGCAGCCAATCGCCCATGTACTCGACGCCGACAACTTGCGGCTCCTTCCACCGCAGCGGCTCCATCAACTCCCTCTCCAGCAGGAAGGCCGGGCCGCCTCCACGCGCCGCCCGCAATTCCGGCGACAGTTTCGGGTTTCCAGCGTGACGGCGGGCCATCGCCAGATGCCAGCAGTGTTCGCAGCCGGGCGATACTGGGTCACACCGCATGGCGATAGGATTCCAGGTGCGGTCCAAATACTCGATTTTCGTTCCTTGGCTCATTGGTATCCTCTCGCGGGCTCCATCACGGCCGCAGACTGTGAAATGTCATGGTGGTAGGCTCAAAGCCGCACGTCACAAGGCCGATAGCCCCGTTGCGCTGCTTCGCCAGGATCAGTTCGGCTTGATTGGTCGTGGACCACGCGGGGTCGTTCTGGTGGTAGTAATCCTCACGGTGGAGAAACAGCACCACGTCTGCGTCCTGCTCGATATTGCCGGATTCCCGCAAGTCCGCCATCCGGGGCCGGTGGTCCGTGCGCCCCTCCGGCGACCGATTCAACTGGCTCAAGAGGATCATGGGACACCTAACTTCCAGGGCCAGCCCCTTCATCATGCGGGACAGAATCCCGACCTCCTGATTGCGGTTCTCGGTCTTCTTGTGGTCCACCTGCATCAGTTGCAGATAATCCACCACGATCAAGCCGACCGGCTTCTTTCGTGCGAGCCGCCGCACTTGGGACCGCACTTCCAGGGGAGACATGCTGGGGACGCTCACGACCATCATGTCTCGCTCCTGTAGCCGCTGGACCGCCGGCGGCAGCTTGGCAAACTCATCCTGGCGAATCATCCCGCGCCGAAGGGCGGACGCCGACACGCCGGATTCACTACTGATGAGCCGGATCGCCAATGAAGTCGGGTCCATTTCCAGGGAGACAAAGACGACGCAGGTGTCCCGGGCTGCTGTGGCGGCGACGTTTAGGGCGAACGCCGTCTTGCCGACCGAGGGCCGCGCCGCCAGAACCATCAAGTCCCCTGGACGCAAACCTCCGTCGAGTATCTCGTCCAACTCGAATACGCCCAGCGGCCGGCAGGGGGGTTTCTTGCCATCAACAGCATCGCAGACGGTGGAAAATGCCTGAGCCAGCAGGTCTTTCGCGTCAGCCTCGTTGCTCTCGGCGTCCCCGGGAAAGCGCTTGCTCGACCGAATCACCATCAGCCGGCTCTCAAAGGCGTCCAGAATACCCGGCAAATCCTCGCCGTCATCGACCTGCCGCATAGCCGCGTCTGCCGCCTCGTACAGGGAACGCCTGATAATCCTGTCGTTGAGGATCTTCGCATAGTACCTGGCGTTGGCGGCACTGGGGACGGACTCAACGATCTCCCGCAGGTAGGGGGCCCCGCCAGCCGCATCGGCGTTGCTGGTTTTCTGCAACTCCGACCAGACCTGGGCGCCGTCGATGTCGCGGCAACCGGTGTTGTACAGGGCTACCAGCGTCCGCCATAACACCTGATGCCGCCCGTCCGCGAAATCCTTCGGCTCAAAACGGGTGTGGAAGTCCTCCAGGGCGACCGTGCTCAGAATGCACGACGCCAGGAAGCAGGCTTCGATGTTGGGGTCCGCCATCGCCTCAAATCGGGGCTGTTGGAGTTTGGGGGTTCTTGTTCTCTGGCTTGATACAGTCGTCGCACAATCCATAGGGCACCTCATTGTCGTCTCGGCTAATGTGGGTCACGGGCTTACCGCTCTTGCCGTTGCACCGCTTGCAGGGTTGGTTGCCGATCTCCTCCCTGATTGACTTCCTGATTCGTTTCGTAGTAGTCCCCTTTAGGGGATATAGGGGTATATCTGCTTCTGCTTCTGCTTCTGCGGCTACGGTAGTTGATTTTTGGGGTTCCGTAGCTACGGAAGGTTTTCCCGTAGTAACTACCGTAGTAGTGGGGTGTGGACGTGAATCCCTCTCAGCCAACGCTGCCACCAAACTACAGAGGGATGGAGTAGCCTTGAACCATTCTCCCTCGATTCTGTCTGCCGCAAATTGCTCATGCCTCTCTTTTTCACGAGCCATCCTTGCTTTTTCGGTAGCCAAAATCTCCAAGTGTGGATTGACCACCCGCAAATCACTAAGGCGAGCCCAAGGGTTTTTGCTGAAACCAATCTTGATGCTGTCGCCACCCAAAACGCCCGCGTAGTAGACGTATCCCTCCATGTCCAGGGACGCCCTCACAGGCCTATCCATCTCCCGGTATTTCTCGTAATTGACGATCTTCCAGCCCCCATCAACTGGTACGATCCGCCTGCCATCCAGGTCCTTTGTCCTGCTGTATGGGTCCGGCTCGCAGAGGCGTTGAATGCTACGTTCAGCCTCCTCCATGGTCATTCTCGCTATGGCGGCCATTCCAGGGACGGCACCGGGGACATATCCGTGGGCGTCCGCCGTTGCCAGCATCGTGACCCACATGATCCGGGTCTTGTCGTCCTCGCTCCAGATGCTCGACGTGATGATACTGCTGCACAGTTTCGTAAACCCAGCCATCCGTGGACCTCTCAACCCTCATGTTCCGTGAAAACCGGCTCCCACGTAATCGCCATCTTCCCGCTGATCTCACACTTCCGCTTGATTGGCTCGCCGTGCTCGTCGCAGATCCTTGCCGAACGTCCCACCCGGGCCAGATCGGGCAGCCGGCGGCCTACCTCGTGTCGCTCCAGCCCGGATTGAACCGCAATCTCTCTGCTGGTGCAGCCGGGATATGGTTCTTTGGTGTCCGGGTTTATGGGGGGCTTTGCGGTGCACAGGGCAGCGTACACGATCCGCATTTGTGCGGCGTGGGTGCCGTCTCGCTGGATCTCCTCGGCGGCCAGGTCGCTTGTGACTGGATCAGACTGACGCGCGAGGAGAAATAGGGGCACGTCTGTAACCATGCTACTTTGCCTCCTTACAGCCAGGTGAATTGAGAATCCTGCCTACCAGATTCTGCCATTCCGTTGGTTTCGTGCCCTTGCTCTCTGGGGGCTGGAAGTACATTGGGAAGGGCACAGCCCCGTTATCTTTGACGAATTGGCACCGCTCCTCAGCCGCATCAATAGTGTCGCCCTCGAAGCCCACCAAGACATAGCAGGAGAGCTTCCAGTGCGGTTGCCCTGCCTGCCGGAACAATCGCAGGGCCTCGGCTACAGGTTTTCTCTCGTTGGGCCGGTCATAACCGAAATGGACGCGCTTGAATCTGATCTCTGTCAGGGCCTTGACGAACCATGATTCTACCCTGACCGCTTCCAGCCCCCCAGAGAACTCTGCTTTGTGCGTCTGCTGGCTCAACATCTGCAAGACTGCTTCAACGTGCGAACGCGGACACGCGAGAAGATTGTTGTCCTGAATGATCCAGCCCGGCTTGATGGCGATCGGACGAACATTTCCCTCTCGCTTCCAGGCGAGACAGAATCCGCACCGATTCGGGTAGCCTCGTGAAGTGATCGTGTAGCCGGGTTTCAGATACAGTCCAGGCTTAAAGGGGCCGCCGGCGTTGTTGTAGGCGGGACCGTCGATGAGGACTGTGGGATAGTATTGCCGCCACTGTTGGGCCAGGTATTCCGCGCGCGGCTTGTCCCATGTGAATGTCACGCTAACGTGGACCTCATCGACTTGCGGCATGTCGAACGGGGGGCCGTCGAAGAATACCAGATCATCGACGGGCGTTGCCTTTGTTCGGCGCGGGAATACACGCGCAATTTCCATCCTTGACTCTCCAAAAGGCTCCAACCGTGAAGCCGGGTATTACTGCACAGGCCCGCCGGAGCTTGCACAGGCTCCCTTGGGGGGTGTTACATCCGTCTGTCGTAGATCTTCTGCAATGTCTCAGCCTGCTTGGGCCTGAAATCCCCTTGCCAGTTGTTCAGGCTGTCGAGAAACTCTATCTCCCAGTCCGTCAGACCAGATTCCAAGTCCAGAAGCTCCTGCAACATGCCGCGCAGGTTCTCTTGTTCTTCCTTGCTCACGTTTTGGGCCTCCAAGCCTTTGCACAGGTATTACTTCGTCGCCTGCCCGCCCGTCACGATGACCACGGCGATGGTGAAGATGATGCACAGGTACACTTCCATGTTCAGTCCTTTTCCGATTCGTGTTTCGGCTGTGGAGTTTTACCCGCGAACGGCCATCGCCACTCCGTACCATCGAAGTAGCGGTACGGTTCCACCACCTCGTGCAGGTACGTTTTCAACTCCGCGATCCAGTGTGCCTGCTGCTGGATCGTCTCGTCACGGGCAGCGATGGCCTGCTGCTTGTCGGCTTCGTGATCAGCAAACGTCACCCAGTCGTTCCCTGGTTCATGTGAGCCCTCCCAAGGGGCTGCGTAGGCCCTGGAGAACTTGCCCTTGGCATTGTGCTCTACCACGAATCGGTATCGTTTGATCTCGTCGTTCATTCGCCCACCTTGGCCTTTCCTAACGCCACCAGGCAGCACGCGGCACGCTCGGGGTCAGTGGCCTTGAGCCATGCCAGGAAATGCTGCGCCCGCCACGTTGTGCTTACCATAGGAACCAGCACTTCTCCGATAGCTACCCCCAGAGCACCAGTGCCTTCTTCTGTTTCCAAACACCGTTTCACTAATGCGCTCGCGATATCCGCGATGGAGCCGATGGCGGGATCAGGGATTGGGCACTTGTCGTTTTTGCTGGAAACCCGAATGTCTCCGGACCCGACATCGCGCTGCATGTAGGTTGTGTCGTCGTCAGTAAGCCCCATTTCAGAGTGACACTTATCGCAGATATGTATGGCCCCGATTCCAGTATGCCTAAAACCAAAAGGGTCCTGTCCGGGCTTTGGGGCAAAATCATGTTCCCACGGCCCCGGCTGGAGCACTTCCCCCGCCAACTGCCGTATCAGCGGGTAGTTCTGCTGGGCCTGCTCGTCACAGGTCAGAGCGGCGATGGTGTAGGTGGTGTCAGTCATTTCTCGTGCTCCTGCTCTTTGTGAGCCTTCTCCTTCCAGTGAATGTCCGGGTCTGGTATCTGGATATGCCATTGTGCCGCGGCGGTAGTCCTGATGTTCTCGAAGAACCGCGACCTCTCCGTGCTGTCCATTTCACTCAATGTCTTCGAGTCCCCATCGTCTCCCACGTAGCCCGCGACGGCGTACAGGTACGCCTTCATTACGTCCTTGTTGACTGGAATCCCGGGTGGTATCGTGTCCTTGTCCAGGAACGTCCGCAGGTCCATCCCGCGATCGTCAAACACCCGCAGGATCGTTGCGATGGCGAGGCCAAAGACCGTCTTTAGCTGCTGGTAGCTGCCCGGCTTTCTGATGATGGTCAGACTGATCTTGACTATCGCGCCGTCGGCGTGGTGGGCTATGAAATCGTCTTTCAGGTCCAGCATCCAGCGAGACCAGACGAGACGGCGATTCCGGATTGTGGTGAGGAAGTCCATGCTATGCGGCCTGCAACTCCTCGGTGACGAATACGACTTCGCCATCCTCAATGATGAGCGTGGCCTTGGATGCGTCGGTCGTGACGCGCGTGCCGATGATCTGCAGGCCGGCCCCGGTTGCCCAGGCGTCCAGGCCTGCGAGCGTGTCGTCGTCGAGCTTCTCCAGGCCATCAACCAGCACGAACCGACATTCGGGATTGAGCCGCGACACGATCTTGCAACAGAGAATCAGTTCGTCCGAGTCCGCGAGCTGGTCCCAGGTGTCGCCCTTGTAGATCAGTTCGCCCTCGTCGCTGACGCTGATGTCCGGGTCGGGCATCGTGCAGGACGCCAGCAGGTCCAGCTTGGCTTTGCGAGCCTGATCGACTGCGGCCTCGGCGTCAGCGGCGGACTTCTGCGCGGCGCGGACCTCGGCGGCCATGCGCTCGTAGTTGTCGCGGGACGCCTTCGTTTTGGCGTACTCTTCGTTGAGAGCGTGGGCTGTGGCGATGTCCCTGTGAATTCGCTCAGTAGAAATCTCCGGCGGCATGAGGGGTGCCGCAGCCAGTTCCGCCTTGTCAAGATCAAGTGCCCCGCGCAGGTCCGCGAGCATCTTCTCCAGGCGGGCGATCTCGGCCTCCCCCTTCTCGATGCTCTTGGCGAGGACCTCTTTTTTGTGGATGATGGTACGTCGTCGGTCATTTGCCGCGTTCGCCTGCTCCAGTTCCGCATTGAGCAGTGAAACGTCTATCCGTTCGTCGCACGGCAACTCCGGCGGCTGCGGCGCCTGCCTGAATGCCCCTTCTTTCTGCTTGGCGATCCGGTTGACCACCGTGCGGGCCTCATACGCCTCGTCAATCCTGGCCTTGCACGCAGCGTACTGCACGTCCACGCCGAGCGTCTTGAGCAGGATGTCGAGTTTCTCCTTCGGCTTGGCGCTGCGGAATTCCCTGATGTCCAAGGCGAACGTCGTGATGAACTTGTCGAGCAACGTCTGATTGCCGGTGGCACCGTTCTTCTCGTCCGTCACCTTGAGGGTGCCGTTCTTGCCCTTGCGCTGGATGTGGATGCCGTTGTCGAACGTCACGTCCAACTCAGCGGAACCGTCGCCGCCCCGGCGATTTGGCTCGCGTGGCTTGTATCTGTCTCCCCCGATCGCCCAACACAGAAAATCCAGATTGCTCGTCTTGCCCTGGCGATTCTTGCCGCCGATCGACGTGACGCCGGCGGGCTTAGGCTGAACCTGGACAAAACGGATTCGGCCGGCATTCTTCAAGCTGTACTCAAGGATGTGCATATCTTCTCCTTCTCAAAACGGACTCAGGCGGCGGCACGCTCACGCCGCCCTTGTCCGATCACGGCCTATTTCAGTTCCTTGAATCCGAGCAAACTACCGCAGTCGCAAACCTTGGGCTGCTCGGCGTACTCGCGCTTGCAGGAGAGGCAGCGGAATCGCATCTTGGCCGGCTGCTGGGGCTTCTGCTCCTGCTGCAACTCGGCGGTCGCACGGTCGAGAGCGGCGCCGGCGTCCGCCTGTTGCTCCTGAAGGTCTGCCGTCGCAAACACCTTCTCCTTGGGGGCCTTGCACTTCGGGCAGCGGCCATCCCTCATGGTCTTGTCGCCGGTCCAGCGGCAGGCCGTGCAGGTGTAAAGGCCCGGTTCGGGCTTCTCAGTCGCCGTAGTACCAGCCGGGGCCGCGGTCGTAGTCGGCGATTCCTTCGGCGGCTGTGCGGTAGGGTCCGCCCCCTGCTTATCCTCGGTCGAAGCGGGTTCCGACGTAGGGTCCGCAACGCCTTCGGAGGAAGAAGGGGCAGGCGTCGTTGGCATGACATCCGACTCTCCTGCCCCTGGCACCGCGCTGTTGCCGTTCTTCAAGAGGGCCTTGACGCCAGCATTGCCGCCGGTGGACTTGGCCTGCTCTCCCGGCTCAGCCGGGAACGCCTCGTCAATGTTCGTGTCTCCATCCTTGATGGCAGACCGTATTCCAGTCAAGGTCAACATCTCACTGGTTCCCATCTCTTCCGGACCGGCGATTCCAAGGGCCTTCCAGACACGCATAGCAGAGATGTTCAAGGACGCAATCCACTGCATCACCCGCTCGCGCCGTTGCTCCAGCGTCAATCCCTTTCCGAGAGCCACTTCCGATGCGGCATTCGCGATTGGCTTGCAGAGCGCCTTGGGGACCACGCGGAATATGGCATCACGGTATGCCTTGCTCTGGGCCACCTTGGCGATGAGCATGCGCTGCCTCTCACTGTAGGGCTGCCCCCTCTTGTCCACGGTGGATTCGACGCACTCGGCCGAGGCCATGTAGTTGCGCTCAAGGTCGCGGGCCATGCCGACGGCCTTGACGTACCGCGGCGTGATCTCGACGATGATCGCCCGGATGGCGAGGTTGTCGTAGCTGGCCGCCACAATCTCAGCCAAGCGGATACTCTCGCCTTCGGCGTAGACCTGCTTTCCGCCCTCCTTACCGACCGGGCGGCGGTAGAAGCAACTCTTGGCCGTGTCATCATCGACGCAGGCCATCGTCTGTGCCCTCTCAATGAATAGGCTGATGCTGCGCGGATACCGTTTCGCCGTCGCAATCTGGCTGTCGATCGTGACGCGCTCCATGATGGCAAGAGCGTCGGGATTCACGGCCTCAGCCTCGACATGGGTCAACTGCTGTTCTTCTGCCCCGTAGGGCATCAATTCGGATTGTGTTACCGGTGCCATGTTCGGTGCCTTTCAATAGGTTGTTCTATGGTTTCCTGTCAGGCGACGAGTTTCGAGAAACCCTCGCCTTTCGCTTTCTTGGGTTCTTTGATCCGCAGGACTCGCGTGGTCCCACAGGTGACGTACTTCTCATACAGATCGGGGTGCTCGGCTCGCAGGAGCTTCGTATCCGTCCTCGGCGGGCAGTTCTGCTCCATGAACGTCACGAGGCGGCCATCCGGCAGGCGCCCGGCCTCGGCTTCCCCCAACAGGCTCACGATCCGGGCCTTGAGTTCGTCCCGCAGGTCGTCGTTCTCCTTGTTCTGGTATCCGGCCTGCTGGTACTCGAAGATGAGTTTCTCGGCGTCGGCCGGCAGGTCCACGATCGAAGACGGCTCGCGGCGAATCCGCTTGAGAATGTCGATCGGTGGGGTTTCTTCGCCGTCCGGTGGAACTTTGGCTACGATATGCCGGGTCCACCAATCCATGCCCTTGGTGACGATCTGGTCGATCAGTTCTTGGTCGCGCGGGACATGGAAGAGTTTGAATGTCAGCGCGAATCCCGCCATTGCCACCGGAACCCAAACCTCGTCGAGTTCCGCCGCGACCATCTGGTGTTGGGCCTGCACGATGACGTGAGCGGGAATACTGTCCGTTCCCTCGTCCCCGTAGTCCTGACTCATGGCGGCATTGCAGTATTTGGCCTCGATCCCGGCCCGCTTGCCGACGATAACGGCGTCCGGGTGGGCGGCGAACACGTCCTTCGCGGGACCATCCTTGCAGACGAACCACGGCTGGCGCTCCAACTGGACGCCCCCCAGTTGATCGGCGGCCCAATCAAGCAGCGGGTTCTCCAGGTAGTTCCCGGTTTGCAGGTAGTCGTCCTGTGAGGCGTCATCGGGCAAGTCGTAAATCTTCGAGAAGTAGATGTCGCCCGGGGTCTTCTTGAATGGACTCAGGCCGAGGATGATCGGCGAATCTGACGCACATAGGTACTTCTGTCGCTGTCTGCGTTGTTCTGCTGTAATTGGCATACTTCCCTCTCTTTACATCCAATACCATTCATCAGTCTGTTCCGGCCCCGGCTCCATGTCGCCGACGAGCCAATGACAGAGGCGGGCGAGTAGTGCCGTCATGCCGCACACTCCGCTCTTTCGTTGCCCCGCAGCAGGCCATCCGTGACCTTGCTCGCAACGTCCTCGTGATACCGCTCGCGCTGCTCTGTCGGCAGGTATCCGGCCAGATGCAGGTGGAACACGGCAGCAACACGGCTGCGGTCGATCTTCTTGCCCGACTCGTGCAGGATCTTCCAGAGCTTCAAAGCTGCCTGCCGCATGTCCAAGGCGAGCATGTCGTACTCGGCCAAGTGCTCCACGCAGGTATCGCAGAGCATGAACATCTTGCCGGTATCGACCGCCTCGCCGCCGCAGCCTTGGCACTCAACCTCGGGCTGACGCAGTGTTGCGGCACGGGCCCGCTCGTCATCGTGTCGGGATTCATCGGATTGTCTGCTGAACATGGTCATACTCCTCTCAAAACTGATCCGGTTCACTGCTTCTGTGCGAGTTGCTGTACCGCGGCGGCGTGATCGGCTTGGGCATGAATCTCATCAAGGATGGCCCTTGCGTTCTCGCGGAGCGGACTTGAGGAAGACGGAGCCGCCTGTTCCTCCTGCTCGACGTAGGCCAGGAGAGCCTTCACCAGTTTGTCATGGGCATTGCAGGCCCGGACGATGAAGGCGGCGTTCTGTTTCCGCAGATATTCCGCAATCCGAATCGGGGTGTGTGCAGCGTTCTTGGCTTCTGCCTCGATCGCGTACAATGTGACCAGCCCGTCGGGCCCGGCCACTTTGCACATTTCTACGACGCGATACGGTGTCGGTGTGTGTCCTGTCTGGCTCATGCTCATGCCCCTCTCAGAAAAAAGGCGGCCCGCAGCGGCAGATCGAGAGCCTGGAAACTCGCGGGAGAGCCGTGCGGGCCGTAATTGGTAGTCGTGATTTGAGTTTCCAGGCTCATATCGTTTATCCTTGTATAAACAAGTATACGACCATTCCGGGCAAGGTTCCAAAGGAAATCTTGGAATTCTCTCACTTTTTTTGCGTGAGGGATAAAAGGCCGGAAGCGCGGGCCCCCGGCCTTCGGAGGGAGGGGTGACCATGACTCTATACACTCAATCAAGAACTTCCATCTTTCCACCGACACCATGCTCGTACCAAAGAGCCATACGCTGGCCATCGTTGATCTTTTGTGGCCAGCAACGCTTGCTGTGCTCTGCGGTGCAGACGAGAGCGGGTCCATGTTCGTTGTGCAGGTGTCCGCTGCCGTCGATGTGGCACTCGGCATACCGACCATCCGCCAACATGATCTTCCTGCACTTGCCCTGTTGGATCGCCTGCGCCATCTTTAACGGAACCGGAAACCCATTTCGGAACGGCGCAAGTCTGACCTGACGTGATCTGCCAAAGTGGCTCTCGATGAAGTTTTGGCGAACTGCATTCTCTGGCTTTATCTGCCTCTGTTCGCAGTCGCCGTCAGTCATGAAGAGTGTTCCGAGTACGTCCGACTCCATCCACGTCGGCCATGATGCGTCCATGTGGTCTGGCATGTGACTCCTTTCTATGGTTTCCCGCAACGCGCGGGCTTGCTTGCAGGGGCCTCGTGGCCCCCGAACGGATATGAGGAGACTTACCGGCAGGGTGCCGGATTTAGAGGCTGGCCCCAGCAACGAGTTGGGGCCGGGTTGTAGCAGCCAAAGAGGCTGCGGCGCATACTGTATGGATGATGACGCGGCTGGCGGGCAGGTTCCCGGCGAGACACACCTGCGAGTCTGATGCTATCCATGCAGTAAGGCATCGTGCCGACCGCCAGCCTTTGCACAGGAAGATGTTTCGTATGATGACAAGCTGGCGGGTCCGGTCTACGGATTCTCCGGATGCAGCCCTGATCATCGGTCGTTCTGATCCGCCGCCAGCCTTTGTTTGACAAATCACATTGTTGTAGGCCGCTTTCAGTTCAGCCGCATAGTTCACCTCTCGAAAAGTCCACGCCACACCCAGTTGCCTCTCTCGGTCTGGGCGTCTGAAACATCTGCACAATACAGACTGGAGTCAGTAGATTGCGTTTGCGCGCTCACGGTTCCACGGTGGTGCTGCCCTCCTTTCATACGGTGATTCTTACGGTCAAGGGGCTGACCACTAACGGGGGCTTTGGTGGTCATTGGACAGAAGATTTCTAACCAGCCCTGATTGCGTATTGGTACGCCAGGGACGCAGATGCCTCATCCTGAAAGTAGCCCACGAAACACTCGCGTCCGTTTATCTTGGGGCACACTTGCCATTTCTGGTGGCACTTATTCCAGCGGACTCCAGGAAACTTCGAGCTATGCGGTATGCGTTGGTTCCACTGATTCTGTCGATGACTCACAATTCTCAGGTTCGACCTTTGGTTGTCCAAACCGTCGTGTCCCCGGTGGTCGCCTTCCTGTGGATCGCCACGTTTCAACCCGAGTATCTGTCTGTGCATCAAGATCGTCTCGTGCGATCCGTCAGATAGGTCACTTCTCCGAACCGCATAGTATGTGTTCCGGTTCTTTTGGGCGCTCCATTTCCATTGATTCAGCCACTCGTAATCAATGTCATCAACAATGGCAACCTTGCCCTGAGTAAGAGGGATTTCCTTCATGTAAAACCTCTATGTGGAATTTGTGATAAAGTCGAGCGGGCGGGCCGGGTGGTTCCGGCCGCGATGCTTGCCAAAACCACTCAGGCCCAAGCATCAAGCCTGAGATCGCACGTGCGCGTCACGCCGCCGCCCACTTCAAAGATTGGAGCCAAGGACAGGATGGGCGGGCCACGAAGTAGCCACTCCACACGAACCCGCCTTGGATGGAGTTTCAAACGGTCTCGGCTGTGGCTTTGCAGCCGCCTGTCCCCGGCATGATTACAAGGCAGGGGGCCGGTTGGCCGTCCCGGCCCCCGATCGACCGGGACAGCGGCAGGGTGGTCCTGTTGCTCGATGGCCGTCCCGTATCAAGATTGTATCCAAATGATGCTTGATTCCAGCCCGTCAGCCCCGCAAAATGGCCCCTGTTGCTCGAAAAACAAGGTTTCCTGATACGGTAACATAGCTTCCAAGCTGGTCACGGCGGTCCGATTCCGCCCACCCGCTGTTATGCGTAACAGACGCAACAGCAAGGACTTGCGGCATGGAAGTGGGTACAAGGTCTGCGCTGTCGTAGTCCTGTATCAGGAATGTATCAGGTTTTGATACAGGATTGTATCAAGATGGCCAACATCAGGTACTTGAAGGATCGTTCCCGTTGGTGGGTCAGATGGCGTGCCACGAACCGTAAAACGCATAAGGTCTTCGCCGGTAGTCAGGTCTTCATGGAGAAGGCCAAGGCCGTGGCACATTGGGCCGAGATGGAAGCTCAAGAGAAGCTCTGGCGTGACGGCGTGGTGGAGACGATCGATTCCATCGCCGAAGTCGTGAAGGATTTCGCGGACCACTGCAAACAACATTCACAAAGGACGCAGGGGTTCTATCGAGCCGTCCTGGGGAGGTTCTCAGAAAGCCTCCCCAGGAACGTCCTTCGTATCCAACAACTGGATATGAAGCACATCCAAGAGTATTTGTACCGACTTCGGGACAGTGGAGACATCAACCGAACACTCAATGCCCACCTGACCGCCATCAAATCGTTCTGCCGTTACTTCTCGGATCGCTACAACCTGCCCAATCCGGCGAGCAGGGTTCCCATGATGCGAGAGGACCCGCCCGACCACCGTTTCCTGGCGGCAGGGGAGTACGAGAAGCTGATCGCCGCGGCGAAAACCGATCTGTGGCGCGACCGCATCGTCTTCCTGGCCCACACCGGCTTGCGGGCGTCCGAGTTCTGCCAACTGATCCGATCCGGAAGCCTCGACCCGCAGGCGAGCGCTGTCACGATAACCGGGAAAGGCAGAAGGCGCCGGACGATTCCGCTGAACCAGCATTGCCGGGAAATAGCAGGGCGGCCGTACATCTACAAGCCCGTGGGGCGCTGTCGCCTCTACATGGGCCTGGCCAAGATCGCCAAGCGCGCGAAGATCCCGCCGCTGGGCCCGCACGCTCTACGCCACTACTGCGCCACGCAGATGCTACTCAAGGGAGTTCCGATTGCGAAGGTGGCCGAGGTGCTGGGTCATTCCATCCGGGTCTGCGAGAACACCTACAAGCACTTCATCCCGCAAGACCTGCAAGGCACGACTGATGTGCTGGATTAGAGTACGTCGCTATTCAGTTGCGAAAGATCACGCTGCTACCTGACTCTAAGGTATATGCCGATTTCCTCTCGGAAGGCGTCTATTGTTGCCCGGGGTGCATTCATGGGCGGGCAAAGCATTCCGATGTAGTAAGACTCCCAATAGTACAACAGAGACTTGGCGCACATGATCCACGATACAGCCTCGCACTTTCTCAAGTGCTCATGGCCCTGAAGGTTGCCGCACCGAGAACGCAGGTTTATGCTTTGGCCGACATACTTAACCTCGTGGCCGATCCACCCAAAGTAGATTCCCGGCCCCACCGGCATCCGGTCCTTAGCCTCTGTTACCCTCATCATTGGGGCGGGTATTCGCGGTCGCGGACCCATCCCAGAAAGCAACAGCCGCAGCTTTGCGGCGGAAGCAATCAAGGCGACCTTCATGGACGTGAGTGATTTGATCTCGCGCCTGAGAAGCTCTGCCTTATCTGTGGCCTCCTGGCTTGATAGTGAACCGAATTGCTGTAGGCGTTTTCTGTGAATCATTTTTCAACTCGCACCCGGGAACGGCGAGCCTCCATGCTCGCACGGGTGGCACGTTCTTGCCGAGCGTTCCCGAGGTGCTATCGCAGCCATTGTTCACTTGTCCCTCCTACTCCCCGCCGGGCCTCCAAGCCCTGATCTGCCCTGCCGTGGGCGTGACGCGGAGAGTAGCGGAGGCTCTATTTCTCTATCCCGTGCTTCGTCTGCATGTGTCGATGCAGGTTCTCGAAATGCCGCTTGCAGTGCGGGCAGACGCCGTTATGGGTGCGATTCAAGATCCTCGTGGTCACGCCCCTCTGTGCCCGCAAGCTGGCCCTTGTCTGGTCGTGCCGGGCACGCTCGACGGCGAGCAGGTCATTCTTGGCCCTGATGATGGCCTCCAGCTTCTCTTTCTCCTTCTTCAGGCGGTCCGCCTCGCTCTCTGCGTAGTACCACTTGTGGCCCACCGGACAGAATACTTCATGCTTGTTGTCCTTGGCCATGCGGTGCAGGTCTGCGGGAATCGCGTGCCAGAGTCCGCACCAGCACTGGACAACGACCAGGGATGTCCCGGCAGTGGTTCCGAGCTCAGTACCCTCACGTAAAGTCTCGAATGTCAGCATGTTGTGGCTCCTGCGGGAATCGGGGCGGTGGCTTCCTCAAGCTCTCGTTTGGCGTAGATCGCCCCATCACGCACCTCAGCGCGGTAGTAATGCCATCCCGTCTCAGGCAAAATGCCGAAATGGCGATAGGCAAGACCGGCACACAGACCATCTGCATTCCCAATTCGGCGAGATATGACGCGTGAGCCGGGAACACTTTCCTTGAACAACCGCAGAACCAATTCGTTCGCGTCCTTGTCCCATCCCACGAGAACGTGCGAGGCGGCGGCAACATCGGGATGTGTCGCTAACCTTTTCGTCATCGTCGTTCGGCCGTGAGAGTCGATTCGCAATCTCATCGCAACCGCTCGCCTTCCTGATCTGTGCAGTGGACAAGTAAAGAACTCAACTGCCATAGGTCGTCTCCGTTACCCGATAAACAAGAGAGAGAAAAATAGGGACCAACCGCTATCGTTGGAAAAGCGGTGAAGTGGGACATTAGCCGTTGGTCCCCGGTGATTGGTGCTGTCCTTAGCGTTCGTCCGATCCATCCGTGTATCCCACTCCAACCATGTCACTTCACGTCACGGATTCGCCAAATCCCGAAAATCTGCCACGTAGGTACTTGACAAGCTTTCCGGTTATCTGTAACCTTGAATCTTGCGATGCAAGGATTTTGCTCGCGGGTCGTTCACCGCGACCCATATACAAGGAGGGCTCAATCAGAACATTGTCGCTGGCTGACTCTGCTGGTTGCAGCCGACAGAATCAACCGCCAAAGTGACACACCTCGCAGGCGAAATGCCTTAACCTTCCTGCCTTTGAGATACTCCGTTCGCATGTGAAACCCTTCCAACGCTGACCGATACCCTATCCCTGCGCCCGTGGTCTGTCAACGAAAATCCACGAGTGTAGACGTTGATTTACATAAATTATCTTTTGACGACATTGCCTAACGTAAATTGTGGTCTACAATGGTGTTAGAAGGAGGACCAGATGCACAACGAACGTGAGATGGCAGCAGGTACAGACAAAAATTTTGAGACCTTCTCGGCCCGAACCAGACC
Organism: Planctomycetaceae bacterium; assembly: GCA_021371965.1. Next base: position 37,224 of record JAJFVE010000006.1, read on the forward strand.
GGGGACGGACAAACTATTCAGCGGAACTATCCCGAAGGGGCACCAGAAGGGGCATGTCGTAGAGGTCATGGTGGACCTGTGGGTGAACTTGCCGGAGCGCGTCAGACTGGACCTGATTACCGGCGAGCAGAGGTCAGACCTGCCCTCGTTGATCCGCAGGATCGTACAGGAGGAACTCGCTGGCGAGCAATCTCCTGGCGAACGGCCGCCACAAGATCCCGCCAGAACAACGACGCCGAAGAGGAAGTGATTTGCCCGCGATGCGTTTTTCGCTCGGGTTGTGATGCTAACATGCCAAAGTGCTCCCAACCGTATTCCGTGTTGCTGTCTCGATCCCCCCGGCCCCGCACAGCGACCGGTGGTGGCTGCGCGAATATCGTAGACCATACCAGATAGTGTGTCCAGAGAATTCCGCGCAGGCAAAATCAATACGGGATGTGCTCCTGGGTGGTGTCATCATAAGAAAAGACGATTGCCGACAGGTCGTTGTTGATGTATCAACTGCGAAAGACCAAAGATTCCGATATCGGACGTGGAGGGGTAATATGAGGAAATTACTGGTGATAGTGGGGTTTTTGGCGAGTGTGCTGGCCGGCTGCGAAGGCGGTCCCTACTACTACGATCGCAATAACCCCAACGCCGGCGTCGAGCACGAATTGAGGATGATGCGACTGGAGCAGGAGTTGTCCCGGCCTGTGCTGGACAATCCGCCGCGGGTCGTTGATTGGTGATCCATGCCACAGAAAAGCAGGCTGGGAGTCGCCCGAACCTTCTACGTACCCGAGGACATAGCTGACGGGTTCAAGGCGTTCGTGGACGAGCTTATCTCGGAGAAGATCCGGTTCGCCATGATCTCCTACGCGGCATTGGTGCCGGAAGCCCGCGATCGGATTGACCGGGAAACCAGTGGTCTACCTTGGGAACAGGCTGTACGGGTTGCCCGCCGGATCATCGAGGAAGCGGCCCTGAATGAGTACCGGGCGCGATATGTGAAGTCCCTGCCGGCCAAGAAGCAACTGGAACTGTTCGAGAAGGTCAAGAAGTGAGGGGGCTGGTGGTCAATCGGAGGAAGTGGGGGAGGGGGTAGGAATACGCACGCACGGTCTAATCTGTGCTTCTGTGATCCGCACCACCGCATCCATCAACTCTTGTTTCCAGCCGGGCTTTGAAATCGTACGCACATACCGCCAGTATGGGGCTTTCAGTTCTCCTATGAACGCTGCGTGATCGTCTTGGTTGGACTTGGTGATGTTCTGCTCATATTCTTCGCGAGTGACTGGCTCGGGATCACGGCACGGAGTGAAATGGGCTCGCTGTCTCTTATTGATGGGGTTGTAGCTGATAAATAGCTTTCCGTACTTATACTCCGGTTCACCATAGGCGACCTTGAAAGCCTCAATGCACTTATCGAGAACACACGCGATCTGTTGGGTGTCCTTCACGTTTGCTCCTTCCTTTCCTGGGGCTGGTCTGCGATGAGTTCGATGAGACACGCACCCGGCGTCGCGTAGTAAGGTCCATCAGATAGGTCGAGACGTATGCGTTGAAGAATAACTGCCACACCGTCACTGTAAGGTTCAGCGGATACATGACATTTCACGACATCCCCCTCGTACACCTCGTTGCCGTGGTGGTCCAGGCAGACGAACGGGTGGATGGAATCGTAAGCCCGCATGTCTATAGGACATTCCAGCCACCATCTATCCAGTGGATCATCAGGCTCACGGTATGTCTCATGCAAAAGACCAGTTGGTCCAGGGGTGATCCGTGCGTAGCCGACTGTCACACCGTCCCTCTTGAGCTTAAACTTCAATTCCGTCATCGCGTCACGCTCCTTTCAGGGATACCGCCACGCACCACGTCCACGGATTGCCCGCCCACGGCAGGCCGGGGTAGCGGCGGTTCCACTCAGCCACGATCCGTGCCAGGTTGCCACCGGCTTCGTCGTACTCGCGTAGCAGCCACGGAAATGCCCGCAGCCAGTCGTCTACGGTCATGCTGTGTGCTTGCTGGGCTTCGACGGAGCGGCAGAGAAGGCGGGCAATCACTGGCCGCTTGCGGAAGTGGTGACGCGGGTTGTAGGCCGCGCGGACCTGGATCTCGTCGCCGATGGCGTAGGGAGCATAATCCAACACCGACTGTTGGAATGCTTCTACGCTGCCGCTGCACAGACTGTAGCATCCAGGGGCAACCTCAATGCGATGCTGTCGCGTATCGTCCGGGTGTCTCCAGATCACAGCCTTTCCGTTGTGACCCAACCGAGGCTGGTGCTGGAACGGCACCACGATCAGCGTTTGCGTTCCGTCGCGCAGGCTGAGGGCTTCGGGGTTAGAGTGGGTGAGGTAGGTCTTTGGATTCACCACTTCACCTTGATCTTTCTGGCCTTGCCGTTCCGATATAAAGACATAGCCTCCTGTTGTGAACGTGCTCGCACCGTTCCCTCGACTGAGTAGGACATGAACCCGATCACGCGATGGCAGTAGATGCACCTGATTCCTATGCCGTGCCACGGGCTGGACGTTCTCGCATAGGTATCACTCGCGCAGTCGCAGTTCTGATGAATGATGTACCACGTCCGCAGCGGGAAGCCTGCGGCACCCACTACTGGTTTATGCCTCACGGGGCCTGCTCCTTTCCCGGCTCAGTCTTCCCACGCTTTGGCCCGGAATCCAGTTCCTCCCACGCGTCCATCTCCTTTCGAAAGCAGAGCGTGTGCATGATGGTCCCGTCCGGATAAAGCACCTTGGCCTCCGAAGGACCGAATGGCTTTGCACAGAAGACACACAACGCGGGGGCGACAGATCCCGGCTCGGCCGCAGGCTGGGGAGTCCTTCCACTAAATGGCCAGTGCCAAGCATTTCCATCAAAGTATTTATATGGCTCTGCTGTATTTCGTAGATACTCCTCCAGCTTCCCCACCCGCGCCCGCAGCGTGGCGTTCTCGGCGTTGAGGGTGTTGATTCTATCCGTACTAAGGTTGACCGTAAGCGCATGTGCCTCAGCCGACAGCATCACCATTTTTGCGCGCTCCTCTATCGAACACCCTCCATCCCGCCCAAGTATGCCCCACAACCGTTCAATCTGTTGGTCTCGCTCGGCGACGAGGGCGGCAAGTTGCTCTGCAAGTCTCCTGGATAATGAGTCAGCGCAGATGTACCTGTCCCTGTATTCCGTGACCTGCCGGTCCTTTTCGTCCAGCGCGTCTTCTCTCGCTTTGCACGTGTTGTGCATTTGCTCCAACTCGTGGCTCAGGCGGTCGCGGTCGGCGTTGGTGGCGGCAAGGGCAGTCTCCGTCTCGTCTGGTCTGCCTACGCACTTGTCCATAGGCACCTCGCTGTCTTGCGGTTCCATGTTGTCTGGCACTTCGATTATTCGTGGTTTGCTCATGTCGTCGTCCTTTCCAGCTTCCTCGGCTCCCCGTGCTCGCGCCAGTATTGCACGCACTCGTCGCAGTGCCAGCCGCCAGGATCGCCGTTGTCGTACTCGATCCCGTGCATGGTTTCTCCGCGTGCGAACGCCTTACCGCAGCCGTCACAGTGCTCATCGGCGATACCGCCCGTGGCGGTCATTTCTATGGCGATGTGAGCCATCACTGGTCCTTTCCGTATCTCACGAGCACTTCAAGAACTCGCTCGATCGCAGCGTCTTTGCACAGACCGCCAAGGTTCTCCTCCGGGCCAGCACCCGTGTCAGGCTTCCCCAGGGATCGCATGATCGCCAGCCGCGTGCCGCGTTTCAACGGCTTTCTCTTTCCGTGATAGACAGTCATCAGGTGGTCAACGATCCGTCTGGCGAGAGGCTGAAGTCTCTTTGTCCGCACTTCGTCCAGTTGTACTATCTGTGGCTTCTTCTTCATTACTGGTCCTTTCCAGAGGAGTCCTGCACCTGTCCTACGTCCTCGCGGGCCAGAGCAAACCGCCGAGCACTGACCAGCGCCGACTTCATCGCCGCCTTGCTGCCCGGGTTCTGGGAGTGAATCGCAATCACCCTCGGCAGCACGAATCGACCGGCCGCAACCTCTCGCTCGATCCAGCAGCAGAAGGCGTATCCGGTGGGGCGGCCACTGCCAAGATCGTGGTCCAGGCTCATCGCCTCAATCGTTCGGCTCTGGCAGAGAACCATTGCGTCGGCAACGCTCTTGGCCCACTGAGTTTGTGAGGCCTGCCGTACACAAACGTACTCATGGGGGCCTCCAGAAGAAATAAATACCGGGTCCACAGGTCCAGCTTGCCAGCAGGGAATCCCCGCAGACCAATATGTTCACGGCGTGAAATCCAGCACCACGTCGTCAGTCTTGAGCGGCTGCGTCCACTTCCACGGATTGTAGTTCGTGACTACGCGATCCCAATTGTTGCACTCCATATTGCTGACCAGAATCGCTTCGTCCGGATCGTTCCGAGCCTTCATTTCAGCCAGTGTTTCCACCTTGCCGCCGAGGTAATACATGGGGCTGCGCTCCGACTCGTGGCTGTCCAGGTCCTCCGGGCCACGCTCCCGAGTAATGAACTGGAACGCATAGGGCGTGCCGGCGTGCCGTTCCTTGATCCCGCGCGCCATTTCCATCGCAGCCTGCACGTCCCACGACTCAATGGCGGTCGTCTCGGCCACCAATGTATCGGGGCAGTAGAACTCGACGAAATGCTTCGTGATGGTGCTGGATGACAAGCTACCTTGACCAGCCAACGGTGCAGCGAAGATGCCCTTGATCGCGTCACGTCTGTTCATGGGAGCCTCCGAGAAGAAAAAGATGCCGGGCCTATGCGCGCACGTAGTATGCGCGAGGTCCTTACGGGTGGCTCCGGCCCGGCGTGAATTGCGATTGGCGAGGCTACGTTTTGCATGTCCGTCACTCTACCGCGACGGCCGGGGCCTTGTAAATACAATTCTGCGGATTCTCTCAGAAATTCTTTGGGAATCTGACCTACCGCATGAATATCCGCACGTTCGCGAGCCACCAGCGGTTCAGTCCGCGGCGGTCCCGAGGATCGCGCAGCGGGCACCAGCGGGCAGCGAAAGAAGCCAGGTCCCCAGTGTACCGGCGCCGTATCGTACCGGCAGCATACTGGGCCTGGAGCCGTAGACTCTGAGCATGATCGCCTTTGTGTCGTTGGGCACGGGGCAGCATCACCCCCATCTCCCGGCCGGGAGTCCCTCGTTCGGCCAAGTAGATAGCGAACAGGAGCCCGCGGGATTCGCCCTGGAGCCCGTATTGCCCTGCGACCGAGGCAAGGATCGCTCTGTCTGCTTCTGGGATCAACAGGAAGACGTGGTTGGCTCCGTGGGCTATCCCGCCCAGTGCGAGAGTGGCGTAGACTACTGCCGCCAGTTTCGCGGAGCGCCAGAGTTGACGTGCCGACGTGGTTGTGACTACACTTGTCATTGGTGATACCTCCTGCTAAGGTATTGCCGGGGGTCGGTCTGGGACAACAGGCCGACCTTCCTTGTTAATACAAGTATAGAAGGGATTTCGGATATTCCAAGTGAAAACTTGAGGGAATTTCACCCGGAGAATCGCTCCCAGATCCATGAGCCTACCTGGGTGAGGATGGCCCCCACAATAAGCGCCACGGAGCCGATGAGTCCCCGTTGAAACCACTCCACTCGCTCCAGCCGCGGCGTCAGATCAGGGACGATGGCCGCTTCCACTTTGCGCAATCGCTCGCATATCCCCGGCTCTCCGTCCTTGCCCTTGAGAATCGACAGGATATCGTCGATCTTGCCTTCGATCCGGTCGTGCGATTCCTCATTCTTCTCGAAGGCTGGTTGACAGATTTCCTCATACCTCTCCGCATCACTCATTGCCATCCTTGGGCCCCTTTCTTTTCATCACAATTTTCCGTTGACCTATCCCGCCTGGTGCATCACAATGCCGCCATGAGCATATTCTTCTATATCATCTGGCCCATCTTGGCCCCGATCCTCGTGCTGGCGGCTGCCGGTCTGTTCATTTGCTGCGCCAACAAACCCCCGAAAGAAGATCATCCTCCAGGGTGCTTCCGTGCTCGGAAAACTGACACTTTGCCGCCGCATTAAAGAAACAACCTACGAAATTACGTGCGTCCTGATCGCACTGCTATTCTGCATCGGGGCTGACGCCATGCCGCCCACGAACATGCCCTTTGACCGCTCGTGGCGGCGGAACGCTGGTATCCGCGTCGGGATCCTGGGGGTCATTGTGGTGGTAGTCCTCATCATCAGAACTCAATTCCATACACCATGACCGTGGCTGTAGCGTCCGCCGTGGCTCCAGTTCCCGGCTTGATCCCAAAGGCGTCCCCGGCATCAAACACGGTGAACTTGGCGGCCGGGAAGATTACGATGCAATCCGTGGTGGCCGTCATGCTCGTTAGATCGTTGTTCTGCTTCCAGGTATCGGCGTTGGCTCCATCCCCAAGATCGAAGTCGGAGCCGCCCAGGAGCGTGTCCGAGGGATTGCGCACGATGACCATTGTAACGATAGCTGATTTTCCCGCCGGCACGGTGTACACGGTCGTCTTGGCATCCCCGGCCTGCATGTCTGCAACCGCCGATCCCAGCAGTCGAATCGCCGCATAATCTTGAATCTTGGCGGACGTGACCCCGTCGTCAGCAATGGAGAGTGTTACGTCGGCATCGGCGCCGGGGAGAATATCATCGGCCCCACCCGAAAGACCCGTACCCGCCACAAGGTCTTTCGCTACCGTTAAGCCAATATCACCAGCCGCCGAAAGCGTGACAGGAGCACTGGCAGAGACAGCCATTGTGCCCGCCGCCGCCGGAATGTTGATCGTCACGTCGGCCGTGCTGGCCGGTCCCTGCAAGCGCACGTAATTCGTGCCGTTGTCGCTGTCCTCGTAGAAGTCCACCGCGCCCGCTGAATCTGCACCGTGCTTCACGTACAAAGGCTCGTTGACCTCCGCATAACCTGCGGCGATCCGGAAATTTGAGTGCGATGACGCAATGGTGCCCCAGCGCACGTCAAAGAGGGAAGTTCCAGCGGCATCCTGCACAATCCATTTCTGACTGTAGCGCGTCCACAACCGCGTCTCGCCGTCCTGGTGCAGCCAGTCCATCCATTCGTTCGCCGTGCCGTTGGCCCGGTGGATGTGATCGTCCCCGCTGGCCGCATCGTGGTATTCGCCCTGAAACGACGCACCCAATGACGGGGCGTTCTCATTGCCCTCCATATCGCAGACGAACTTGCCGCCGAAGCCGCCATTCTCGTGGTAGGCCGGGTAGGAATAGCCTTCAATCGTGCCGCCGATATAGGTCGTGCCGACGCCGTTGGTAAACACATCAAAATAGACCCCGGTGCTGCCCGCGATGTAGGGGGAACCGTACCCGGTGAATTGACAGTCCGAGAACTGCGTCGTCGTGGCCGTGTCGCCGCCATCACCATAATTATAGGCGGCAGGATCGACGCTGGTAGATGGCGCTGTCTCCAGTTCAACTTCTGAGGCGGACGTTACCGTAGCAATCCGCGTCGTCAGGATTGCGCCGCCCACTCCGGCCCCGCCAATCTGGATGATGTCACTGGCATGGCCAGTGAAAGTGGCTGACGCCGAAGTGAACGTCTTGTCTCCTATGCTCGCCACTCCATCTGACCCTGTGCCGTGCACCGCGCCCCGGAATAGCGCGCCATACTTGTATGCCGTCGCGTAGACATTGCGAATCACATTGCCGCCGGTCCAGCCGGTGCCTGCCTCAAAGTAGAAAGCGGACCCAGAGTTGGTCGCGGAGGTCTTGCCGTTGATATTCAGATTCTCCCACGTGCAGTTCCGGCAGGCATTGGTGATCTTGATGGCGTTGGCGTCAACAACGTCCGGGGTGATAATCGAGAGGTTGGCAGTCACGTTGAACGCGCACCCACTGTAGGTAAGCGCTGAGTCGTGCCCCGTGTATTCAAGAGTCGCCTCCTGCGCTCCGCCCAGACCGATCAGGCTCACGCCATCGGGGATCGTCAGGCCCGTGGCAAACTTGTAGGTGCCGGGAACCAGACCGACCGTACCGCCGCTTACTCCCGCCGCCGTCAATGCGGCCTGAAGTTCAGTACCATCGTCCCCTCCATCGTCGGCCGGATCGGCCCCGTAGTCCCGCACATCGTAGACATGATTCAGGTGGGCTTCCTGCTTGACCGTGATGGCGTTGGCGTTGGTGGTCAGCGTGCCGTCGAGAAGGTCCTGCCAGGCGGAAGATGGAGTGATTCCGGCCCACGTCGTCAAGTCGGCGTCGTAGGCTTGCACGTCCGTTCCAATCTCCAGGTTCACCGTCGCCTTGAACGTGGCTTCGTCCGCGTCATCCAGGATCGAGCGGCCAAAGGCCGTGAAGTCCGTCAAGGCCGCTGTCCCGCTGCCGGTGAAATAGGGCAACTTGTTCGCGGCACTGGTCAGTCCCGACAGGGCGTAGAGTTCCGTGTCGAGCGCCAGGGCCCGCGACATGCGGATAAAGGCGTGCGAGGCGTCCAGGGACGGGGAATCTGTGTTCGCCTGCGTCAGATAGGCGGTCTTGATGCGATAGTCGAACGAATCCTGCCCCCAGAATGAGAACGTCCCGCCATTGAGCGTCGTATTCGTGCTGGCCGAGGTCATCGGCTGCGTGATCGGCAACGTCTCGGAGCGGTCCTTGTAGATCGTCGCCAGTGTGGTCGTGCCCGGCAGGTAGATTTCCACGCTCGTCAGGGCCGGCTCGCCGTAGTCGTCCAGCACCGTTACGCGGTGGTACACGTTGCCGGTGTTCTGGGCCAGCGCTGCCGCGGGCAGGAGCAAGAGCATGAGAGCCATCCGTTGCATCGTCGTCATTTGGTCGTCTCCTGTCGCCGTCGCAGTTCGGCATTGATCTGATTCACGAGATCCCGGCTTTCTTTCCTTGCCTGTCCCGGCAGATGGGGGACCCAGCCGGTCGCGGCGCTGGGCCTGGAGTAGGTCTGGTAGGTGTTGTCCCGCTTGAACTTGCGGAGGTCGGCGTCGGACATATTCTGGTAGGGCCGCGCCGCCGCTAAAGCCTTCTCGTAGTTGTCCTCAAACTCCTTCTGTGCTGCCTTGGCTGCATCCTGTTCCTCGGGCGTCAGGGCCTTCAAGAAGACCTTGCGCTCTTTGATGGGTATGGGTCCCAGCGGGGAATTGTGCTGCATCGACGCCTTGATACCGGCGATGGTCTTGGCGACCTCCTCGGGCTTGGCCTTGCTGACGATATGCTCCAGGAATCCGGTCGCGTCCTCGATGTCGCCCGCGACAATCTGCCGCGCCGCCATCCGATAGGCAAGAGTGCTATCGCCGATCTCGTACTTGGGCTTGCCGAAAATCACGTCGTCCGTGTAAGCATCGATCCGCGCCAATAATGTCGGGTTCTGGTGCCGGTGCAGCCAGTCCCAGGACTTCGCCCGCCATTGAATGTACGGTTCAGATAGGTTCTCCTTGTCCTGCACCTGATCCAGCTTGCCCAGAGCGGCTTTGATCTGCCGGTAAGGTGTGACTTCCTTCTCAATGAACTGCTCCAGGGCTGCGGGGGCCATTTCGATGCCCGCCTTCTTGATGTGGGCCGCCAACTCCACCAGATTGCGAGAGGTCGTGATGCTGACGCCTGCCGCCCAATCGTACACGCCATAACTGAGATCGGTAAGAAATCCCAACAGGCCGCCGTTGATGAGGTCGCTCTGAATGGCCTTGGCCACTTCGCGCTGGTCGGGACCCTTGGCAACCTGTGCCGCCAGGCTCTTATCGCTGCCGAACAAGAGATCGCGGGTCATGGCGTAGATTTCCCCGGCAATCAGAGTGCCGAGCACGAAACCGAACAGGCGCGTGAAATCCCCGGTCTTGACGGTGTACTTGAACACGTCATCCCAGAGCATTTTTGCCTGCCGCATGGGCCACGTCTTGAACTGGGCCAGCGTCTTTATGAGCGGGTGGGCGTCGTACCAGATAGGCTTGCTGTTCAGGAGCATCGGGAAGGCCCGCCGACTGACCATTTCGTGCAGGAAGCGGTAGATGTCCTGTTCAGTGATGTCCTCGCCCGTCTTGATCTTCTTCATCAGGCGCGGCCCGACTCGTTCGGCGGCTTGTGCCTGCGAATGCCCGAAGACAGCGTTGACGGCATTGGCGAGACGGGTCCGGTCGGCCTTGAGGATCGAGAGGTCGTTCATCAACTTGTGGTAGTGAACCAGGGCGATGAAGGCTTGGTTGCCCCGTTCCGATTCCGAGAAGGGCGTCGTGAGCAGTTCCGAGAAGAAACTGCCCGCCTCGTAGCCTTCCGACAGAGCCCCATGCCCGAACACTACGCCGTTGCGAATCATCCGATCCTCAAACCGCCGCGCCGACGGCAGGAGACTATTGAGGAAAGGCGGATACTCCACGGTCGCCCGGATCGTGCTCAGGGGGCTTGCCATCATGCCCTTGGCGAGCCGGTCGGTCATATTCCGTATGATCGTCAGGGGACTCAGGCCCACTTTCGTTACGAATTGGAAGCCCCGAATGATATTGCTGGCCGACTGTGCCCACCGGCTCGCGGGCGATTGCAGGCCGAAAGAGGTCTGGATGAAGTTCTTCACTCGCTGGGCGTGATCGGCGCCGAAGCGGGTCCGGATGGACTCGATACGGGTGTTGGCCCGCGGGAAGGAATGGCGCCCGGTATCCAGGCCCCACCGGCGGACACCCTCGACAGTCATCCAGTTGCGCTCCACGACCACGGAAAGGGTCTTGGCGCCGTCCCACTCGATCATATCGACAGGCAATTCGACCCGGGCAGTTTCCAGGTAACGGTTGATCCCCCGCAACTGGGTGTCGCGGAACTTTTGCAGGGCCGTGATTGCGTCGTCCACCGTCTTGAACTTGCCTTCTTTGGCCTGTGCCTGCGCCCAGACAAAAACCCGTTTGGAGGACTTGCCCTTGGTGGCGGCTTCCTCAAGAAATCTCATACCCTTGCTATTGGGGATCTGTGGGTAGGCTTTGCCCTTGCCGCCGACCGGGATGTGTTCGCTGGTCGCCAGCTTTCGGGTCATGCCCAGTCCCGCCGCCTCGCGCATGGAACGGTCCAGGATGGCCCGGAGTTTGACCACGCGATCCAGAATATCCTTGGGTTGCCCCTTGGCCGAGACTCGCTCGTTCATCACCTTGGCAATGAGTTCGCGCTGTTCCTTGGACATGCCCTTGAAGACTTCCCGAATATCGGCACGGTCGGTGTTGGCGAGTTTCGTTACCCGGAAAGTGATGTCGTCCAGATCGCGCGCCAGCAGCCGACCGGGAGCCCCGAGGGTCCGCATGTACGTGGTGGCGGACGCGAGATTCCGCTTGACCATATCCCAGGTCAGGGCGACGAGACGAACGGGGTTCTCGGCAAAGTCTTTGGCGAGTCCGAGCACTTCGGCGGCCATGTCAGGAATCAGGGTCGTGCCGCCCGCCTGTCGGCCTCCGGGGAGTTTGCCGGTAACGCGCCCGGCCACCCACTCCCCGATGGTATTCTCCGTCCCCGCTACGGAATCCGGCAGGGTGACGCCGGTTTCGCGGGTGAACTGCTCACGGTTGGCTTCGTGGCCTTCTTCGGCGGACAGGAGGGATTTGAGGGCGTCGAAGTCCTTGGAGGCGATGGCGTCCGACAGAGTCTTCCCCGCTTCACTCTCTGGTCCGGTCGATGTGGCTGCGGTCGGGGCCGGTTGAGATTGCGTAGGAGGTTTGTACGGGCCCAGTCCCGGTGACGATTCGGACAACTTCGGGGCGTGTATCCCTGTCTTGGCTTCTTTGGCAAGAGCCTTTGCGCTCGGCTCTTTGATTCCGAAGGATTCTCTGTCCAGCCTGATCTTCTGGCCGACAGTCAGGTTCTCCGCTTTCAGTCCAAACCAGCGCGGATGAATCTTGTATCGTCCACCATCTTGGAAGACGAGCATCTTGTCGGGAGCCACCGTGAAGACTGGATCGTCCGCAAACTCAGGGACTTCACGAGCAAGGGCGGAAACCCACTGCGAAAGATTCGCCTTGTGTCCGGGGCGGTTATCGTCGGCCATTTTCTCGGCGGCCCGATGGAGATTCTTGCTGGCAAGCTCCGGCTTATCTTGCAGGGCCTTCTTCCATTCGGGTCGCTCTCGCAACTCGGCTACCTCAATCTCAGTGTTGACCTCGTTCCACTGTGCGGTCGTGCTGGGCGTGCCATCGGTAGTCAGGGCAATCTCGGGCACACTCTCCGCTGCGGCTGGCGCGGTTGCCTCTACCACCGGCGGAACTTGTAAGGATTCCTTACCAGTTGGGGGAGTGCCCGCGCCTTGGCTGCGCGGGGAAGACTCAAAAGACTTGGCCGCCTTCATTGCCGCGATCAGGTCCGCCTCGGCCTTGTCCATGTCGCCGCGCCCGGCCAGTTCCCGATCCTGCCGCTGTTCCTCGCGGAATCGCTGGACGGCCTCGCGCAGGGCTTGGTTGTCGGCTTCCTCGGCCAGAGCCTCCGCGTCGTCGGCAAGGTCTTGGATCGTCTGAATGTCACCGGAATCGTAGCGGTCGAGCAGGGCGTCGATGGAATTGCCGGGCTTGGCCTTGGCCGGTTTCTGTGCGGGCTGCTTCTGGTAGGCCGACAGCATCTGTTCGAGTTTGGCTACCCTTGCCTCTGTGGGTTCGCCGAAGGCTTCCCAGAACGCGGGGTTTGCGTAGGTCGGGTCAGCCTTGGCAAGGGCGGATCGGGCGCGGTCGAAACGCTGCTGTAGTTGTCCTCCAGGTGCCTTGGGGCTTGGAGATTCCGGCGTGGCACCCGCCCCTTCTTTCGCGGTCACAGGGGGGATGGTAGCAGATTTCGCGGGCTGCGCCAAGTCCGCCCGTACCATTTCGTCAGTCACTTCTTCGAGGGAGATTTCGTTGTCTTGGGCGTACTGGCGGCGCTGTTCGTCGGTGACTTCGGGAGTTTGCTGTCCACCCGCTTGCACACCTTCTTGACCGGCGGCAGGGGCTTCGGCCACACTCGGTACAACTGCTTGTCGTCCACTTGGCCCTCCCTGCGCAACGCTCTTTTCTGGGCTAAAAACCACAACCTCAGAAGGTCCGCCTCCGGGCGATTGAATCACAATTCCGTCGTATCCTTGGCCTTCAAGTCGCTCGCGGATCTGCTGAGAAATTCTTTGTGCTTCCTCTGGAGCGTGCTTGCCGTGGTTCTTGATGATCCGTTTGATGTCGATGTCTGCGGCGTCTTCCCACGCGACAACATAGGGGTTCGACAGTCTTACCTGGGCCGATTGAACATTCCGGCCTCCATAGGTCGTGGCTTCCTCTGGCGATGTCGAGTAGTATGTTCCCTTTCCGTACTGCCCCTCATCGGCTGGTCCCTCTGCTGATGTTCCGCGGTAGACCGTGCCTTCCCATGCTTGTTTCCCGCCCCCCGACGTCCTGACAGCCGCTTTAGGCGTAGTTACCGGCGCTTCTTTTGATGGCGCGGGCTCGGACGCCGGGGGGACGGGTTGTTCGGCTCCAGGTAGCGGAGTCTCGATCAATTCGCCTTTGGGACCGATGGAGAGGGCAACGGTTTCCCTTGTCGGCGGCGCAGCCTGTTCGACGGGGACGGCGGATTGGGGCATGTAGGGCCGCTTGACTTGCGGTGCCGGGGCCGTTCGTCTTTCTGTGGTCGCCGCATCCGTGACGGCCTGCGCGACTCCCGCCGCTCCGGTCAGACCGTAGCCAGCCGTCAGACCGCCCAATCCTGCTTGGGCTACTCGTTGTGCCGCTGGCCCCAGTTCAATCTTGTCGCCGTGAATGGTCGCGGCTCCGATCTGTACGGCTTCCTGTGCCGCTTCTTCCAGACCCTCGTTGACCGCCTTGCCGACGTGCTTGAGTTCGATCTGCCCGGCTTGCTTGGCGAGTTTGCCCCATGCCTTCTGCCGAGCCGATTCTGCGAGTTGGCGCAGGGCGTCCTTGCCTACACCTTTGCCGAGAGACAGGATTTCGTCGGCCTGCGACCGCTCGATGACGCCGTTGATGGTGCCGACGATCAATCGTTCGAGTTGGGCTTGGTCCTCGGCGGCACCCTTGCGTCTGGCTTCCTGGTAGGCGGCTTCACCTTCGGCCATTGCTGCGGTCGCAAAGGCCCCAGCGCCGCCTGTGGGCACAGCAACCGCCGTCGAGAGGGCCATCAGGGGCAACGTCTCAAACGTGGTATTGGCGATGTAACCGAGTGCGCCCTTCTTTTGGGGCTGCACTTCGGGGCGCAGGGAGTCGTCGTAGATGGTCGCCGCGGCAACCTTCATCCGGTCGGAGAAGTTGCGGGTTTCCTCGCCGACGGTCGGTTTCTCGGCGTAAGAGCCCAGTGTTCCCGGTACGCCCAAGGCTCGTCTCTGCTTCTCCTGCACGGTCGGCTGTGTCGGGGTCGTGATAGCCCCCAGTGTTCCGGGGCCGCTGGCGAGTGTTCTCAGTCCGCCGCGCTCCAAGGCGTTGTGGATCTCCTGCCGCCAAGTCGTGAGCGGCTTTTGCTCAGGGACCGCGCCTGTAGCTGTAACCGTACTCTCCGGAGCCGTCTCCGCTTTGATCTGTACCGGCTGCGGGGTTTCCACCGTGGGCTGCACGTCGAACGTCCCGGCCAATTCCGGCAGGGCGACAGCCCCTTGCCACTGGGCAGCGGCCTTCTGGGCCTGCTCCAGCGTCGTCACTTGCGGGTATGTGACGCCGAGGTCCTGCGGAGTCTCGACCACCGGGACCGCCGATCGCGGCTTGTACGCGGGCACTGCCGACTTCGGCACATAGACCGGACTGGCACTTTTGGGCATGTACGGCACTACAGTTGCCTCCAGCCATTGCGGGTCGCTTCGGCGACTTCCACTTCATCCACGTCGTAGGGAACGCCGTTCGGGTCGGACATGCGGACCTTGCGGGAGGCGGTAGCCGCTGGCGCCGGGGCCGCCGCTGGCTTCGCCGGGCCGGTCCATTCCCCATTCGGACCCTTCTTCCAGCCGGGGGCCGCTGCCGTGGGACCCGGAACGGGCACCTGTCCGGACGGTGTGGCGGCGGGGGCCTGCGTTGCTGCCGGCTTGACCGCCCGGCTCGCCCGCCGTTGCCGGATCGCCGACAGGTTCGCGTTGATGTCGGCCAATTCCTTCGGGTCCTTCGTCAAGTCCCGTTGGCCCATGAAGATCGATTCAAGCTCGGCCTCCGTTTTGTCCCGCTCCACGTCGGTCAGTTCCGTGTCGGGCCGGAAGGGTTCCTCGCCCGCCCGTGGTTGCTCGCCGGGTTTCAGTTGCCGGGCGTTGCCTCGGGCGTCACGGACCCACGTATTCTGCGTGGACCGTCCGCCCTGGCCGTAGTAGCCCTGCCGCGCCTTGCTCTCCGCAATGTCGGCCTGCGTCCGAATGATGGGGATGCCTACTTGTTGCAGAGCGTTTATGCCGGGACCCCCCGTCATGCCGGCCGCACCGACCGCCTGAAGGATACCTTGCAGGCCCGGAGAACGCTTCGCCTTGAACGTGGCCGCCTTCATAACGGCGTTGTTGATGGCGTTCTCGTCGCCGCTGCCGAGGGCCGTGACGATCTCCTCGGCCGCCATCCGGGTCTGCCGGGCTTCCTCGGCATTACTCAAGGCGTTCAGGACGCCCGCGATGGCGTCGAATGAACCCTTCATCCCTTCGTCTTCGATGAGCATGGAAGTCCTCGAATCATCAATATCCATAGAACTGGGCCAGTGCATTGCTCTGGTCGATGGTCCCGCTGTACCAGTTGCCTGGTGTTGCGGTATTATTTCCCTGGCTCACAGTGGCGCTCGGCATTGGGTTGCCTCCACCCCCGCCATTGCCGGGAATGAACTTGGCCGCCGTTGCCGCCAGCCCTGCCACTTGTTCCATAATGCTCGGCGATTTGACCACCGCCATCTGTCCGCCCTGCTTGATCTGGCCCGCAAGATTGGCCTTCTGCTGATACGGGAACATGATTTCGGTCATCAATCGCTGGTAGGCCGCCGAGTTGCGCATCTGCTGCAAGGTCCGCGGCAGACTCCCGGTAGTGCTCAGGGCGTTCAAGCGATTCAAGGCGGACGACTCGCCGAGGGTGTTGAGTAGTTGGGCGGCGCTCATCTTGCGCTGCTTGGCCGATTCCGCGTAGGGCGCGGCCGCCGCGAGCATTTCCTTTTGCGTGTCCGTCACCTGCCGGCCGAGCATGTCGGCGCCAGCGCCGCCGCGTCCGCCGCGCAGCATCAGGGACCGCGACAGCCGGTTGGCCGCCATGTCACCCTTCTTACCGATGACGTCCAGGAGGGCTGAAATGGTCGGGTCCTGCGTAATGTCGTCGGGGGCCCCGGCCATGCCGCGCAGGGTGTCCAGTCCCTCGGCCGTGCTCGTGCCGTACTCGCCGACGAGCTCCTGGGCCAACTTCTCGGCGTCGGACATTTCCGCAATCTGTTCCTCGGGAATCTTGGGCGTCGGGGCTCCGAGCAGGTCGGTGAGGTACTTGTCCGCCCACTTGGCGTTCGGCGTGCGGGTGTCCTTGAGTTTGATGCTGCTGTTGAAAAGTCCCATATGCTCTTGCTCCTATGCGTCCGTCCAGGATGAACCAGCCACGCCCGTTGATGCCGCTACCGTCCAGCCGGTCAACCGGCCGAATTTGAACGTCAGCGTGATCTTGTAGTTGGCCCCGTCGTCAATGACACCCGTCCCGCTCTTGGCTGCCGTGGCGTCGGCGTTGAGGGCGTCGATGTCCGTCTTGGCACTGACCAGGGCGTCCAGAATCGCCTTGTTCTGCTTCTGTAGTTCGCCGTGCAAACGGTTCTCGGATGGCGTGGCCGGGTCGGGCAGACTGAGGATTTTCGCCAGCGGTATCCGCATTACATCCTCTCTCCACACAGGTCATAGTCGAAGATCGCGCCGAGGAATTCGTAGCTGTTCGCGGCCGCCAGCTTCAGATCGAGGTTGCGGGTCCGGCAATCGAGGCGCAGATAGGCCCGCACGGTCTGGCCGTCGCCGTCCAGGAGAACCGTCCCCTTGTTGAGATAGGCACTGCCGTCGCCCTTCTTGATGGAAATGGCTACGGAATCCTCGGTCCCGCCGTGGGCCAGGAAGTAGAACCAGCCGCCGTGGATGCGCTTGAAGTGGTTGAGCAGGCTCCCGTCCGGACTCAGATCGGTGGACAGGACCAGTTGGGCTGTGCGGGCCACGCCCTTGTCGGTGTCGCCCGAGCCGGTGGACCAGGTGTAGCCGTTGTAGTCGCTGACGATCGACAGGGGGGCTCCCGGCGCCGGGGCGTAACTATCCACCCGGCCCAGCACTGTGTCGATGATGTCCGCCATATCGTCGATGTGCGTTGCCGCCTGGAGCGTGTAGTACCCGAACGCCGGAATGTCCATCGGCAGGTCCGGTTGCCACGTCTGGGTTTCCAGACTGTAGATGAGCACCAGATCGTTGCCGGTGGACGCCCCGTTCGAGGGGATCGACCACCAGATTTGCCGGAACTGGCCCATGTAGGTCGCCGCGGCATTGGCGCAGAGCGTCGGGTGCATCAGGTCCAAAGTGCTCTGAATGTCGTAGCTCAGGGGATTGGGGTCGTAGACGCGCCGGACTTCGCGTACGCCGTCGTCGTCCGTACTGATGTAGTACAGTTGACCGTCCGGGGCGTTGACGATAGCATCCGCCCCCGCGCAGCCGGTCGAGGACAGAATGTCGTGGCTCTCGTACACGAGGTCATCCGTGACCAGCCAGGCCGCATTGACAGTGTGCTGGGTGAAGACGATCAGTTGGTTGGCGCCCTGCACGTCGTAGATACCCGCCCCGACGATATTGTCATTGGGTCCGAGCGCCCGGAAGTTCGCATCCCCGCCGCTCGGATGATCCTCGCGCCAACTGGTCATGTCCCCCGCATCGCACCACTGGTCATAGTTGCGGTAGCGGGTGCCGTCCTTGGTCACGTCCATCAGGTGCAGGTAGTTGAAGTGCCGGAAGACCACCTTGGCCCGGGTGAGGTAGTGCGTGGCGTCGTACAGGATGCCCGAAGCGCCGCCCACAGGGGCGAAGGAGCCCGCCGGGGTCGCATCATCCCAGTATTGCACGAGATCCAGGTTGTTCGTCGCTACGACGTACTGCCCGAAGTTCTCCGTGCTCCAGCCGGTGCAATCGGACCCGCAGGTGAAGACCAGGACCCACGAGCTTGAGCCCTCATTCCACAGGTAGCCGTGGGCCTTGGTGAAGCCAAAGAGATAGTCGGTGCCGTCGCTGGCCTGATGGTAGTGGTAGCGCAGGATCGGATAGGTGTCGGGGGTCCGTGCCGAGGATAGCGCTGCCGCCCGGCCCGGCATGACGCGCAGGGCGTCCCGATGGAAGTACACCCAGGCGGACTCCTCATTGACGAGGCCCTGCGGCAGTCTGATGTGCGGCACGCCCGCCCGTTGACCGATCAGATTGGAGAGGATGCCAAACCTCATTACGGTTGCTTGACCAGCCCTCCGGAGCCGATGGGTTGCCAGGAGAGTGTGGCGGTCGCCGAGGCCACACTGACCTTGACGTAATCGCTCTTTTTGATGGAGTAGACCTTCGTCTGCGTGATCGCTGCCCCGGACATCGTATCGGTGTAGGTGGTCGTGGATGGATTGCTCGCGTCCGTGGCGAGCACGACGGCGCCCCCGTTAAGAATCTGCTCGACGATCCACAGATTGCCGTCCGTCTGGGCCTGATAGGTGGACCCGGACGCCAGGGCCGAACCGCCCGTGTCGGTGCTGGTCTTGGCCCCCAGCATGGCCCCTGCTTCGTAGCCGTCCCACTGATCGGCATTGAGGTTCGCAACCTTCGTGGTCGAGGTCACAGTCAGCGGGGCCGTCCCGATAGCCACATCGGACGTGAAGGACTTCGCGTGCAGATCGTAGTTGCCGATGTCGGTGTCTGCCCCCACCGTCAAACCGGCCGCAAAGTTCAAAGCGGTCGTGATGTCCCCGGAGACGAGATTGAGCTTGCCGGCAGTGGTCAGTTGTTTTTCCACGGCCGCCGAATCTTCGTAGAACAGTTCGGAGACGCCGCTGACCGTCTTGATGTAGAGAGCGCCCTCGCCCGCCGCCAGAGTCGGCTTGCTCGCCAGGACGCCGTAGAACTGGACTTTGCGGTGCTCGCCGACGGCGGTGTCAGAGACCTGAGTGCCGGTGAACGGCCAGTAGTGATCGACGTTCTCGCGCTCTTGGATACCCTGTTTGACCAGCCGGATATGGTCGTCCAAAACACTGACGGGCTGGGTGGCGCCATCGGGAGTCGTCGTGTCGTAGGTGTAGGACCACCCGACGACGAACCACAGCGCGATCATCACGACGAGCGACACCCTGATTTCGGTTCTGAGTTTGCGCATGGGTGACATATCAACCTCCTATGATTCCCGTGCCCCTTGGTATCCGCGTCCGAAACGCTTCCTTTTCATCGCGGTATAGGGGACCCCATATCTCCATGCCGTTGCGATCCCCGCCAAGGAGATACACAAAGTACACAGCACCGAAACAGATCAGGTTCTTGCACTCGTCCGGAAATTCAATTCCAGACGATAGGGCCTGATGCTTCTTGTAGTACCAGATCGACGTGGTGAAGTTTTCATCCGGAGCCGGATAGAGGTATATCTTCCGGTCGTGGCATACCATGTACTCCGGATCGCCCCGCGAACTGTACGAGGCGTTCTCCATGATCCGGTTGTACTCGAACCAGCCGCCCGGGATCTGTCGGAGAGGCTTGCCGCGCACGTCGTCTATGTCCCGCAGTACGACACTGATGATGGCTTGCTCCGTACTCAGGCAGTTGGTCGGGTAGACGAGGTAACTGGAGGCGTCCGTGAGTGTCTGCGTGGCGTCCTCGGCCTTGAGGCAGTGCATTTCGGCCAGATCGTCGAGAGCTGTCTGAATCTTCACGTCGAGGTCGGTGCCGGAGTATTGGGCTTCGACCGCCTCATTGACGAACGTCAGGATGTCGGCCTTAAGAATGGTCATCAGTTCGCCTTCCAAACCCCTGTCTTCCAGAACGCCTTGGTGCGCTCGATAAGTGTGTTCAGGAGAGCATCAATACTGCCCGCCGCCGCCGCGCCCGCACTGGGAGCGAGCTTCATGGCGTCCCGCACATCCTGAGCCGACAGCCCCCCGGCATTGTCCGCGATCTGCTTCACGACGCTATTGGCGTGCGCCGCCGCGTAGTTCGTGCCGGAGTTGGCACTGAAGAAGGTCGCAGCGCCCGCCGCCGTCACGCCGCCGGTGGTGCCGGTAAGGTTGCCGGTGACGGTGGCGGTCATGCCTCCCGCCCCACCAAGAGTCAGGGTAGCCGCCGCCCCGCCGTGCGCCCCGTTGGCGAGCGTGGCCGCACTGACCGTATCCACGGCTCCACCCGTGACGTTGATGGTCCCGCCGTCATCCGTGGTGGCTGCGTTCGCCGGTGCTCCGATGGTGGTCCGGATCAGAATGTGCTGGGTCTTGGCTCCTGCCGTCGATGTCTTGATCTGGATGTAGATATACTGGGCGTTCATCTCTGCCTGTGTGAGCGATAGGTAGTAGATGCCGTTCGTACCGATCTCGGTAGCCTCGTTGGTGCAGTCCGTGAAACCGTCCGGAGCCGCGCCGTCGCTCCAAGCGTCGATTTCGCTGTCCAGGTCGGCCGCCGAAGTCACGATATCACCGTCCGCATCCACGATGGGTACAGTGATGATGGTGGCGACATTCTTCTGCCGCACCAACTCCAGCCCGAACGCCGGGGCACAGAGAGTCAGGATCAGTACGATTGCCAATAGCCGTTTCATGTATTCTCCTTTATCTGCCGATGCCGCGGCCCAAGCCGCCACCGAAACCGCGCGTCACACCGCCCTCAGCGGTGAATTGATAAGCTCCAATCTCCCAACTCCCGAAGTTGTCGGGATTCACGCCGTCCGGGTCCAGGTAACTCGTCCCAACCCCCAGATCCGTTCCCACATTGCGGCAGGGCGATCCCGCTTGCAAGTGCAGATCCGTGAACTCCGTCACGAGCAGGGGGTCGTCCGTAATGGACCCCGTCCCGCCCTCATCGCTCGACTCGAAATAATCGTTAGTCAGGAAGGTCGCGATGCCGTTCTGCGGGGTATCGTAGGTCCATACATCGTCGATGTGTCGCAGGATGCAGTTCTTCATGTTGAGCACGCCCGCGTCACTGTGGACCAGGACGCCCGCCCGGACCGCCCGCCAGATCGTGTCGTTGAGCAGATTGAGGGTGCCGCCCGCCACCACAAATTTCGTGTTCTCGGCGACCTCCACCGTCTGGCACTGGTAGTTGACGGTGCCGTAGACCACGCTGAGCGAATTAGTCGCTCCCAGCGTAAGCTGGCCAGAGATCGTCAGCGTACCGCCCGGAGCACTGACCCAAACGGGACGGTTCCACGTGTACCCGGTCGGGACGGCCGTAGAGGCCCCGTTGGGCGTGAACGCGTACGCCCCTTTGCCCGCGAAGACGAACGCGGTGCTCGCCGTGCTGGTGAATGTGCAGGCTCCGGGCGCGGGCATGGTCAGGCTACCATAGATCGTGTTAGCGGTGTTGCCGAAGTCGAGCGTGGGCCCGTTGGTGATCCCGGTCAAATTGATGTTCTTGCCTAACCGCGGTCCGTTCGCGGTGAAGGTCCGGCCGGGCGTGTCAAAGGAGGCGCCATCCAGATAGACGGTGTCTTGCGGCAAGGGCATCCGCGCTGGGGTAGCCCCACCGCTCGTTGTCTTCCAGTTGTCGGCGGTGATCCAGTATTGTGACGAGTACACGCAGTAGCAGTCCATCGGCGCGGTGAACGTGATGCGGCTATTCGTCCCGCAGTCACCGGAGCCACCGGTGATCGCACTGAGGTTCCACTGCTCCAGGACTTCCGTGGAGCCGGTCGGCCAGGTCACGCCCGCGAACTCGGTTTCTTCCGCTTTGGTATAACCCGCGAGGGTCATGTGCAACTTGTCCAGGCTCCAACCGGCGCGCAGGGCATCTGCGTCATCGGGATCTTCCATCGTGGCGTAAAGGGGGATGCGGTAGTCCACGTTGGCAGCCCCCTCCACCGGGTCCATGATCCAGGTATTGACCAGATCCAATTGAGCCTGCTTGGTTGCGTCCCAGCCGGGGCTGCCCTCCCGCGGCGGGATGGTCACGGCGACAACGATCGCACCGGCCTCGTGGGCCGCTGTGTACATCGCCTGCAGGTCAGTCTCCACATCCGCAGCACTGACGCTGTTGTTGAGGTCATTGGTCCCCGCCATGATGATGACGTGCGAGACCCCCGGCACCGCGAGGGCGTCCGTGGCGAGTCGTACGGCGGCCATGTTGTCCGCCGTGTCGCCCGAAATGCCTTTGTTCAGGATCGCATAATCCCCGCCCGCCTGCCGCACGACCAGGTCGTTGAGGATGAACGCACCCACACCAGCGTTCCCGTAGCTCATGCCCTGGGTGATGCTGTCACCCATGAGGACGACGACGTGTCCAGCGCTGTACGGTGCCGCGTAGACGCCGTCGAGGTCGCAATGTTGGCCGCTGACGGTCCCTTGCACCATGACGCCGCGAGCACCACTGTTCAGGGGATAGGCACCAATCAGGAGCCGCTGATTGACGGCATAGCCGTGCAGGTCCAGGTCACCCGTGACCGTCACATTGCCGCCCAGAAGCACACCATAGCC
>JAJFVE010000032.1 GCA_021371965.1 Planctomycetaceae bacterium
GCAACTCGTACTGCAGCGGCGACACGCTGGTGCGCGGACCGATGGACCTGCAGTGGTTCGGGCGCCCCGGACCGGGCCCGATGATCGACCGCCACCGCGCGACCGTGGCGCCGCTCAGCCGGGACGGGCGCGTGTTCATCCCCGGCGACGAGTGCCTCTTCGGCGTCGATGCGTACAACGGCACGATGCTCTGGGAAGCGAAGCTGCCACGCTCGCGCCGCCTGCGCATGGCCTTCGACTCCAGCAGCATGGTCCTCGACGAGCGATTCGTCCACTGGTTGGCCCAGGACAAATGCAACCGCCTTGACGTGGCCACCGGAGCGGCCGCCCCGCCGCTGACCATGCCTCAGCTTATCGCCGATCAACCACACCACTGGGGCTGGCTGGCCGTACAGGGCGATGTGCTGCTCGGCAGCGCCATGCTGCCCGGTTCGTCGTATTCCGACCCGCCGCAGTCGACCCAGCCTGCCGCCGAGCCTCCAGCGGCCGCTGCGCGGCGAGCGGCCGTGCGCGACCGGCGCATCCGCCTGGTCATCAGCGACTATCTCTTCGCCATGGATCGCCGCAGCGGCAAAGTGATCTGGTCGCACCACAGCGGGCAGATCATCAACCCCACCCTCGCCGCCGGCGGAGGGCGGGTGTATTTCATCGAGTGTCACAGCCCCAAGACCAGCACGCAGCCCAGCGGCCGAGCGCCGGTCGATGACCTCTTCGCCGCAAGCACGTTCCTGGTGGCGCTGGACCTGCAGACCGGTCAACCGATCTTTCGGCTGCCGGTGGACGACCGCGTGGCGAAAATCCGCGAGACGGCGTACATCAACTACGCCAACGGCGTGGTGCTGCTCTCGGGCGGGGCTGCCGACAAGGAAACCTACCACTACTACTATCACGCCTTCGACGCCGCGACGGGCAAGCTGCTCTGGCAGGCGGATCACGACAGCGGGCTCAAGGTGAGTTGGGGACACGGCGCCCCCAACCGCTGGCCGGTCGTCATGGGCGACCGCGTCCAGGCCTGGCCGTACGAGTACGATCTCAAGACCGGCCGGCGGACCGACAACTACAAGTTCGACCGCCTCGGGCACGGCTGCGGCACGGTGTCTGCCGCGGCAGGGGCGATCTTCTGGCGCGGGAGCATCCCGATGATGCATGATCGCACCACCCAGGCCAAGCCCGCCCCGCTCACGACCGAGACGCGCCCCGGTTGCTGGGTGAACATCATCCCCGCCGGCGGGCTGGTGCTGATCCCCGAGGCGTCGTCGGGCTGCACGTGCCCGTACTCGCTGCAGACGTCGCTGGCATTGATCCCTCGCGAGCAAGCGGCGGCACCAACGCACAAGTAGGTATTAGCGGTACTGGTCGCGTAATTTGTACTTTACTTTGGCCAGAGCACGTTACGGGCCGACCAGGCGGTCGAGTTTCTCGTCGGTGACCTTCAGCCGCGCGGCGAAGTCGGCGTAGTTGCGGCCGGCGTGGGGGTTCCAGGTTCGCTCGGCCATGGCGGCTAGTCTTTGGCGCAGGCTGGGCATTTCGTCGGGGTCGTTCTGATCCCAGGCGCATATTTGCGCGCCCAGGACGCGGTCGGTCTGCGGGACCACAATCGCCCGCCAGAACGCCGGCGAGACCGGCGCCCAGTGCTCCCAGCGATACATGTTCCAGCCGTAGATGTGCTGGGGCGACCACTTGCGGCCGTCGGTCACGTACAGCGGCTGCCAGGCGGTGTTGATGACGGCATGGCCGCCGGACAGGACGTCCGGGGCGATGTTGTACATGCTCTCGAACACCATCACCGTCACGTCGGCGGGAATCTTGACGGCCCCGCTCTTGCCAAAGCCTTCCCAGACGATCATCTTTCGCCCGTGGCGTTTGACGATCTCGTTCATCCGCACGATAAAGTGCCGGTAGAGTTCCTTCGTGCCGTCCAGGCCGTTGCGGGCCATGTACGCACGGCAGTTGCGGCAGCGGCTCCAGGCGGCCGTGCTCACCTCGTCGGCCCCGATGTGGAAATACGCGCTGGTCTTGAACACGTCGCACATCTCCCCCACCAGCGTGTCCAGGGCGCGATAGGTGTCTTCATTGCCGGCGCAGATCGTGCCGCGCCCGGGCGGGTCACATGCCAGGCGCTCGGGGGCGCCCTTGACGGCGGCCGTCGCGTGGCCGGGCATGTCCAGTTCCGGCAGGATCGCCACGCCGCGGTCGCGCGCGTAGGTTTCGAGGTCCGTCAGTTCGTCCAGCGTGAACTGCCGCCCGGGCGTAGCCAGGCCGGGCATCGAGCGGCTGGGGAAGGTGAAGGACTGGTCGTCGGTCAGGTGCAACTGCAGGGTGTTGATCTTGTACCAGCGGCAGAGCACTACGAGCTGCTTGAGCGTCTCGACGCTGTGCCGCTGGCGGGCCACGTCGACCATCAGCCCGCGATACGGCGCCAACGGTCGGTCGTTGACCTGCATGTGCGGCAACGCGGCAACGCCGCCGGAGGGGATCGTCATCGCCTGGAGCAGCGTAGCCGTACCCATCGCCGCGGCTGCGTACGTGCCGCCGCGCACCGAGGCCGTCTTGCCCACGCTCAGCTCGTACGCCTCGGCGCCCATGGACGCGTCGATCGACAGCGCGATGTCGCCCTCGCGCGGGGCGCCCTCTGCCGTCGCCAGGCGCAGCCCGGCAAGTTGCCATATCTCGCCCGCCAGCACCTTGGCTAGCGGCGCCAGCGCCGGCTCGGACATCACGATCCGGCTGCGCGAGAGCAGCATCATGCTGGCGTCCTTGACGACGCTGTCGGCCGGCAGTGGAATGAGGGCGGTCTCCGCCGCCGCGGCAGAGGGCGGCCACAGCCACACCGGGCTCACAGCCAATAGCAGGACCGCCGCGCAGACGGCGGATGGCCTGACAGCAGGTGCGGCAATAGAACCCTCGCGACCCGATCGGTGCATCTTCGCCATAGTCTCCCTCGCTTGCCGGCGTGAGAGAGACTCTAACAAGTTCGGCCGTCGCGTGCTGGACAATCAGCATCGTGCTGACGGATCCCTCAGCGATTGGCTGACACAGATATAGAGGTAAATCCTAGATATATATGGAGCTGCGAGAACGACCCTCCGCCTTGCGCCGCCGGGAAACGATCTGAAACTTTCTTTTGATAGCATCTCAAAAGGGCAGGGACAGCGGCTGTTCAACGGCCACCATGACGCCCCGGTCGCACGCCGAGGAACTGAATCTCTTTCAGGCTTTGCGCCTTCGCAAGCGGGCAATCAGCGTCGCGGCCCCGATCAGCAGCAGCGAGGCCGTGGCGGGCTCCGGCACGCCAGTGTACGTCAGGTAGAGCCGGGTGTCGTCGCCGCCGGTGATCGAGTCGCCGCGGACCACCGCGAATGCGCCGTCGATGGCGTTGGAGAACGCCGTGGCGTCGATGAGGAACTGGCTCGAACCGGAGAACGTGCTGATCGTCGTGCTGGAGTCGGCCAGCAGCCATGCGTAGGAGGCCGTCTTGTCGAAGTTAACGGCCTCGCCGGCGGTGTTGTCCGCTTTCAGGCTCGTCAGCAGGATGTTGAACTGAGCCGTCTCGCTCAAGGCGCTGAGGTTCAGCGCCCCGGTGACGCCGACCATATCCCAGCCTCCGCCGACATTGCCGGCCGTTCCGGAGGCGTCATTGATCTCGAACAGGAAACTGCCGCCGGCGTCCCAAGTCAGGCCGGCCAGGTAGTCCTGTTCGCCGGGGCTGTTTCCGGGGCTGAGAACGGCGCCGGCGCCGATGGTCATCGCCGTAGCAATCGCGCCGGAGCCGCCGATGCTTCCCTGCGTGATCGTGATCGGGGCGGTGACGGCGACGGAACTGTTGGTGATGAAGTGCGCGGACGGACCATCGAGCACGATCCCGCTGGAGGCGTTGATCGTGCCGAGACCGCCGAGCATGAGCGTGCCGTCGCTGATGAGCGTCGAGCCGCTGTACGTGTTGGCGCCGCTGAGCACCCACGTGCCGCTGCCGTCTTTGGTCAGGCTCGTCTTGTTCGTGGCATTGTTGTTCACGATGGCGCCGCCGATCTCGCCCACCCCGGCCGTCGAGCCCTGCAGGGTGAGCGTCTTGAGCCCGGCGCCGGTGGCGGTGAAATTACTGGTGAACTTAAGCAGGCCGCTGCCGGACTGATCGAGCGTGGCCCCGCCAGTGGTGCCCGACAGGTTGACCACGCGGTTGGTCGTGTCACCGCCGCCGGTGTAGATCAACGTGCTGCCATTCATGGCGATGGTGCCGTTGGCGGCGGTGGTCGGGGCACCCAAGGCGCTGGCCGTACCGTCGGCATTCTTGATCGAGTTGATGCTGATGGCGCCGGTGGTGATGCTCGTGGCGCCGGCGTAGGTGTTGACGCCGGAAAGCGTCAGCGTGCCCGCCTGGGTCTTGGTCAGGCCTACGGTGCCGGCCAGATTGACACTGGCGCTGGCTTCGGCGGCGTTGTTCATCGTATAGCCGGTGGCCGTGAGGGTGCCCGAGCCGGTGATGCTTCCTGACGTCAGGATGACTGCGCCAACCGTGTCACTGAAGGCGCCCATATCGAGCACTGCATCGACGCCGTTGATCGTCACCCCGCCGGTGTTGATGACGTTGTCGACTCCGTAGGCCAGCGTTCCGCCGTTGACGGTGGTCGTGCCGGTGTAGGTATTGGCGGCCGAGAGCGTCCACGTGCCCGAACCGATCTTGGTCAGGCCGCCGGTCGTCGTGCCAATGACGCTGGCAATGCTGCTGTCGGTGCTGGACCCGCCAAGGGTCAAGGTAAACGCAGCGGCGGTGCCCGTGATCGTGCCAGTATTGGAGATAATGATGTCGCCATTATCGGCGACGATGCTGGCGGCCGCCCCGAGCGTCAGAAGCCCGCTGTAGGTCGCTGCCGTGGATGAGCTGTTCATCAGGGAACCGCCGCTGGAAATGCCCGTTCCGCGGATCGTGAGGGCTTCGGCGGTGCTCAGCGAGAATCCGTTAAGGTCCAGCGCCGCCCCGGCGGTGATGGTGGTCCCTGCGGCGGTCGTTCCCAGCGGGCCGTTGGTGCCATCACCGGCGGCGCCGAGTTTGAGCACGCCGGCGCTGATGGTCGTCAGGCCGGTATAGCTGTTGGCCCCGCTGAGGGTCAAGGTGCCCGCGAGGGTCTTGTTCAGCGCGACGTTACCGGCCAGAGCCACACTTGCGGAGGTCGAGTCGGCATTGTTCATCGTGAAAACGCTGGTGCTGGTGAGGGTGCCGGTGCCGGTGATATCGCCTGCCGTCAGGGTGACCGCACCGACGCTGTCGCTGTAGCCGCCCATCGCCAGGACCGCGCCGGCGCCGTTGACTGTCACCGCGCCGGTGTTGATGACGTTGTCGGCCCCGTAGGCCAGTGTGCCGCCGCTGACGGTGGTCAGACCGGTATAGGTATTGGCGCCCGAGAGCGTCCAGGTGCCCGAGCCAACCTTGGTCAGCGTACCGCTCGTCGTGCCAATGATGCTGGCGATGCTGCTGCCGGTGTTTGAGCCGCCCAGGGTCAGGGTGAACCCGCCACCGGTGATCGTGCCGGTGTTGGAGATGATGATGTCGCCGTTGTCGGCGACGATGCTGGTGCCGGTCGCGCCGAGTGTCAGCAACCCGCTGTAGGTCGCTGCCGTCGATGAGCTGTTTGTCAGCGATCCGCCGCTGAGAATGCCTGTTCCGCGGATCGTCAGCCCCTCGGCCGTGCTCAGCGTGAATCCATTGAGGTCCAATGCAGCGCCGGCGGTAATGCTGGTCCCCGCGGCAGTGGTGCCCAGCGGGGTATTGACGCCGTCGCCGGCGGAACCCAACTTCAAGATGCCGGCGCCAATGGTGGTCACGCCCGTGTAGCTGTTAACGCCGCTGACCAGCAATGTACCTGTGCCATTCTTGGTCAGCCCGCCACCAACGCCGGAAAGCACGCCGCTGAGCTTGCCGTCGATAGCGGCCGCTCCGTCATCCACCTGGACGATGCGGGCGGCGTTGCCCAAGTCCAGCGGGTTCTGGAAATCCACCATGTGCGTCGCCGAGGAAGCGCCAAGGATCAGAGTCTTGGCATTCAAGCCCGTGCCGGTCGTCGTCCCCCACGTGATGGTCGCCGAGGCGCCGCCAAGGTTCACCACGCGGTCGGCCCCATACGCGGCCCACCCGCCGTTGCTGGTGAAGGTCGCGGCTGACACCGTCGCCGCCGTATTGAGACTGCGGGTGAAGTCCCCGTCGCCCAGGCCGATGACGCCGCCGTTGAACGTCAGATTGCTCGTGCCGCCGGTGGCGCCGATTCCGCCGGGAAGGGCATTGGCATTGGTGAGTTCCAGCACGCCTGCGGAGACGGTTGTCACGCCGGTATAGGTATTGGCGTTTGACAGAATCAGCGTCCCCACGCCCTCCTTGGTCAGTCCGCCGGCAGCGCCGCTGCTGCTCAACACGCCGCTCATCGTGGCCGCATAGGCGCCGCTGGCACTGACGTTGACCTTCTTTGCGGTCGTGCCGAGATTGATGGCGTTCAAGAACTCCAACGTGTCATTGGCCGTTGTCTGGTTCAACATCAGGGCGGTCGCCGGATTGAACGGCGCCGTGCCCCACGTCAGGTCGGTCGGATTGTCCAGCGAGCCGAAGGCGATCTGCACGGACGCCCCGTAGGCGCTGAAGCCGCTGGTGCCGCCGGTGATCTGCATCTGCCCGGCCAGCGTGCCCCCGTCGCGCACGAGGTCGGCGCCGGTCTCGAACACGCCGCCGTTGATCGTCAGCAAACTGACGGTGGGCAGGCCCACGCCGTCGTTGGCGCGGAGCACGCCGGCGCTGACAAGCGTCGTGCCGGCATAGGTATTGCTTCCCGACAGGGCCAGTGTCCCGTTGCCGGTCTTGGTCACGCCTGCGGCGCCGTTCGCCAGCAGATTGGCCGAGACGACCGCCGTGCCCGAACCCAGGCTGGCCGCGTAGGACGTACCGGTCAGGCTGCCATTGAAGATTGTATCCCCACTGGCTGGCGCGGCCGTAATGCTCAGCGCGCCGATCGTCTGGTTGAGCGTTCCCAGATCCAGGGAGCCGCCGCTCATAGTCAACCCGTTGGTGCTCGAACCGTCGCCTAATGTGCCCGAACCGCTGGTCGTCAGCGTCCCGACGCTGACGGTCGTTACGCCGCTGTACGTGTTGGCGCCAGAGAGAAGCATCGTCCCAGCCCCAGCCTTGATCAAGTTGCCGTTAGAGATGATGGCTGAGATCATCAGGTCATTGTCGGCCGTGGTGCTGTTGTTAACGGTGAAGGTGCGCGTGGTCCCGCCAAGGTTCACGTTGCCGCTGATGGTGGCGCCCAATGGATTGCCGGCGTTGGCGAAGGTAACGTTGCCTCCCAGGATGAGCGAGCCGTCGCCGGTGGTGACCGAGGCCCCGCCCGTCGCCGCAGCGCCGCCAAGGGTCAGGGCATTCAGCGTCTCGGTGTAGCCGTTGAGGTCCAGTGTGGCAATCGTGCCGGCGACGCCGCTGACGGTGACGGCCGAGGCGTTGACGATAACCTCGTTGGCCCCGCTGCGGAGCGTGCCGTTATTGATCGTCGTGGCGCCCGTGTAGGTGTTGGCTCCGCCCAGCGTCCACGTGCCCGTGCCGTCCTTAATCAACGCGCCGGTGCCCGTGGCGATGATCCCGCCGATGGTCCCGTCCCCCGCGCCGCCCAGCGTCAGGGCCAGGTTCGTGGCGGTGATGGACGTCGCGGCCGTGTTGAACGTCAACGACCCGGCGTCGGAGTTGATCCGCGCAGCCGAGCCCAGCGTGACCGTCCCCTGCCAGACATTGTCGCCGCTGAGGTTTCGCAGGGCGCCAGTGGTGCTGACGCCCGTGCCGTTCAGCGTCAGGGCTTCGGCGCCGACCGTGATGCCGCCCTGGATCTGCAACGCCGCGTTGGCGCTGACCGTCGTTCCAGCGGCCGTCGTGCCCAGAGCCGTGCCGCTCTGAATGTTCAGCACACCGGCGGTCACCGTCGTGGCGCCTGCATACGTGTTGTCGCCGGAGAGCGTCAAGGTCCCCGCCCCGCTCTTGGCCAGGCCGCCTGCACCGTTGGCCAGCAGGTTCGCCGAGAGAGTCACGTTGCCGGTGGTATTACTGACGGCGTAGGAGCTGCCGGCCAGGCTGCCGTTATAGATCGTGTCGCCGCCGGAGGCCGCCGGGGCGGTAATGCTCACCGCGCCGACAGTCTCGCTCAGCGTTCCCAGATCGAGCGAGCCGCCGCTGAGGGTGAGGTTGGCCGTCCCGCCGCCCAGGGTTCCCGAGCCGCTCATCACCACTGCACCGGCGCTGATAATCGTCGCGCCGGTATAGGTGTTGGCGCCCGAAAGCGTCAGCGTGCCCGCGCCGGTCTTGGTCAACCCCGCAGCGCCGTTGGCCAGCAGGCCGGCTGACACAATCGCGTTTCCGTCGGCGTTGCTGGCCGAGTAGGAGGTGCCTGTCAGGCTGCCGTTAAAGATCGTATCGCCGCCGTCGGCCGCTGCCGCAACGATGCTCACCGCACCGGCCGAGCGGCTCAGCGTTGCCAGATCCAGCGAGCCGCCCGTCAGAGTCACGTCGCCCAGCGGGCCCGAATCGCCCGTTACCAGCGATCCGCTGATGATGCTGAGGCCGCCGTAGGTGTTGACCCCGCTGAGGGTCCATGTGCCGCTGCCATCCTTGGTCAGCCAGCCCGTGCCGATGTCCACCGCTCCGGTGACCAGCCCGTCACCCGAGCCGCCCAGGGTCAGGTTCAAGTTGGCTGCGGTGATCGCATTGGCGTTGCTGAGGGTCAGGGTGTCGGCGTCGGAATTGATCCGCGTCGCGCCGGTCAGCGTGACGGCCCCCTGCCATTCGTTGTTGCCGCTGATGTTGTGCAGCGCGCCGCCGGAACCGATGCCCGTGCCCGCCAGCGAAAGCGCCTCGTTACCCACGGTGATGCCGCCCTGAATCTCCAGCGCCGTACCCGAACTGACCGTTACTCCCCCAGCCGGGCCGCCCAGCGCCGCGGCGCTTTGGATGTTGATCACGCCGCCAGAGATGTTCGTCGCGCCGGTGTAAGTGTTGACGCCGGTAAGGAACAGCGTGCCGCTGCCGAGCTTGGTCACGCCGATGGCCCCGGCGCCGGTGCCCGTGCTGTCGGCGATATTATCCGCCACCGTGAAGCTGCCCCCGGCGTTAGTCGTATCGAACCCGATGCTCGAACCGGCCTGCAAACCGTTGTTGTTCACCGCCCCGCCCAGGCCGCCAAGATTCGTCAGCAGCGTGGTCACGTTGGCGGCCGTAAACTCACCCGTTCCGCCCACGGCCACTGCAAACGTGCCGCCGCTGCCTACCAGGATGTTGTCGGCCGTCCAGTCCGCCGCATTACCGCCGTAGAGCGACGCGGTGGTGGCAAACTTCAGCGTGCCGGCGCTGATCGTCGTCGCGCCGGCATAGCTGTTGACGCCGGTGAGGGTCTCGGTGCCGCCGCCGATCTTAACCAACCCGCCGTCGCCGGAAATGCTCCCGGCGTAGCTGCCACTCTTGTCTGCCCCGCCCAAAGTTAACGTACCGGTTCCCAGCATGACGTTGCCGCCCGTAGTGCCGCCGCCGGCAAGGGACCCGATCTGCGTGTCGTACCCATTGAGGTCCAGCACCACCCCTGCCGTATTGGCCAGCGTCACCGCTGAATTCAGGCCCAAGGCGCCGCTGACATCGGCCACCGACGCCGCGCCGGCTTTGACTGTTCCGCTATTAATGGTCGTCGCGCCGCTATAGGTGCTCTGGCCCGAGAGCGTCAAAGCGCCGGCCCCGGTCTTGATCACCCCGCCACTGCCGCCGATGGTGCCCGAGAACGCGCTGGCAGCCGCCAGATCCAGCGTCAGCGTCCCGGTGAGGTTAGAGACCGTGCCGCTGCCTGAAAGTGACGTGATCCGTCCACTAGCGACGTTGCTGATAGTCCCGCCGGAGAACGAAAAGGCCGTCAAAGAATTGGCAATTGTATGTCCCGTTAAGTTCAGGGTGCCGCTTTCGACGAACAGTCTGGCTTGAGGACCCGGGTAACCTGATGAACCATTGTCAATGTTGCCGTTGACTATTAACGTGCCGCCCTGGATGTATAACGAACCGGCGTTTCCGCCGTCGTAGCTTGCGTAGGAGATACGCACATTTCCAGCCGTCAGGGTTCCACCTTTGAGCAGGAGGGTCCCGGCCCCGTTGGAAAAGCCTCCGGACGGATTGCCGGAGTAGTAGCCCAAAGTCAGCTGCGAGATCGCCGTGTAGTTTGTGGGGCTGGTGGCGTATGTCCCGAGGCTATTGTCGAAGGTCACAACACTGTTTCCGGCGATCATGCCGTTATATGCCGCCCACTTGCTTGGGTTTCCCCAGTCACCGTTGCCGCTGATCCAACCGGTCGTGGCAGCCCCGGCTTGGTTGGCAATGGCGAGTAGCAGCACCGCGACCAGAGCGGAACAGACAAGCATCTTTCGCACAGAGCACCGGCCTTTCTAATGCTTCCGAATACACAGACAGATCACCCGGAAATCAAATGCACA
The DNA here is from genome assembly GCA_021371965.1 of Planctomycetaceae bacterium. Next base: position 10,492 of record JAJFVE010000032.1, read on the forward strand.
CCTGGAAAGGTCGGAATTGCCTTCTACGGCCCCCTGCGGCCGTCAATTTGACCTTTGATAGAAAATTACCACAATTCTACATTTTGTCAAGCAGCAATTGACAAAACGCAGGAAGTGCCCCGGACCTTTGCGGCGTCGTATCGGGGGGGGGGCCGCCGGAATTTTGGTCGATATACCGACCGATCAATCAACCACCACTACCGGGGCCTGCCGGCGCGGTTCTGCCGTTTACCAGGACGTACAGGACCGGAAGGATCAGCAGCGTCATCGCCAGGGACGTGACCAGGCCGCCGAAGATCACCGCCACCAGCGGACGCTGAATTTCGCTGCCGGTGCCAGTGGCCAGCAGCATGGGAACCAGGCCCAGCATCGTCGTCAGCGTGGTCATCATCACCGGCCGCACGCGGCGGCGGCAGGCAGAGAATACGGCATCCTTGACGCCCATTCCCTCCGCACGGAGCTGGTCGATGAAACTCACCAGGATCAGCGCGCCGGTGACGTCAGCGCCAAAGAGGGCGATGAACCCCACTGCCGCCGAGACGCTCAGGTTCATGTCCAGCACGTAGATCGTGACCACGCCGCCGACCATCGCCGACATGAGGTTGCTCATGACCAGCAAGGCGCTCTTGACCGACTGAAGCGACATGAACAACAGCAGGAAGACCAGGGCGATGACGATGGGTACGACGATCGTCAGCCGCGCCATCGCGCGCTGCTGGTTCTCGAACTGCCCGCCCCAGGCGATGCGATAGCCGGCTGGCAGTTCGCCCTCGACGCCGGCCAGCGCCTCGCGGGCCTGCGCGACGAAGGAGCCGATGTCGCGCCCGCGGACGTTGACCTCGACGACCAGGCGGCGCACGGAATCCTCGCGGCTGATTTGCGCGGGAACCTGCACTTCCTTGATGTCGGCCAGTTCGGACAGAGGCACTTTGTATCCGCCACCGGAGTGGATCATCAGCGAGCGGATCTTTTCGGGGGTGTCGCGGCTGTTCTGGGGAAATCGCACGAGCACGTCGAACCGCTTCTGCCCTTCGAAAACAGTCGTGGCCACCTTGCCGCCGACCGCCGTCTCGATCAGCGAGCTGATGTCCTGGACGTTTATCTTGTGCCTGGCCATCGCCAGGCGATTGTGCTGCACTTCCAGTTGCGTGAACCCCGAGATCTGTTCGATCTTCACGTCGTGCGCCCCTTCGACTGCCGACAGCAGCGGGGCTATCTTCTCGGCCGTTTGACGCAACACCTCCATATCGTCGCCGATAATCTTGACCGCCACGTCGGACTTGATGCCGCTGAGCAGTTCGTTCACGCGAAGCGCGATCGGCTGCGAAAATGCCGGCCGCATGCCCGGCACGGCCGCAAGCTCCCTGCCCACCGCCTGCACCAGCGATTCCTTGGTCGTGCCCCTGGACCACTGGTCTTTAGCTTTGAGCATGATCAGCAGGTCGCTCTGCTCGGGTCCCATCGGGTCTTCGGATATCTCGGCGCGGCCGGTCTTGGAAACGACCGACGTGATCTCCGGTATCTTGGCCAGCAGTCGCTTTTCCAGTTCGGTGCATTGTACGGCCGAGCCTTCGACGCTGGCCGTGGGCAGGCGCACGAGGTTGATCGCCAGGGCGCCTTCCTCCAGCGCCGGCAGAAACTCGGTGCCCAGCTTGGGAATCAGCGTGAGCGAGGCGGCCACGATGACCGCCGCAACGCCCACGGAGATCCACTTGCCCTTCATCGACAACCGGAGCACCGGCATGTAAAGCCACTCGATGGCCGCCACGAGCAGGTTGCCTTTCTCGCTCTGAGGCTTGCGTTTGACCAGCAGCGCCGCCAGGGCGGGTATGACCGTCACCGTGACGACCAGCGAGCCCACCAGGGCGAAGATCATCGTCAGCGCCAACGGCTTGAACATTTTCCCTTCGGTCGATTCCAGCGAAAACAGTGGCACGCACACGATAATGATCAGCAGGAACGAGAACCCGACCGGGCGAATCACCTCCCGCGCCGCCTCGTAGGCGATCTCGACGCGCGACAGGCTCGACAGCGCCTTCTCGCGCATGTGCCGCAGAACGTTCTCCGTGATGACGATCGCGCCATCGACCACCATCCCGATCGCCACGCACAGGCCGCCCAGGCTCATCAAGTTGGCCGTCACGCCCTGCCAGCCCATCAGAATGAACGTCGCCGCGGCGGTCATTGGCAGCAGCACCGCGACGATCAGGGCCGCCCGCACGTCCCACAAAATCAGGAACAGGATCAGCACGATCAGGACCATGCCTTCGCCGATGGCCTTGGAAACCGTCTCGATGCACGCGTCGATCAGATCCGTGCGGTCATAGAACGGGACGATCTTCACCCCCGGCGGCAGCGACTTCTGGATCTCCGGCACCGCCGCCTTCACGCGGTCGACCACCTCCTTGGAGTTGGCGCCCTTGAGCATGATGGCCATGCCCAGAACCGCCTCGCCGCGGCCGTCCTTGGTGACCACGCCGTTGCGGGTCTGGTGTCCGATTTTCACCTCCGCCACGTCCTTGAGGTACACCGGCGAGCCATCATCGGCCTTGAGGACGATGCTCTCGATGTCGGCGATGTCGCGGATGAGGCCTTGGGAGACCACATTCATCTGCTCCCAATCCTGCACGAGAAAACCGCCGCTGGCGTTGGCGTTGTTCTTCTCCAGCGACTCCAGGATCTCCGCCGGCGTGATCTTGTACTTCAGCAGCAGGCTTTCACTGGGCACAACGTGGAACTGCTTGACGAACCCGCCGAAACTGTTGACCTCGTTGACCCCCTCCAGCCGCCGCAGTTGCGGCGTGACCAGCCAGTTCTGAAGCGTCCGCAGACTTGTCAGATCATGCTCGCTCCTGGCCATCGCCGAGCCGCATTGCGGGCACGGGTCCTGCGTGCGGGAGAACTGCGACGCGTGCCGCGGGCAGTAGTAACCCGACTCGAGCGAGTACTGGTAGATCTCGCCCAGGCCTGTCGAGATCGGACCCATCTCCGGATCGAGGCCTTTGGGCAGTTTCTCCCTGGCCGCGGCCAGGCGCTCGAAGACCACCTGGCGCGTGAAGTACGTGTCGGCATCGTCATCGAAAACGATAATGACCTGCGAGAGCCCCGCCTTGGAGGCACTGCGAACCTGCTTGACCTTCGGCAGCCCGCCCATCTCGAGCTCGATGGGCGCAGTGATGAGGCGCTCCACCTCGCCCGGAGCCAGGCCCGGCGACTCGGTCAGGATCATCACCTGCACGTTGGTCACGTCGGGAAAGGCGTCGATGGGCAGCTTCTTCCAGGCAAACGCGCCTGCCCCGATCAGCACCGCGCCCGCCAGGATCATCAAGAGCTTTTCTCTAAGGACAAAACGAAGTAGGTGGTCAAGCATTGCCCATCTCCTGCCGCTGGTCGTTTCCGTGGCATGGGCCGTCTCGCCCATGCTCCCGCTCCTGTGGCATGGGCGTCTCGCCCATGCTCGGGCTTTCCGCTCCGTCAATCCGCGCAGCCGGCGCCCATCTTGGCCCGGAGCACGTCGCTCTTGAACATGAACCCCCCGCCGGCAACGACTTTCTCCCCGGTCGTAAGCCCGCTGAGAATCTCAATCAGTTCGCCCTGCGCCTTGCCCACGTTCACGTCGCGGCGAAGCCACAAGTCGTCTTTCCAGTGGACGAAGGCGAATGTCTTTCCCTCGTCATTCAGCACGGCGTGGCGCGGAACCAACGCGACCTTCCGTTTCTCCGTCAGCGGGATTTCCACGGCCGCAAACATCCCCGGCCGCAGCTTGCCCTGTTCATTTCTGACCTGCACCCGCGCCTTGATCGTGCGCGTGGCCTCATTCACCGCGCTATCAAGAAGGTCGACAAAACCCGGGAACGTTTCCGCAAAGCCGGCGACTTTGACGGCGGCCTGGGGCTTTTGGTTCGCGGCCAGGCGGTCGTGCAGCGGACCGAGGTCGCGCTCGTACACGTCGCACCAGACCCAGACGTTGGACGTGTCGGCAATCATGAACAGGCTCCCAGAAGCCTCCACGAACTTGCCTTCGCAAGCATTCAACACGGCGATGACTCCCGCGCGCGGGGCCTTGACCTCCAGTTGGGCGAAACGGCCGTTCTCCTTCATCAGCGGCACGCCCTTGATGGCTTCGTCATCCATGCCCAACAAGTGCAACCGCTGCCTGGCGGCGGCGAGCCTGGTCTGGGCCAGCTTGAAGGCGTTCTCGGCCTTGAGCCGATCGAGTTTCGCGTTGAGATGGATCTCCTCCAGCAAGGCCGCATAGTCGGCCTGGGTAGTTTCCATCTCGCGATGGGCCGTTTCAAGATCGGACTGCGTGGTGGCCTTCTTGACCATGAGCGATTTCTCGCGGTCCAGATTGATCTTGGCCTGGCGCAGGCGCACCACGGCGCCGACGAGCTTGGACTTCCAGTCGCCCAGCGTCTCGGCCGGAATGTCCGAACCGGGGTTGTTCCGGGCCGACGCCAGGAGCCTTTCCAGTGCCGAACTGATCGTGGTCTGCCGGGTCTGTTCCTGCAGCGCCACCTCGGCCACAGTGTAGGCTTCCTGGTAGGCGGCCTTGGCCTGGCCGAAGTCGCCCGAATGGATGATCGCCAGAACCTCCCCCGCTTGCACCTTGTTGCCCAGACGCACCTTGACAGCCACGATCTTGCCCGCGGCCGCCGGCAGCACATCCACTTGCGTCGTCTGATCGTACTGGACTTCGCCGGTCAGGTGCAGCGTTTGGCCCACGTCCCCTTCCTGCACCGTGGCCGTCTTCGTCAGGGCAGCGGTCACCGACGGATCCACTTTCACCACGCCCAGTTCGTAGCGGCACTCGTCGCAGTCGATGTGCCGGATCTTGTGCTCGCAGACCTTCTTCTCGATGTCCTTGAGGTCGACGCTGCCCTTGGGCGGGCAGCAGTCGTCTTCGCCCGCAGCCTTGGGCTTGCTCGTCGGGGCGCTGGGCTCGTGTCCTTCGTGGGCATCCTTTGCCGCGGGCGCACCGTGATTGTGGCCGTCACCTTCGCCATGCGTCTGTTTCTCCTGGGCGCGGTCGTCCGGTTTCTTCTGGCACCCCGCGGCGCCCAGCAGCAAGAAGGCCACGCAAATGGCCGCGACAGACCAGATGCGCAAATACGAATACTTCGTGTTGACCGGCATGGTGTTTCTCCTGCCTTTTGGGTCTAGAGTGTCTGCGGCATCTGCCTTGCGCCAGGCAAAGCACATGCACAACGGTGCGGCGGATCGAACGAGGGAAGTGGGATCAGATCAGCAAGACGGTGCTGCTTAGAACCTCAGAGTCGATGGCGAAGAATTGCAGGGGGCTGGGGCACCGACGCATCGGGCGCAGCGGCTTAATCGTGCCGGCGGCCAGCGCCGGGCGCTCGTGCGACTTGGGGCGATGCTGCTTGAGCGAGCATCGGGAGCCTGTGAGGCCTTTTACGGGAGCCTCACCGCAGGGGGAGCAGGAGCATCCGGAAGAGCCCGCCGATGCCTCGCCCGCGGCGCAGGCAGCCACAGGGCAGGGGCAGGAGGCGTCGGCCTCCTCGCACGGATGGGCCGGCGATGCCAGAGCCGTCGCCAGAATAAGGGCGACGCCAGCCAGCACTGCGACCGTGGGACGGTTCTTCTTCATTCGCCGATATTATAGCGGCCCGTAGAGGCGGTGCCAAATCATTCGGCCGCCTCTCACGCAGCACGGCAGCGCCTCAGCAGCGCGCCCAGGCCGGAATCGGCGTGATAATCATGTTCCACAGAATGCCATGAAAAATTGAAGGTCGCAGATTGGAAATTGATTTGGCCTCTCTTGACCTGATCGCGTTGCCTTGTTACGATTCTGTTCCTTCAGGAAACCCGCAGCTTTTTGCGGGCTAGGCACAGACGGCCGTGATTGGCCTCTGTAACTGCAATGCTGTTTTTGCAGACCCACTGCCCCCATCGTCTAGTGGCCTAGGATATCAGGTTCTCATCCTGGAGACAGGGGTTCGACTCCCCTTGGGGGTATGGGATCGCGGGCCAGTGTTCACGCACTGGCCCGCTTCATTTGGCGCCAGGCCCATGAGTGTCAGGAAATAAATAGTTCACTTGATGAATTGCTGGAGGGTATTGGCCGATTACTAAAGAGGCTTTCTTTTTGACACGTGGCCTCTGTTAAGGGCCGGCATATGAAAAAAGCACTCTCGACGTTGAAGATCGCGGGCATGCTTGGCGTGGCGGTGGCCTCGGTGTCTAACTGGATCGACCAGGGCCTCCTCAAGGCCGGACGCACGCCCGGCGGGCACCGGCGCGTGCTGCCGGAAGACCTCATCACGTTTCTGCGCCGCCAGAACCTTCCCATTCCGCCGCAGATCATGCCGGCGCACCCCAAGGTGCTCGTCGTCGACGACGAAAAGCTCCTGGCCCAGTGGATCAGCGAGATGATCCTCTCGCAATATCCCTCCTGCCAGGTCGCGCAGGCCCACGACGGATATGCGGCCGGCGACATGGTGGCCTCGCTCAAGCCCGACGTGGTCATCCTCGACCTGCGCATGCCGGGCATGGACGGCTTCGAGGTCTGCAAGCGGATCAAAGCCAAGCCCCACGCCGCCCACACCTGTGTGATCGCCGTGACGGCGATGCACTCCGACGAGGTCGAGCAGCGCATTCTCGAATGCGGCGCCGGCGCGTGTCTGCGCAAACCCATCGACGCCGATGTCCTGCTGACGCACGTGGAAGCCGCACTGGCGCATTTCCCCTGCTGATTCCATTCCCCTCAGCGACCTCAGCGGCTCATTATTTCCGCACGCAAGCGCGGATGGCTTCGGCCAGGGCGTCGGAGGCGCCGCTCTTGGTCAGGTAGTTGCACGCCCCGGCCGCACGCATGGCGGCGGCCTGGTCGGCCTGTTCAAACATCGACAAGCCGATGATGCACACCTGCGGCGTCTGGGAGTGGATGGCCCGCGTGGCCTCGATGCCGTTCATTCCCGGAAGCGAAATGTCCATCAGCACCACGTCGGGGTGCACCTGCTGCACGAGCAGGACGGCCGAGTCGCCGTCGCTGGCCTCGCCGACGATGACCATGTCCGGTTCTTCCCGAAGCAGCAGCGCCAACCCCTGGCGCATCACGATGTGATCGTCCACCAGCACCAGGCGGATGCGCCCGTCGGGGGCCTGGCGGTGGGCGGGGGGAATCGACACCGACACGCGCCCCTGTCCGGACCGGGGCGCGGGCAGCGGGCACAGGAATGTAGCCGGGGCCGTCAGCGTAAAGCGGCTGCCCCGCTGCGGCGCCGAGTCGATCTCCATCCGCCCGCCCAGCAGTTCGATGCGCTCGGAAATGCTGAAGAGCCCGAACCCGCCGGCGTCCCTGGCCCGAGTTCCGATCGCGCCCGCATCGAACCCCTGCCCCTGATCGACGACGGCGATGGTGATCACGCCCTCCTGGGACCAGGTCACCCTGACGGCCGCGGACTTGACGCCGGCGTGCTTGACGACGTTGAAGAGCAGTTCCCGCGTCGCCTGAAAGAGCAGGACGGTGGTCTCCTCGGAGATTCCGGGCATCATGTCCGGTGCGTCCAGGTCGACGGTCAGGGCGTGTTTTTCCTGCATCCATCGCCCCAGCCACTCCAGCGCCGCGACGAGTCCGCCTTCATAGAGGATCGGCGGGCTCAGCTCGGCCGTCAGCGAGCGGGAGGTCTGGATCGACTCGGAGATGAGTTCATCGACGCCGGCGACGCCGGTGCGAACGGTCGGATCGCTCGAGCGGTCGAGCATCGCCAGGCGGAACTTGGCCCCGACGAGCAGTTGCTGGAGCCCGTCGTGGAGCACCTCGGCCAGGCGGTGGCGCTCGCGCTGCTCGGTGAGGGTCAGTTCCGACGCCAGGGCCCGCAGTTGATGGGTCCGGTCGCGCAGGGCGCTTTCGGCGCGCTTGCGCTCGGTCACGTCGATGCCCATCTCCATCACCAGCAGCGACCCGTCGGTGTCGGTGAAGGGAAAATCGGAGACGTCGTAGTCGCGATCATCGGGGCCGGTCCATTCCCAGCGATGGGGTTTCTGGGTCTTCATTGCAACGTACGACTGGCAGTCTTCGCACGGTTCGCTGCGGTTGAAGAGGTACTCGTAGCAGCGCCTGCCGTTAGATTTGCCGAACCGCTGCTCGAAGAAGCGATTGGCGAAGGGCACGCGATGGTCTGCCGACAACAGCACCACGTACGCCGGAAGGGTCTCCAGCACGTCGTAGAGCCGCTGGCGTTCGGCCTTCAGGGTCTGGCCCACCTCGACGAGTGCGGCGGTGCGCTGGGCGACCCGCTGCTCAAGTTCTTCCTTGGCCTGGAGCACGGCCTGCTGCGCCCGGATGCGATGCATGGCGCTGGCGACCAGTTGGCTTACCGACTCCATGACCTCGATTTCATCGGCAGTAAACCGCGGCCGCGACCGCGTGCCGAATGACAGCGTGCCGATGAGCCGCCCTTCGACCATGAGCGGGTGGCAGCAGTACGCCTGGATTCCGTAAGACTTCACCAGGTCCGTCCGCGAGTCGGCGGTCAAGGCGATGTCCTCGGCGATGATTCTCTGCCCGTCGCGCGCGACGCAGCCGCAGACGGCGACTCCGAAATCAAGCCATTCGATCCGGTGGGCTTCCTCGTCGGGGATGCCCGCGCAGGCGTTGAGTCGCAGCCGCCCCGACGGCTCGTCGAACAAGAAATTGAAGAATGTCTGGCAGTCCAGGAAGTCCATGACTTTGCGGCAGAGGTCCTCGACGATGCCCTGGGGGTTGTCGCTCTGGAGCAGCCGGGCCGCCGTCTGGGACAGCAGCGCATTGCGCCGGTCGTCCCATTTCAAGGCCTCCTCGGCCCGCTTTCGCTCGGTAATGTCCTGAACCGAAACGTTGATCCCGATTGCCTGGCCGCCCTCGTCTTTCAGGGGAACCCATTGTTCTATCCAATGCCTTTGGATCGCTGGGTCATCCAGATCGGCTCCGGTGACTTCGACGTCCAATACCGGTTGGCCGGTCTTGAAGATGCGATCGGCAATCTCCTGCGCCTGCTGGGCCATGTCCGGCACCACCTGGCGCAGGGACTTGCCGATGTGGTCGGCGGCGGGCAGACCGTTCATCTGGGCCAGTCGTTCGTTGACTCGCACAAAGCAAAGGCGCCGATCGAGTACTGCCAGCCCGATCGGCGAAGAAGCGTAGATGGCCTCGATTTCCGAAAGCTGCCGCCGCGAGAGTGCTTCCCTTTCCTGCCGGGCCTGCTCGGCTCGCTTGCGGTCGGTGATGTCCGAGTGAATCCAGAGCCGTCCCTGCGGTCTTGCGTCGACCTGGAGGGGAATGTAGTCCCGCAGGATTGTTCGCCCGTCGGCCATCGCGAGCTCCTCGCCCCTGACGGGCTGGCCGCTCTGCACGATCTGGCGGATGTGCTGGAACGCCTGGTCGGGGTTCTGGTAGCAGGGCCTGATCTTCTCCAACAACTCGGGCGAAGACATGCCTACCAGATCCGCGGGGAGCTCTTTGAAGCCGAAGTAGTCGCAGAACGCCTGGTTGGCGAATTCAACCCGCCCTTCCTCTGTCACCAGCAGCACGCTGCAGTACATCCCCGCGAACATGTAATAGAATCGCTGAAGCGCCGCCTTGAGGGCGTCTTGGGCCCGCTGGCGCTCGGTAATGTCGCGGATGACCGAAACGGCCATCTTCCTGGCGCCGTGGTCGAACACGTGCGTCGTGAGCTCGACCGGAACTTGCCTGCCATCCTTGGCGATGAGCATCTTCTCGTGGATCACGACCCCGTCTCGTCCCAGGCGCTCCCTTTCCTGAGTCTCGAGCACCTTCTGCCCCGGGGCGAGAATGCCTGCGGCAGAAAGTTCGCCCATCTCTTCCAGCGTGTAGCCCAGCATCCGGCAGATGGCCGGATTGGCCTGGATAAAATTGCCGTGGGAAGTTTCCGAGATCACTTCGTGCATGACCACGCCGTCGGCGGCCGTCTGAAAGAGCAGTTCCTGCTGCTCCCAGCTTTCGCGCAGCGCCTCGTCGGCCTGCTTGCGGTCGGTGATATCGAAGTGGGTGACAACGGCGCCGCCGCTACCTTCATCGAGCGGCACGGCCGTCATGTAGAACCATCGCTGCTGCACGGGGCTGTGGCAGGGATACTCCATCGTGAACTGGCTGAGCGTGCCGTGCAGGACGGCCTCGATGCCCGACAGGGCGCGCTGGGCGTCCGCATCGGCGTCGGCGGCCGCACGGCGGCAGATGTCGAGATAATTGCCCCCTGCCGTCACGTCCGGCGAGTGCTCCGCGCCGTTGCTTTGAGCGAACTGCGTCCAGGCGTGGTTGACGGCCACGATGAGGCCCTTCTTGTCGAGCACGGCGATGTGGGCGGGCAGGGCCTGCATGGCGCGGTGGTTGAGTTCACTCCTGGCATGGGCGTGGGCGCGATGCAACGCTTCGGCCACGGCGCTGATCATGGTTCCGCCGGCCAGAAACATACCCATCCCGACCCACCCGGCGTACATGTACTCGCCGAGGCTACCTACCGGCTCGATCCAGAAGTAGTCGGCCGCTATTCCTGCAACAATTGTGGCGACGATCCCCGGCCCCAATCCCCCGTACAGCGCCGCCAGCACCACGGCGGGAAAGAACGTGATGAAAGGCGCCTCAATTGCCGGCGATTTCGGAAAGGCCATTTGAACCGCGGTGCCAACCGCGACGGCGACGACCGCAACGGTATATCGATACAGGGGCTTATCCCCGGCCACAAAGGCGATTTTGCAGGTGGGCGATTCGCGCCGCGATAGCACCGCCACCAGCATGTAGACCCCGCCCAAGTACTGGGCTGCCCGGCTGGCCCACGAGAGCGGGTCTCCAAGGACCGAAACGGACATTACTCCCAGCAGCCCCGCCGCCATCAACACCATCGAGAGACTGTACCAGTGAGCGAATGCGGATCGCCGGGCGCGGTTCGACGCCCACAACAGGCCGGCAGTGGTCGCGTATACCGCGATGGTCGCTGCCACCACCATCTGGCGAGGCAACTTGCCGCCTTCGCCCTGGACAAAGAAGACCGGCAGCCTGCCGTAAATGGACAGCCACATGAGGCCGCCAAGAATTGCCAGCACGACCACAATGGCCACGGCCACCAATAGTCCTCTGAGGCGCAATCGCCCCACCGGCCGCACCCACAGCGCCACTCCGGCCAGGTGGCATACAGCCGCCATCAATGAGCAACGGGTGTAAACGGTCACCACCATGTTGGCGTCCATGCCCGATGGCGACTTGGCCATGCCCGCCAAGACGCCTGCGGTGGCTCCCATCGCCAGGATAAGCGCGCCGCAACCCAGCAGGAGCAGTCCCGCCGGTCCGCCGGCCAGAAACGCCCGCCCGGCCAGAAACGTCACGATCAGCAAGGTCAGCGTGAGGAAGATGAAGTTCAGACCCAGCAGCGCCGCGGGCGACTCGTACGGCGTCCGCGGACCGGCAACCCGCAAGACCAGCATCAACGTCAGCAGGACGGGTATGGGCAGCCAGGCCCATCGCGTCCACCACGAGGAGAACTCATGGCGCAGCTGCGGTGCAGACTCAGCGGCGGAGTCGATGGATGTCATTGCGATTGTTCCCTGGAAGGTAGAAAGGGAATAGCGCGTTCGTGAAGTTAACTCGGAATGTTCAACCTGTGAATCGGAAAAGGGCTGATTTTATGATAGGGAAAACTCTTAGCGCCGCCTGCGGCGTTTCTGCTCTACTGGCGCCGGCTCCGTGGCAAGCGTAGTCGGGACTCTGCGCCGCCAAGCCCAGATCAGCAGGCCCACGCCGGCTGCCAGAGGGATCAGCGAGAGGATCTGGCCCATCGTCACCACCGATTCCCATGGACCGACCTGGAACTCCTTGAAGAACTCCACGCCGAAACGCCCGGCGAAATACAGCGTCAGGAACAGTCCGGTCATCATTCCCAGTGGACGTTTCTCGCGGCCGGCCCAGCGGTCGGCCAGATACAGCGCCAGCAGCACCCCCAGACCCAGGGCGAACTCGTAGAGCTGCGACGGATGCCGCGCCACGGCCCCGTGGTCCTGGTAATGCGTGAAACGCACCGCCCAGGGGACGCTGGAGGCACGGCCGACAATCTCGGAATTCAGGAAGTTGCCCATGCGGATTCCCGCGGCCGCCACGGCGGCAGACATCGCGAAGCGGTCCGTCAGCTCCAGCACGCGCAGGTGGTTCTTGCGGGCGAACAGGATCAGCGCCACAGTCAGGCCGATCGTCGCCCCGTGGCTGGCCAGGCCGCCCTGCCAGAAGAACAGGATCGACACCGGGTCGGCCAGGAAACGCTCGGGCTCGTAAAACAGGCAATGCCCCAGCCGCGCGCCGGCAAAGGTGGCCACCACGCCCCAGACGAGGAACTTGTCGATCAGGGCCGGCGAGTGCCCGCCGCGCAGCATCTGCCGCCGCCAGAACCAGAACG
>JAJFVE010000131.1 GCA_021371965.1 Planctomycetaceae bacterium
GTTCGCCCCGGGCAGCGGGAGCATGCGGCTGGTGGACAGGCCCGTCGCGACGACGACGGCCTTGAAGCCGTCCTTCATCAACTGCGCGATGGTCTTGTCCTTGCCGATGGTGCAATTCTTGACCACTTCTACGCCGTGGGCACAGATCCAGTCAATGTCCTGCTGGAGCACGTCGCGCGGGAGGCGATACTTTGGAATCGCCGAGACGGGAATCCCGCCGGCGACAGGCTGCTTCTCGAACACTGTCGGGCGATAGCCAAGTTTGGCCAGGTCCAGCGCCGCGGCCATTCCGGCCGGCCCGGCGCCGATGACGGCGATCTTGGCCTTGTCCTGCTTGACCTTGTGGACGCTCGCGCCGGCAGCGCCTTGTCGCTCGCTGACGAATCGCTTGACCTCGCGGATCGCCACCGGCTCGTCGACGTCGCTGCGGCGGCAGTTGCCTTCGCAGGGGTGATGGCAGATGCGCCCGCAGACGGAGGCGAAGGGCAGGGCCTCGCGGATGACGTCGATGGCCTCGTGCCAGCGGCCCATGGCGGCCAGTTCGATGTACGCCCGCACGTCGGCGTGCACGGGGCAGTTGTACCGGCAGGGCGCCCACTCGCGGCGCATCAACTCACTGGCCGGCAAAGCGGCCACATCGGCGGATGTCAGATCACCATCTCGCATGGAACGTCTCCAACTGCTGTGGAAAAGGCCAAACCTTAGGACCTCCATCGCGGCCTGTCAAGGGGGGCTTCTATAATACGAAATTATACAATAACGTTGGGATATGTGGTCTCAGGTCTTGGCGGCGGCGACACATTCGCGAATGGCGTTGATGAGGTCCTCGCTGGGCCCGCCCTTGGTCAGGTAGGAATCCGCCCCGGCCTCGCGCATCTCCGCGGCGATGGTGGCGTCCTCGTGCATAGACAGGCCGATGACCGCCACATGGGGCGACTGGCGGCGGATGATCCGCGTGGCTTCGATGCCGTTGAGGCCGGGCATGCTCACGTCCATGATGATCACGTCCGGGTGCATGTCGCCGGCAAGGTCCACGGCCATCTGCCCGTCGCTGGCCTCGCCGATGACCTGGATGTCTTCCTCGCCCTCCAGCAGCGTCGCGAGGCCCTGTCGCATGATGGCGTGGTCGTCGGCCAGCAGCACGCGGATCTTGCCCGGCTTGGGCGGCGCCGAGGAGAGCACGCGTCGCAGCGAGCCGATCCGCTCGTCGGGCGAGCCGACCATGCCGTCCACGCCGGCCACGCGGCGGTGCGGGTAGACCGCCCCGCGCAACGGCGCCGTCACGGCGACTCGGGTCCCGTCGCCGGGGTGGCTGGTCAGCTCCATGGCCCCGCCCAGGGCCTCGATGCGCTCGCGGATGCTGAAGATGCCAAAGCCCACGCTGTCGCCGTCTTCGCCTTCGCCGCTCTGGAGCGACTGGGGATCGAACCCGATCCCATGATCTTCCACCGCCAGCTCCACGCGGGCGTCGCGATTGATCGAAAGCTTCGCCGACGCCTCCTTGACGTGGGCGTGCTTGACGACGTTGAAGAGCAACTCGCGGGCCGACTGGAAGAGGAAGCCCCGAAGGTCCTCGTCCTCGGGTTGGGCCTGGGGGTCGGCCTCGACGTGGACGTCCAGGCCGTAACGCTCCTGCATCTGCTGGGCCAGCCATTCCAGGGCGGCCGGCAGACCCAGCTCGTGCAGGATCGGCGGGTACAGTTCCACCGCCAGCGTGCGCGAGGTCTCGATCGACTCGCGCAGAATATCGTGGACGCGCCCCAGCAGGTTTTGCTGGGTGGGGCTGGGGCGGCTGCGCAGCAGGTCCTCGACGCGCAGGCGACCGGCCACCAGCAACTGCTGAAGCTGCTCGTGCAGCACGTGGGCGACGCGCCGCCGCTCGTAATCCTCGGCGCGGGTGATCTCGCTGGCCAGCGCCCGGAGCTGGCGGGCTCGCCAGTTCGCCACGGCCGTACGCTCGCTCACGCGCCGCTCGAGGTTTTCGTTTGCGGCCTCGAGCGTTTCCTGGAGGCGTTTGCGGTCGGTGATGTCTCGCGAGATCCCGCGATATCCCAGGTACTTGCCTTGAGCGTCAAAGAAGGCCGCGGCGCTGGTCTCCAGCACGACCCGATGCCCGTCTCGATGGATAACCTCGCTCTGGGCCTTGTCGACCTTGGCATGCGTCGCGCACAAGTGGGAAAACATGTCTTGCACCCGAGCCGCCTCCGGGGCCGCCATCAGGTCGTATATCCGCTTGGCGATGATCTCAGACGGCTCGTATCCCAGGAGGTTCTTTGCCGCCGGGCTTGCATAGGTGTATCGCCCCTGCAGATCGACCTCCCAGATCCAGTCGGGGCTGCTCTGGGCCAGCGAGGCAAACTTCTCCTGGCTGCTGCGCAGCGCCCCGATGGCCGCCTGGTGCTGGTCGGACATGACGGCATTCTTCAACGCCACAGCCGACAGCATGGCCAGGACCTTCAGCGCCCGCAGGTCCAGGCGGTTGAAGGGCCGGCAGTTGCGGGTATTGTGCAACTCAAGACAGCCCAGCAGATCGCCCGAAGAGCTTATCACCGGAACCGTGACAAAATTGTAGACCCCCAGCTGCGCACAGCGTTCCTTGTCGGCAAAAGGATCCTGCGCGACGACGTTGCAGATATAGGGCTTGAAAGTCTGCATCACGTGGCCGGGGACCCCGTGTCCGCGCTGGAATTTCAAATCGATGGGCTCGAGGTGGCCGTTGCGATTGTACTCATTGAACACCAGTTCATCGCCGACCAGGCGCCCTGATGCCCCCGCGGTGGCCCCAACCAGCCGCATGGCTGCGCTTAGCAATTCCTTCAAGACCAGATCAGGATCAAGATCCCTATTCAAACTGCGCGCGGCGCGCAGCAGAATCCGCATCTGCACCATTTGCTGGCGAAGCCGCTTCTCCCGTGCCGTCTTTCCCGACCGGCAGCGATCCCCGGCGCCCGTATGAGAATGTTCAAAACGACCCATCCGCTCCTCCTGAGCCCCCATCCATTATAGGAAAGCATTCCCGAGGACTTGATTTTTCCTCCGCATGCTCTACCATGTTGTCCTCGACCTGCCCTCCCGGAGACCTTCCCATGACGCTATCGCGAATGATCGTGTTGACCGGCCTTGCGGCAACGCTGGCGAGCGGCTGCACCTCCAACTCCGGCAGCGGCGACATCGCCAAGAATGCCGCCGACCAACTCGTGCTGTCCTATGCCGTGGACCGTGCTGCCGATAAGTTCAAGGTCGAGGCCCTCAAGGGCAAGAAGATCTTCCTGAACTGCACGTACCTGCGCACCGGCAACGCCGAGTACATCCAGTTGGCGTTTCGCAACTCCATCGCGATGCAGGGCGGCGTGCTGGTGGCCAAGGAAGAAGACGCCGACTATACGGTCGAGATGGCCAGCGGCGCCGGCGGCGTCGAGCAGCACACGCGCCTGCTCGGAGCCCCGTCGCTGAACGTGCCCGGCACGAGCGTCGCGACGCCCGAGATGGCCGTGTTCAAGAACGTCAACCAGTCGGCCATCCTCAAACTGCTCGTGCTGGTGCACCAGAAAGGCAAGTTCGTCGCCTCCGTGAACTACTACGCCAACGCCCTCCGCGGCGAAAAGAACGTGCTCGTCTGGTCGTTCAAGTCCGGCGAGGAAATCAAGCAAGGCCAGGAACGGATCGACCGCAAGACCCTCGAGTCCGGCGCGGCCGACGCGGCGACTACAAAACCTGGAAAGAAAAGTTAGCGCCCCAACGATATGCGCATCCAGTTCGGATGCGTCCCTTCCGGGACGCAAAACAAGCGGTTCCCGGTATTCCCGAAAGAACCCCGAAAAAAAAGGCGGGCCTGTCGCGGGGGGGGACGACAAGCACCGCCACTGCTTCGGACCGGCCGGGGGAGGACCGATCCGAAAACGGGGTCGATCATTATGAGCCGCCAAGCCAAGTACTCAAGCCTGCAACTCGGGCGCTTATGGTAACAGCCAACTGCGATGATGCAAGAACTTTTGTAGGGGAATGACCTGAAAAAAATGGCATAGACATCTTAACAATCGGTGATTCTAAGGCTTACACATCCCATATTTTTCTCGATCCGGCGGTAAAACCTCAAGTTGCTTGCATTGTCGCATGATTCGTGACATCATAACGGCCCTATTATGCCGGGGCACAGCCCCAAGGCGGCAGCGGCAGTGCCACAGGATGACAACAAGAGCCTGTTTTCGCGAGCCAGAACGCTGGTCGTCGGCGGAGCGCACAGCCTTTCCGACAAGTCTATTTTCCATCGCCTGACACTGGTGGCTTTCTTTGCCTGGGTCGGCCTGGGCGCCGACGGGCTGTCTTCAACGAGTTATGGTCCCGCCGAGGCGCACCTGGCGTTGGAGGGGCATATCTACCTGGGCATCTTCGTGGCGATAGGAACGGCGATTACCGTCTTCGTCATCAGCGCCAGTTATTCGCAGATCATCGACCAGTTTCCCAGCGGCGGCGGCGGATACGTCGTCGCCAGCAAGTTGTTGACGCCGGAGCTTGGCATGGTCAGCGGCTGCGCGCTGCTGATCGACTACGTGCTGACGATCTCCGTCTCGATCGCCGCCGGCAGCGACGCGATCTTCAGTTCGCTGCCCAAGGAGTGGTTGCCTTACGCGGGTCCGTACAAGCTGGCCTTTGCGGGCGTGGGCGTCGTGGGCCTGACGGTGCTCAATCTTCGCGGCGTGCGGGAATCGGTCATGCCTCTGGTTCCCGTCTTCCTGATCTTCCTGCTGACGCACGCGGCGGCGATCGTCTACGGCGTGGTCGATAACGTGGGGCGGATCCCGGAGGTGGTGGGCGCCGCTCGCGTCGACGTGCATGACGCGGTGACGGAACTGGGCCTCTTCGGAACGATCCTGATCGTGCTGCGGGCGTACGGCATGGGGGCCGGAACGTTCACGGGCATCGAGGCCGTCAGTAACGCCATGCCGCTGCTGCGCGAGCCGCGCGTCAAGACCGCACGCCGCACGATGCGATACATGGCCTGGTCGCTGGCGCTGACGGCCGTGGGTCTGATGGTCGGTTACATCCTCTACAACCTCGGCAGGCCCCCGGCTGAGAAGACCGTCAACGCCATGCTGCTGGAGACGATGACCTCGCAGTGGGCGCAGCCGTGGGCGGGACTGTTCGTGCTGGTGACGCTGCTGAGCGAGTCGGCCATTCTGTTCGTGGCGGCCCAGACGGGCTTTTTGGGCGGCCCGAGGGTTCTGGCGAACATGTCGAGCGACCGCTGGTTCCCGACCAAGTTCACCATGCTCAGCGACCGCCTGGTGACGCAGAACGGCATCTTGCTGATGGGGGCGGCGGCCCTGGCGGTAATGCTCGGCACCGGCGGCGAGGTGCATCTGCTGGTGATTCTCTACAGCATCAACGTGTTCATCACGTTTTGCCTGTCGCAGTTGGGGATGGTGCGGCACTGGTGGCAGGAGCGCAAGGCCAAGGGCAGATGGCGGCGCGGTTTCGCCATCAACGGGATGGGCCTGGTGCTGTGCGTCTTCATCCTGGTGTCCCTGACGGTGCTCAAGTTTGAACAGGGTGGCTGGGTGACGCTGCTGATCACCGGGTCGCTGGTGGCCATCGCGTGGTACATCCACCGCCAGTACCAGACGGACCGGGCGCTGCTCAAACGCCTGGACAGCCTGGTGCCCACCGCGGCGATGATGGCCAGAGCGCCTGTCCCGCCCAACGCGCCGCAGTTCGACCCCCAGGCCAAGACGGCGGTGCTGCTGGTCAGCGGGTTCAACGGGGTGGGCCTGCACTCGCTGCTCAACGTGGTGCGCCTCTTCGGCGAGAGCTTCCAGAACTTCGCGTTCGTCAACGTGGGGGTGATCGACGCGGGCAACTTCAAAGGCGTCGAGGAAGTCGAAAACCTCAACGCGTTCATCAGGAGCGAGATCGACCGCTACGTCGGCTACGTGCAGGCCCAGGGCCACTACGCCGAGGGCTTCTGCCGCGTCGGGGTCGACATCGTCGAGCAGACGATGCAGATCGTGCCCGAGGTGCTCCAGCGATTCCCGCGGGCGGTCTTCTTCGGCGGGCAACTGGTCTTTGCCAAAGACTCCCTGCTGACGCGCCTGCTGCACAACAACATCGTCTTCGCCATTCAGCGCCGCTGTTATCAGCAGGGCATTCCGTTCGTCGTGCTGCCCATCCGCGTCGACGAGCCCGCGCGAATGTCGTGAGTGGGACGCCATCGACATGGCCCGTCGGCGATTGTTCTTCCATTGCCGCCGGGGGGTGTTACAATTCCCGCCTTTGTCCGGCGAAAGACCATGGGCAAGGAACTGCGTGAACCTTCTCTTGAGGTAAAGAAATACTCCCTGCGCGAGATTGCGCATCGGATGTGGCCGCTGGTTCGTCCGCATCGCTGGCGGCTGCTCTTTGCCAGCAGCGTCATCACCGCCTGTGCCGTGGCGGTGGCGGCCGGTCCGATCTTCACCAAGTACGTCATCGACGTGGCCATTCCGCAAAAGAGCCTGGCCTTGGCGGCCGGGGCGATGGCGCTGTTCCTGGTGATGCAGTTGTCTCGCAACGGCCTGTGGTACATTTCTCAGAAGATCATCATCCGCGACCAGGAGGCGGTGGTTTTCAAGCTGCGGTCGATAAGTTTCCGGCACATTCAGAGGCTGTGCCTTCGGTTTCACGGCCGCTTTCCGTCGGGCTTCCTGCACGACCGGGTGTTCGTGCAGTGCATCGTGCGCATCGGGGTGATGGTCTCGTTCATCTTTTCGAACATGGCCATTCACATCACCTCCCTGGTGATCGCCCTGGCGATGTGCGCGTGGCTGAGCATTCCGATGACGGGGGTGATCCTGCTGGGGACGGCGGCGTACGTGATAGTGGCCAAGGCCATGGGCCCGCGCCTGCGGGAGCAGACCATCGAGTGCAACGACGCCCACAACTACGTCTGCGGGTACATCCTGGACAAGCTTCAGGGCAACAAGACCATCCAGGCCCACGCCCTGGAAGACCGCATCGACATGGATTTCGACCGCCAGATCTGGTCGGTGCAGGAGAAGTTCATCCGCGCCCGCGTCGAGCAGACGCGCCTGGGGCTGATGTCGTCGTCGCTGAGTTTCACGATCACCGCGGCCATCCACGTCCTGGGCGCCTACTACGTCTTCCAGTGGGGCATGACCACCGGGACGCTCGTGGCGTTCATCACCTACCAGGCCATCTTCGTCAACGTGATCACGTCGCTGACGGACGTGTATGGGCAGATCGTTTCCGCCCGCACCGGGTTCGACCAGCTCTTCAGCGTGCTCGACACGCAGTCCAGCGTCCGCGACCGTCCGACGTGCGTCCTGCCCCCACGACTGACGGGGCGGACCGAGTTCGACGACGTCATGTTCGCCTACCAGGACAAGCCGGTGCTGTCGGGCGTGAGTTTCTGCGTCCAGCCCGGCCAGACTGTCGCCCTCGTCGGGCGCAGCGGCGCCGGAAAGAGCACCATCACCAACCTGTTGCTGCGGTTCTACGATCCCAACGTCGGCCGCATCGCCATCGACGGCCAGGACATCAAAGGGTTCTCTCTGCGGCAGTATCGCTCGCGATTCGGCGTGGTGTTGCAGGAGCCGTTCCTGTTCGACGCCACGATCGAGGACAACCTCAAGTGCGTGCGGCCTCAGGCCGCGCAGGCGGATGTGCGCCGCGCGTTGGAGATGGCCTGCGCGATGGAGTTTGTGGAGCAACTGCCGGGGGGTCTGGCCTACCGCGTGGGGGAGCGGGGCGGCGCGCTGTCGGGCGGGCAGCGCCAGCGACTGGCCATCGCCCGCACGCTGCTGCTCAACCCGGATCTGCTGATCCTCGACGAGGCCACCAGCGCCCTGGACAATGAGTCCGAGGCCCTCGTGCAGAAGGCCCTGCAGGCGGTTTTCCAGAACCGGACCACGTTCGTCATCGCCCACCGTCTCTCGACCATCCGTTCGGCCGATCGCATCCTGGTCTTCGACGCGGGGCGTCTGGTGGAGGACGGCAACTACAAGGGCCTGATGGCCTGCCGCGGGCTCTTTCATCATCTGCACACCGTGGCGACCTCCACCAGCGGGCGGCAGTTCAAGATTGAAGAGGCCGGTTTCGCGTAGGAGAGGGGAGAAGTATCCCCTGGGGGACAGTCGCGGCGGAGGCCGCCAGGTATCTATTAACGCCGCTTTGCAGGCGTTGATGAATACTTGGCCCGGATACCACGCCGCCACGACTTGCCCCCGCAGGACTGAACTATTACGGGGAGAGCGAAAAAATGTTGACGGATTTTACTTGAATGCCGAACATGCGGCGATTATAGCCGTAGCATAGAACGTGAGGCTCAGGTCCCCCCCCGCCTGAGACTCCGGGGCGGGTCCGGCTTGCCGGGCCCGCCCGCTTTTTTAGGCTCTGGTCCTGATAACACTAGATGGCAACGGCGGGGGCGCGATCCTGTCGATGTGGATGCTGCTGGCGCCATTGCTGGGGTGCTGCGCCCAATGTGCGGCGAAATGCGCGGTTGAGGGAGAGGCTGTTGCTGAAACCGCACAGGCGGGCGATGACGCGCACCTTGTCCTGCCCCTGGCGAAGCAGCGACATGGCCATCTCCATTCGCTTGTGCTCGATCTCTCCGGCCAGCGTCCTGCCCAGGTGCATCTTCAGCACGGCGTCGAGCCGCTGGCGGGTCAGCCCCACTTCGCCGGCGACGTGCGCGGGTGTGATCGACTCGCGGAAATGTGCCCAGATAAACGTGACCGCCGCCGCGGCCTCGCGGTGGGGGATCGCCACGCAGTCGCTGCTGCGGCGCGTGATCACGCACTTGGGCTGCACAACGGCCGATGTCCCGTCAGACCCGCGGCCGGCCATCAGCGATTCCAGAGCCGCCGCCGCCTGGTGTCCCAGTTGCTGGTAGTCGGCATCGATCTGCGACAGGGGAACGGGCGCCAAGTCGGCCCAGAACGGTTCATCGCCGGGCCCGAGAATCGCCAACTGCTCGGGAATGCTCACCCCCGCCGCCAGGGCAATGTTCTGCAGCGTCACCGCGTCGGCGTCGCTGCCGGCCAGCACGGCCATGGGAAATGGCGCACGGTCCAGGGCGCCGCCGGCGATCGTGATGAGGTGGAACATTCTGCCCGAGGCGGCGACGGCGTCGCGAAAGGCCATCATCGAACTGTGGTTGCAGGGGCTGGCGTCCGAGCAGGCCAGGGCGAGATGGCGATATCCCCGCTGGAGAAAATAATCCGCCGCCATTCGTCCGGCCGCCGGTTGGTCCGGCGCAATTGTCACCACGCCGTCGAACGACCGATTGGCGACGTTGACCAGGGGCAGGCCCGATGCACGCATGCCCTCGGCCAGCTCAGGGGCAGATTCCAGACAGGCGATAATCCCGTGCCCCGTCCATGCCGCTGCCGTGGAGCCCTTGTCCCGCCATGGCAGGAGATTCAACAACCACCGGTTACGGCGGGCGTAATCGCAAATGCCCCTCATCACTGGTGCGCTTAAACCCGGACCGATGGTGACTGTGGTACGAAAGGATATTGTCGAATCGGACATGTTGCGTAAGTCCTTCCTTAGGCTAACCATTTCTTTGCCCCATGTTCACGTACTCGCTGTTACCCAGAAATATCGACGTATTTTTAATGGGGGCTTGAGGATACGTCAAGCAAATAATATGACCTTCGTCAAGATGGCTGCCCCCAGCGGGTTAAGTGCAATGAAGGTCCATGCGACAATCGGACCAGTCGTTTTCGCGGCGCACGCGGCGGATTACGGCTTGATTCGCCCCGCCGAATCGATGGCCGCAGACAGGGCGGCGATCTCGTATTCCTCCTCGCCGCCCTCCAATTTGAGCATCGCCCGCTGGCCGATGCGCTTTCCCATCAAGCTCAACGCCAGCGGCGTCTGATAATTGAAGACGCGCGTAGCCACGTCGCTTTCCCACGGGCCCAGCAGCGAGATGTCCGATTCGCTGCCGTCGCCGCATCGCCGCAGGGTCACCCGCGAGCCGACGCTGACGGTGTCGGTCGGGACGTCGTCGGCGTGCAGCACGCGGGCGCGCACCAGGTCGCCCTTGAGGGCGCTGACCTTGGCCTGCAGGCGGCGCTGCTCCTCGATGGCGTATAGCCAATCGCTGTTCTCGCTGAGGTCGCCCTTCTCGGCGGCCTCGCCGATGCGCTTGGAATTGGCCGGGAGCGCGATCTCCTCCAGTTCCTTGAGGACCGCTTCCTGGCTGCGCAGGGAGCCTTCGGTGGTCCAGAGCACGGTCTCGTCGAGCCAGGGGGCGACTTTGGTCTCCAGGAAGAGCTTGTAGAACCGCTCTCGCAGAATCGCCAGCAGGCGCGGGCGCGTGCTCTCGCTCAGGGCGTCGTTGCGTTCGACGCGCCGTTTCATCGCCGCACCCACGCCCTCGGTCATCTCGGCCGCAGCCTTGCGGAAGGTGCGGCAGTCGTCGGCCACCAGCGCCGAGCGGATGTGGTGGAACGACTCGCGGCGGAAGTCGCGGTCGTCGAGCACCTCGCGGGCGATGGTCTCGCCCGCGCCCAGCACGCGGGGCAGCAGTTCCAGCGGCGAGGGGCAGTTGGCCACCGGCACGGCCGGGCCTCGCCACAGCCACAACAGCGTCTGCAGATGGGCGACCGGATCGGCCAGCGCCGCGCGCAAGGCCGCGTCGACGACGGCCGGTCCAGCGCGGCGCGCCAAGTCGTCCAGCGACTCGACGCCCAACCTCGGGAACAACCGCGTGAACTGCTCGGCCGCGTCGCCGCGCAGCGCCAGGGCATCGAGCGCCGCCCCGCGCAGGCCGACGTCCGTCAGCGCGGCGATGGACGCCGCCGGGTCGGCCAGTTCCGCCACGGCCTGGGCGGCCGTCGGGTACGACTGGGGCTTGGGCAGACCGCCGTGGGCCAACGCCTCGACGGCCAGCGTGGCCACCAATGCGTCGGTGGGTCGTCGCTGGCGGAACTGCTGGGCCTGCTGGGCCAGGGTGTTCATGATCCCGCGGGAAAACTCGCTGTCCAGCGGCGTGTCGCGGTGGGGGGCTTGGGCCAGATACTCCAGCGCCACAGCGTACAGGTCGGCAGGCGTGCGCGCCTGCTCGACGCGCGGGGTCAATTCATCCGCCAGCGACAGCCCGTGCGGGTGATACTTCACCACGGCGGGGCGGCCTTCCAGGACGAGCTGGTGGCTCTTCTTGATGGCCGTCCGCGCGCGGCCCCACCATCCGCTCCAGGCGCCGGCGTCGAGGTGTCGCGGCACGAGAAGATCCTTGAGGGCGCCGGCGTCGATCTGCCCGCCATGGGCCATGCAGATGCCTGTCAACACTGCGCCGGGGTCGCCGGCCAGCAGGTCGCCCAACTGCTCGCGGCGAAACGTGGCCAGCACGCGAAAGTCGATGTCGTGCGCGCACTGGTAATCGTCTGCCAGCGAGGGCGGATCGAGTTCGATCCCCTCGCCGCCGGGAGTCGTCAATTCAAAGACCTTGCCCGCCGCGTCGAATCGCTCGACTCGCAGCACCTGCTCGGCCTCGTGCGGATTGACCAGG
This sequence comes from Planctomycetaceae bacterium, assembly GCA_021371965.1. The sequence continues at coordinate 11,519 of JAJFVE010000131.1, forward strand.
TAAGATCCCGGCCGCGCGCAGAGGCAGATCTCCATCGCCGCGATGGCGCGTCGCAGGGAGCAATTGGCTTCCAGCCCCGATGCGGCGAGAAACACGTCCAGATGTTCCGTGCCTGCCAGGGCCTTGCGGTAGAGTTCGGCGGCGGCCATGCGCAGTTCGTCGCTGGGCGGGGCGCCGGGAAGGAACCCGCGCACGATCTTGATCGCCTCTGCCGGGGGGAGTTTCTCGACGAACTCGGTCACGGCCATCGTCGCCAGTGTTGTAGCGGTCTGGTCGTGCCCGGCGGCGGTGAGCAATTGCAGCACGGCATAGAAGGTCGCCGCCGGCTCGTTCTGTTCGATGGCCTCGAGCCAGGCATCTTCCACGCTGCGAAGACTGTTCTGCTTGATCCAGCTCTTAACGTCGCTAAGGTTCACGCAATTCTCCCGATGCGCCGCCGCGGCGACGGCTCGTCACCCGAATAGCCCATCAGGATACGCCAGCGGCGTCCGCGAGGCCACGAAAAGTTGTGGCTGAAGGAAAGAGCAAGGCCGGTTGGAGTTGAGCGGGATGGAGCCATATAGTCTTAAGTCAGAATCAGGACACATAGCCAGGGGCTGGAACTGATGGCCAGGACATCCATCGTAAGCCTGGAGGATCGGCACGCCAGGTGGTTTTCGCCGGGGCGGCGAATCGGCGCCGAGCCGCAGTTGTGGATCCGCGGATATGCCCGGTTCGGCGAGACTCAACTGACCGACCAGGCGCTGGCCGATACTGTGGCCGAGTCGCTGCGTCGCCAGGGCGTAGCGTGGGATGTGGCGCTGGCCGCTTTTGTCCCGTCGCTCAATGGCGCCTGGGCCTTGGTGGCGCGGTGGTCCGACGGGCGCGTCTTCGCGGCAGTCGATCGCGTGCGCAGCATCCCTCTGTTTCACATTGAAACCCCGGAGGCGTTTCTCGTCTGCGATAGCCCTGAAAGTGCGCAGTGCCGCGGGCATGCCAGGACGATCGACCTGCTGTCGGCGTACGAATACCTCCTGTGCGGATACGTCACCGGCCAGAGCACCGTGCTGGAGGGTCTGCGCCAGTTGCCCTCGGGCACGATGCTTCAGGCCGACCCGGCCGGGGGGCCTGGAAAGACGGTCATCACCCAGTATTACTACTGCCTGCCTCAGCGGGAGATCCAGGGCTCGCCCGACGATATGAAGGCCCAGATGATGGGCATCTTCGAGCGTATGTACGGGGCGTTCATCCGCAGCAATCCGGGCAAGATCCTCGTGCCGCTGTCGGGCGGCCTCGACAGCCGGCTCAACGTCGCCATGCTCAAACGCCTCGGCGCCGAGGATGTCGAGTGCTTCACCTACGGTCGCCCCGACGACATCCAGTGTCGCACCAGCCGCCAAGTGGCTGAGGCGCTCCAGTACCCATGGCACATGGTCGAGTATACGCCGCGGACGTGGGCTGGCGTGATGGGCGGGCGGACGGGGATGGAGTATCTCAGCTATGCCGCCAAGGCGTCCAGCCAGCCGCAGCTGCAGGATTTTCCCGCCCTGATGGAACTGATGGACCGCAACTGGCGGCGGCCTGTGGTGTTCTTTCCCGGACACAACGCCATCCTGCCCACCAAGTACGAGGAACTCACTCGTCAGGCCAAGAGCGTCGCGCAGACCATATTTGACCGCCACTATTATTATTTTGCCGCCGAGGGCAGCCCTCTGACGCAGCGTCTCAAAGAGAAGATCGCGCAGCTTTCATCGTCGCCCGCCGGCAACAGCGGCGACGACCCCATCGCGCGGTGCGAAATGTGGGATGTGGCCTTCCGCCAGTCGCAGGTGATCGTCAACAGCGTCCGCGCGTACGAGTTTCTCGACGCGCGCTGGCAGGTCTGCTGGGACTACGAACTCATGGACTTCTATGTTTCCCTCCCCCGGCAGATGCGCCTGGGCAAGTCGTTGTTCACGCAGACCCTGCGAGATATGGTCTTCACGGGCCCGGCCGCAGCTTTGCGCGATATCCCAGCCGCAAAGAACTCGCCCGGGTCCTCCCTCTTCTGCTGCAGCGCCGAGCAGCGGATGGCATCGCGGCGGCCTCGGCAACACAAGCTGCTCAAAGCCGTCCTGGACGCCTTGGGGCTGCTGGACGCAGCAAGAAACGCCTGCGAAAAGCGCACCCTCGACGGCCGGCTCCTCCAGACCACATTCACCCTGGGCAAGAGCCCCTGGCGGCTGAACCTCAAACAGGTGCTGGCGCCCTTCCACACTTACGACAATCTTCCCACGGCATTGCAGCCATGCCTGCGTCAGCAATTTGGACTGCGGGTCGACACGCTGGATCCATGCCTGCTTACGGCGGCAGTAACGCTGGGCCAGATATGCTCGGGCGTTCAGCCCGCTGTGACGGCGACCTATCCGCGTGTCCGGCAGGACATGTCAAAGCCCGTCCACGGGGACGCAGCGCTGGAATGAGCCGCGCTAGGCCGCATCGAATTGTTTACTCCAGCGTGACAGCCACGTCTTGCATTCATTAGATGGTTAACCTCATCTCAGTGTTGAGGCTCAGCGCGAGCGGATACGTTCCGTCCAGTGGGCAAGCGTCGTAATGGCCAGGAAATGTGTCTGCGAGTTCTCCCGGATTTTGTATAGGGGATTATCCTAGCATCCATAGTACTGACGGGTCAGATGGTCTGGGGGAGACACGTATAACAGATTGGGGCATAGCGGCTTATGGACACTGTTGTGAAGTATTGTGGTTTGGCTTTCGGACACGATGCTTTTGAGGATAAGCCTGATCGGTTTTCACCGAAAACTATCGACTTGGCAGACTGAAAATCGCGTCTATTATATCTAGCGGCCAGTGCGTTCTGGGTAACTGTCCTGTCTTTGTAGGCTTCCAGTGACGGCCTCGTGAAGCGTCTGTGCGAAGATCTCTACGCAAAGGAAGATTCGATATGCTTAACCAGAGTGCGAAATGGGTGGACGTCTGCCGGGGCGCGGTTTTGCGCTGGGCCGGTCTGGGGCTGGTGGTGGTTCTGACACTGGCCGCGGGGGCGCAGGCCACTCCGATTCCTCTCATCGAGATCGATTTCAACGACGCGTACGGCAACAGTTCGCTCGTCAACCGAGGCTCCATCGCCGTGACGGGGACTTTTGTGGGCAATGCGGCCTACTCGACTGCCGACGGACCCTACAACACCGCCGGCTATGGCGCGGTCTTTGACGGCAACAACGACTATGCGTCGTTCGCCAATGCCAGCGTCGGCGCCCTCAATGGGATGACGCAGTTCACGATCACCGCCTGGGTGTACCTGACGAACGACGCCCAGGATCGGCGAATCGTCACGAAGGTCAGCGGCAACCCCGGTTTCGACTTTATGATCAAGAACAACGACAACGCCAAGTTGGGAGTGGATAACGTCGTCGTCGATGCCGATGTGCATCTGGCCCTCAACACATGGACGTTCGTGGCCGTCACGTATAATGGCTTGATTACCGGAGCCAACAATGTTGTCTTCTATTCCGGCACCAGCCTCAACGACACGATATTCACCAGCGCCGCCAAGAAGATCGACAAGCAGGCCGTCGATACCAATACCGGCGACCTGCGGATCGGAATGAACGACACCGACACGGCCAAGGCATGGCAGGGCGGCCTGGACAACATCCGCATCTACAACAGTATTCTGACCACGACCGACCTGATCGCGATCAAGGACTTCAGCGACGGGACGCTTCTGGCCTCGGCCACGATCAATCTGGGCGCCTCGGCCGCCCACAGCAATATCCTCAAAGGCGGATCGACCGGCGTCACGGCTACCCTCAGCAGCGCCGCCGGGAGCAATCTCGACGCTGTCAACTGGAGCGTCAACAACGGTGGCACGGCCGGGCTGGTTCTGGCGGGCAGCGGCACGAACCTGGCGGCCGGCACGTCTGCCCCGGGCGTCACCGGGACGTTCACCGGCTCGGACTACGGCGACGTCACCGTGACCGCCGGGGCCGCCGCAACCAACGTCGTGCTGGGGACCGGCGCCAACGGGTCCCCCGCCACCCACGGCGTTGTCATCACCGTCGGCAATGCCACGGCCGGGGCAGGCGCCTTTGACGGCACCGGCTCACATACCCTTTACGCCGACGTTGCCACGGGGGGCAGCATGGCGGGCCTGGCGTCGAGAACCGTCAACAGCCTCTCTACCGAAGCGATCATCCTGGCCGGGACCAACGCCGGCGGCTCCGCCGTCGGCATGAACTGGCGCACCCGCACGGCCGACGAGATTTTCGACGGCGTTAATCCGGTAGCCCTTCAGGGGGTCCTGGGCGGCAAGAACGGCCTGATCAGCGACGTGGTGGAAGTCAGCGGCACCGGCGGCAACATCTACGTGCTGTCGATGAGCTACAACGTCGGCGACCTGTGGATTCCCGCCGGATATACCGCCGACTCTCTGGCGGCAGGCGAATATATCTTTCTGGCCCACGATGCGGGTTCAGACTGGACGGCGGCCGGAACCGGGGCCTTTACGCTGGGCGCCTTCGCCGAAAGCGGCAGCGGCGGCCTGACGGACGACCTGGGGCGCTGGGGCGTGGATCCCGCGACCCATACCGCGTGGGCCGTGGTCGACACCGGCGGGGTCTTCGCCGTCATCCCCGAGCCGACAACTCTAAGCGTGATTGTGCTGGGGGCCATGGCGATGGCGTTCTATCGCAGACGCAAGTAGCCAAGTATTTATTAAAGGGCTGGGTATGTGCTAGAATCCTGCCGTGACAGCTCAGGACAATGATGCGATTTTCGACGTGGCCGTCGTCGGCGCCGGGGCGGCGGGGCAGATGGCGGCCATCGCGGCCGCCCAGGGCGGGCGGCGCGTGGTGCTGATCGAGCGGATGGATCGTGCGGGGCTCAAGATTCTCGCCAGCGGCGGGGGGCACTGCAATATCGCCAATACGCTGCCGGCCGACCAATTCCAGGCCCGATTCGGGCGACAGGGGCGGTTCATGTCCGAGGCGATGGCCGCCCTCGGTGAAGGCGCCCTGCCGCAACTGCTCGATCGCCTGGGCATACCCACGATCGTCGACGGATGGCGAGTCTATCCCGCCAGCCGACGGGCGGGCGACGTTCAACATGCCCTGCATCGCCGCCTCGATGAACTGCATGTCACGACGCTGCTGGGCTCGCCCGTCACCGGCTTGCGGATCCAGGAGGGCGTTCTGCGCGGGGTAGTCTGCAGTGGCACGGGCGTACAAAGTAGCACGGGCGTCTCGCCCGTGAGTGGCATGGGCGTCCCGCCCATGCAGGAACGCATCGAGGCCCGCGCCGTGATCCTGGCCTGCGGGGGCAAGAGCTACTCTTCCCTGGGCGGAACGGAACTGGGATACGAACTGGCGCGGCAGGGGGGGCACGAGATTGTCCCCCCCACGCCGGCCCTGGTCCCGCTGGTAGTGCGAGACAAGTGGCCGGCCAAGATATCGGGCGTCTCGCTGCCGTCGGCCCGGGTCTGGATCGACCTGCCACGCCAGAGCAAAGCCGGCCTGGCTGGCGAAATACTCTTCACCCATCGCGGCCTATCGGGCCCGGTCGTGCTGGACATCTCCGGCGACGTGGCGGCGCTGCTGGCCCGCTACCCTGTGCCGATCCGCATCGAACTGGAAGCCAGAGCCGACCGCGCCGTCTGGCAGGGCCGCCTCGAACGCCTGCGCCAGACCGACGGCCGCCGCGCCATCGCCGGCCTGCTGGCGCAGTGGCTGCCCCGCTCGCTGGTCGAGACGCTGTGCAAGCTCTCCGGCGTGGCGACCGAGACAACCGCCGCGATGCTCCCCCGCCCCGGCCAGGACGCCCTGGCCGACCTGCTCGGCGGCGCCCCGCTGACGGTAACGGGCACCGAGGGCTTCGACGCGGCCATGGTCACCCGCGGCGGGGTGAAACTCTCGCAGGTGGATCCCCGCACGCTGGAAAGCCGGATGCTGGGCGGCCTGTTCTTCGCCGGCGAACTACTCGACCTTGACGGCCCCAGCGGTGGATTCAATTTGCAGTGGGCCTTCTCCAGCGGCTACCTGGCCGGAACGTCCGCCGCGGCGAAATAGAAACTTGGCCACAAAGAGAAGTAGCATGGGCATCTTGCCCATGAGTAGCACGGGCGTCCCGCCCGTGATTGTTGTTCCCCCAGGTGCCGCCGTCTTCAGATCAGCACGACCCGCCGGCCGTGCGAATGATTCATCACGCGCTGCCGCGAGACGCCGATGGCGGGGTTGATGTTTACATACATCACCTGGTCGTCGCGGAGGCGGTCGTAATACTGCTCGAAGTCCTGCGCCGCGCGGTCGTTCATCTGGAAGGCCCGGAACACCTTCGACCCGCGCCAGGCCCCGATGTGCTGGGCATGCGTGCCGCACAGGTGGATCATCCCCCCGTGCTCGTAGAGGGCGAACACCTCCTCGTCCAGCGGGGCGATGAACTGCTCGTACAACTCCGGCGAGAGCAGGTGCGTGGAGCAGCCGCAAATCTGCCCGTGCCCCGGCGGCTGGATGCGACCGTACGTCTCGACCATCTGGAGCTGCGCCCGTGGCACGTGGCCGCGATACCAGCGGTGCAGATCGAGGATGACGTCATTGATGACGCGCAGGTCGCGGCGGGCGGCCTCGGGATCGACCATCATCGCCACCAACAGTTCCTGTCCGTACAGGTTTAGACCGATGTTCAATGCGCTGGAGAGCACCGGACAGCCGTAGAACGGAACGCAGACCTGGGCTTCGGTGAACGCCGTCGCCAGGCGGCGGACGGTGTTCCAGGTGGGATCGGCCGCCAGGTCCGGCCGGGGCAGCGTGCCCACTGGCGTTTTCAGCACGCGCACCTGCCAATTGCCCGGATCGAGTTCGTACACGTCGGCGCCGAAAATGCGGTCGATGAAGTGTACCCCATAAGGCCACGGGGCAACCGAAAGCGGACGATAGACATCCGCGTCTTTCAGGGTCGAGACTTTCCCCGCCAGGTCGTCCAGAGCCTCGGTGATCCAGCGTTCCGGCTCATCATAAAGATTGCATTGCCCGCCGGAGACCTGCCCGGCCAGCACGAAGGGTTTCTCCGGCGTCTGGCCTGCGAATAGCCGGCCAAGACGTTCCAGCCCGCCCTGCTGGAGCGCAAGAAACTCCGGATCGTTAAGAATGCGGCGAGTTTCGCTCTTGATGTTCACGGCCATAAGGCAAGCTTCTCCATCACTGCCGAAACCGCCAGAAGAATACCATCATTCACGCCTTTTGCCACAAAACGCTTTGCCATGCCGCAGGCGTTGCGAGAAGGACGCGGCCCGAAGGGATTGTCTGGACATAAGGGGCGGACACTGGAGAATGTGTTATAACACATTGGTAATAAATTACTTATAATAAATTGGCTTTTTGAATCACGCGAAAAACAGACAATAAAAGACAATTGTTGCCTTGGCCTGGTTTCTTTTGGGAGCGAGGCACCAGTTTGCCTTCTCCTCGAATGTGCTGTGAAAAGTACAACAAAGTGCAAGGAAGTGCAGCAGGGGTTAGGTCGGAGGTCTTAGGTCTGAGGGTTACGTCGGATGCCCCGCCCTATGCCCGCCGGGTTCTGCATGATCTTTGTCGATATTTCGTCGATATTAATCTGTATGCGATGGGCACTGGTCATCATGGTTCTGGTCTGCGCGGCGGCTGGGGTTGCTGCGCCTGCGGGAAAGAAGCCGCGGGCGCTTCCGGCTTTGCCGGTGCGGTTTGAGCTGGTCAGCGATCAGGTCGACGTGGCGACCATTCACGGCTGGAATACTTGCCGGCTGCTCAAGCTCGACGGGGCGCTGTACGCATCGGGTCTGGCCGCCCGGGCGGAGGATGACAAGACCGACAACTGGGCGGCGCAGAAGGGGATAGTCTTCCGCCGTAGCGACGACGGCAAGTGGCGGCGGATCGCCGGCGGCCTGCCGCGAATCTACACGTGGGCGGCCGGGGCCGAGGGCACCGTCTGGGCGGTGGCGCCGTCGTGGTACACCAACACGCACACGTACCGCAGTGGCAAAGGGCCGGACTTTTCGGCCGGAGCGTTCAAGAAGGTCTACGACGGCACGTGCTCGTACGAGGGCGTCGGCGCCAGCCCCGAGGGCAACTTCCTGCTCCTGCATGCCAAGAGCAGCAACATGAAGGCCGGCACGGCCAACGCCATCGTCGCGGCGTTCTGGGAACAGGCGGCTGGCAAGTGGCACTACAGCGAGTTGCCCACCCCTGAGGGTCGCTACGGCTATGCGGGGGTCATCGTCCGGGGCAACAAGGCGTTGGCGGTGTTGCAGTCGTCGATGGAAGACCCGGCCGCCAACCCTGAGCCGCCGCACTACAGTTGGCGGCACGTGCGGCTGGCCAGGTGCGACGACCTGACCAAGGGCGTCTGGGTCTCCAGGCGATGGCTCGCCCCGGCCTATGGAGCCACGAGCCTGTACGACCTGGTAGCCGCGCCGGATGGCTGCGCATATCTGTCGTACCTGCACGCCGGGGCCGACACGCGCGAGGCGCTGGCCAAGACGCCGGCGCGGCATTACATCGCCCGCATTCACGACGACCTGAGCACCGAGGTCTTTGCCACCGGCCTGCAGCTCGACGCGGCGCGGCTGGTGCTGGACAGCAAGGGCGGCTGGCACATCGTCGCGCGGCCGGCACTTGGCGGGAATCTGCACCTGTGGACGCTCGACGCGGCGACGGGCTTCACGGCCGTGAAGGAGTACGACCTACCGGGCACCGAATCGCTCAAGGGTTACGTGCTGCACACGCTCAACCCCGGCCGCTTCGGCGGCCAGGATGACGGCGACACGATCCACATCATGAGCACGAACATCCTGCGAGCCCCCGAGGGGGGCAAGCTCAACCGCGCCGAACTCTGGCACGCGTATTTCAAGCTGCCATCGTGAAACAGGCGGTGTATTCCGATAGTCCCCCCAGGACCTGAGGCATTACAGGACTTGCTGGCCCATGCGTCTGGTTCTGGCCGGCTTGATTCTTCAGCGAAGGGTCACGTTCTCCGCAAAGTTGCCGATCTTGATTGCCTTCTTGCCGTCGGTCCCGCACAGCGGCCGCCCGCCGATGCGCACGTTTTCGAGCGTCACGTTCTTGACGGTGCTGGACGGGCCGCTGCCGAAGATTCGCGATGGCGGCAGGTGCGGCGGGGCGGTGATATTCGACAGCGTCACGTTGCGGATGTTGCCCAGCGTCGCATCCTTGCTCCAGGGGTGCCTGGCGATCGTGATCCCCAGCAGCGGATTGGCCGCCCGTTCGATGCGAATGTTCTCGAATCGCACGCCGTCGACCGTGGCGCTGTCGCCGTTGAACACGCCCAGCACGGGCATGACGTTGTTGGCCCGCGTGGAATGGATCACGTCGCAGTTGCTGAAGAGCACGTTGCGGATGTCGCTGCGCATCTCGTACGTCGCCCCCAGCGAGTAACCCCAGTCATTCCAGATCACGCAGCCGCGCACGGCGATATTCTCGGCCGGGGCGTTGCGGGCGAGCGTCTTGACGACGATCGAGTCGTCCTTGTTCCGCACGAAGCAGCCCTCGATCCGCACGTCCTGCGAGTTGACGGTGTTGATCCCGTCGGAGTTGATCCGATACGAGATCTCCTTGATGTTCTGCACCTGCACGTTGCGGCTGTGATCCAGCACGACCGTCCAGCAGCTCGAATCGCGGCAGATCACATCCCGCACCTGCACGCCCCAGGAGCCTGCGACGGCTATCATCTGGCCTTTGCAGTGCGGCAGCGGCGAGCCGTCGAGTATCCCGCGGCCGCGGATGGTGACGTTCTGCGCATTCCTCACGTCGATCAGCGGCCCGGGCGTTCCATCGGACATGACCACCGCGCCGCCGGCGATGTAGACCGTCTCGCCGCTGCGGGGAATGATGCGCTTGACCTTGTGGACCCCGGGCCCGAAGTATCGCACGGCCGGGTCCTTCGGATCGGGAACGTCCTTCTCGACGGCGTTGGCAAAAAGGTGCAGGCACTGCCGCGGGCTGTCGTTGATCTCGATGGTGAGCAGCCGCGGCCGGTCGAGCGTGAAGGAGATTGTGTTGCCGCGCACCTCAGGCACGATACCGTACGACAGCGGCCGCACCGTCGCGCTGGCGACCTTCCGCCTCGACCGCACGGTGACGTTGATGCGGCCGCGGAAGTCGAAGGATGCGAAGGTGACCTTCGCGACCCATGGCAGATGTCCGATGTAGCCAGTGGGGTCCGCCACTTCTTTCCCGTGTACGGTATCAAAGACTTTCGCGACATACGGGAACACCTTCTTGCCGCCGGCCTCGATGACGAAGTCCTCGGACGCCTCTTCGCCCGCCGGCGCTGGATACACGATCACTTCGCCCCCGCCTTCAACCTGTGCGCCCATGGCGAAACTCCCCAAAAGAACAATTGCCCCCGCGGCCGCGAAAAAGCTCCGGAATGTTCGCATTGGTCTTCTCCAGCGTCCCAATCGATATATCTATAACCTCTCGCCGCCGACGATCGCCAAGAATAAGTGACGGCCGCCATCGCGCCTCCGCCCCGCCCGCCCACTTGCCCAGTACGTGCGGCCGGAAGTCGAGGTCTTCGAGGCGACCCGTATCGTGAAGGGGGGTGAGGGCTTATGAAGCAAAGCGGCGGGCCTGGATGAGCACCAGACCCGCCTTACATCCTTCGGTCCCGATTTTGTAGATCGGGACTCTATCCAAACACTACCCCGGTTGTGCAAGTCCGCCGGGGTAATGTATTGTCAATAGATGAACTACAGTGTGGTAGATGAACTAAGCTGCGGTTACGAGGGTGCGCGGGTGATCAGGGTGGGCTCACCGTACTGGTTCTCGAATTCACTGCCCTTGAGAAAACCTTGATATATGATGAACCATATAGCTCCGGCAATTGGTAGGAGCAAGATCAGCGACATCCAACCTGATCTTGAAACGTCGTGCCAGCGTTTGGTGTAGATGGCAAGTAACATCCACCAGCATGTGATGTATATGGAAAGGCTGAGAATGCAGACAAGAATGGTGAGAAGACTGGGGCCGGTGTGGCGGCTATAGGCCAATGCCAGTTGGGGCAGCAAGCCGATTGTGTTCGCGATGGCGGAGATCAAAAGACTAGCCGCCCAAAAAACTGAGCGTGGAATTCGACCGGAAAAAGAAAAAAGGACCTTCTTGATGTTCAGTGTTGAGTTGGGCGTGGTCCAGCAGGAGAGGAGGAAGAGTCCGAACGAAGCCATTCCCAGTAGATACAGGGCAAAGAGGAGTAAGTTTCCCTCGGCTCCAACGATGGTGTATTTGTCGTCAAGGGTAAGGCCAGACGCAATTGGCAGCGATACTATGCTTGAGGCTATTGCGGCTACTAGCCAGGCTTTGCCCGGGAGAACGCTGGCGGAGATGGGGGACGATTGGGGGAGGGGGCTTCTGGAAAGGAAGGGAAATAGTCTTCGTATCTGTAGTGCCAGATCCCCCTTGGTGTATAGCTTCCACAGGAAGATTGCATAAAGCAAAGCGCTGCATGAGAGGGGGATCAGCCAATAGCGAAATTCTGTGCTTCCAGTGTAGTAGGCGACAAATGGCATCGTGATAGAGCCGCAGACAAGAGACAAGATCAACCAGCCGATGCCGTGAAGAGCTCTTGATTTAATGGAGAGGACGAGGGTTGTTATGGAGAATATCGTCATGGCGAGAAGATGCACAACTCCCACGAGCTCTTGGATGTCGCGTTCATTCATGAAATATCTCCTTGTTTAGTGGCTTAAGGGCTAGGTTCTATTGGATTGTTCCGATTGTAAATGGGGCGATAGGGAAGCACAAGTGGCGGAAAAGATCATGCTGGGCATCGATAATCAACCATGTATCCTGAGGGGGATCTGCGTACGGAATTCGACACTGTCGATGAGGGTTTCAGGTATCAGGCTGGCGTAGTGCATGCGGCAAATCTCTGGACTATTCCCCATGAGGGCGCTGATCTTGTACAGGCTCTCTCCCTTGCTAGCCAAGTGGCTGCCGAAGGTGTGCCGATAGTCCAGGCAAGTCCAAGAGAGCTTAGCGCGAGCGTTGGCGGTGTGCAGAGCCTTGGAAAAGTTGTCTACGTCCCATCGGTGGCCGTCAGGGCTGGGGAAGTGCCGGCCATTGATGGAGGGGCGATTTTGGCCTGGCAAGAAAGGAGAACAGGAGAGCAGGAGACCGCAGGTGGTCAGGCCGATCTCGGTCGTCCGGGGGTTCTTTTCAGAGCAGTTTCTCTCTCCTGCTCTACTGATCTATCGCTCACCTGCTCTATTGAAAAAGGCCCCGGCAGAGCCGAGGCCTTTTTCAATACGGGCGACAGGGGTCGAACCTGTAACCTTCGGTTCCGTAGGCTGATCGACCCTCTGACGCAAGTTTTTCACAGTTCCGAACTTGCGACACCCTCAAAGTTTACGACTTTGAGCTTAGCCGAACATATACCACACGTTTGCCATGTTGTCCACAACTTAGTACCCACTTTGGTACCCAATTTTTGAGGCTGCATCGGTGTCTCGCACCGAAGGTACCGCGTCCGGGTTCGTTTGCAGGTCGCCTTAAGGGCAGCGATCACCATCGCGCCCAGACTGCACTTGGCCCGCTGCTTTTAAAGGTGGTGATGGTGTACCCATGTTCCTTAGCCCACGCGACGCCCGCGTCATGCAGAGCTTGATTGCCGCTATTGAGGTATATGGAAGCCATTGTGCTATCGCCCGACGCGTTCAAGACGGCGATCATTTCTGGTACGATTGCATCGTTCCCTAAGGTGATGAATGCGTTGACGGCATTCAGTCGTTTCTTCTCATTCTCGGACTTCATGTCTGGTGCTAGTATGGCCCTTGTCGTGTGCCAGTTCTTCTTGGCCTTGTCGCTCCTCAGACAGATCCAGAAGTACACGTTTTCGCGATCCGATGAAGGTCGCCAACCCAGTTGGTCGAGGGCAGTTCCAATCTCGGCGTTTGCCCCCCAATCAGGCAGTGCGGCTACCAAGGGGCCTATCGCTCGTCGGTCGCCCAGCTTTCCCAGTGATGCTGCGGCACGGCGACGTTGGTGGTATAAACGGAGACAGGCGATGCGCGGCTCAACAGCTTTTTCATCCACTTCCATCCACTTCGTGTTGGCGGCGTCGCGTACACTGGAGTTTTTATCTTCCACTGCAATCTTTGCTAATAATGCTCGGTCAGTCAGTCTTTCGGCGGCTGCTGCTCGCACTGCAGGAGCCGCCGCCTCTACCGCCAGCTTGCTCAGCGTAGCCTCGTCCTTGAGTTGGGCTACGAAGTTCGCTGTCCCTCCCTCTTTGTCTTCAAGCGCCAGCTTGGTCAATAGCACTGGGTCCTTGAGTTTTGTTGCTGCGGCGGCTCGCGACTCAGAGGAAATGGCTTCTCGGGCTACCTTGCTCAACAATATCTGATCTGTCAGTCTCCCCGAATCTATTGCAAAGCGGGCGTTTGAACCATAGGGATCCTCAATCGCGACTTTGGCGAGGAATTCTTGGTTCTTTAGGTTTATGAGCCCGCATACGGCGCTTGTGCGAAGATCGCGATTCTTGTCGCTAAGCGCTATCCTTGCCAGTATTGCGCCATCGGTAATGTTACGTACGGCTACGCCACGCTCACGCTCATTCCCGCTTTCTGCCACTACCTTGGCCAATACTGTTTGGTCAGTGAGATTCAACAGTGCAGCCACCCGCACTTCTTCGTCTTTGTCCTCTGTAGCCATCTTGGCCAGCAGGATTTGATCGGTTGTCTTCTTTGCCGCTCTGGCTCTTTCTTTGGGGTCAGGGCTAGTGGGGTTCGGTTTTTCGCACCCCCCCCACAGAAGACCCAACACGGCAACGATAACCCAACAGTAAGTGATCTTTTCGATAGGGGATTTCGGGGTTGTCACTCTCTTCAGGAGGAGGTCTTTCTTCGAGAATACTTTCCGTGGTGGCATGAGTCACTCCTTGTTAGAGATCGAGGCCAACAACATAAACCGGGACTTGGATAGCACTCTTGAAGTGGGGTAGATAGCGCGTGACCTTCTCAAAGGTCAAGCTGCCTTCCCAGTTCTGGCCGAGCGTCTTCATCTGTCGCTGGAACTCGCGCGTCGTGACGATGTAGATCCCCATGTCGATCTTGTTCAAAGCCGAGTAGGAGGATACTTGGAACTTGAGAAGGTCGAGGCCCATGAAGGAGGCGTGGCCGAACTCGACTTCGACCCCGACGCGGTCTTTCAGGAAATCCATCTTGGCAGCGGGATCTCCGTCCTCGTCGAAGACCTGGGGCTGGCGGGTCCAGCCTTGCTTGACAAAGCTCACGTCCAGCAATTCGTTGAAGCGTGGGCGGGACAACTCCGCCAGGTTCATGTTGGGGTCCAGGAGTATCGTTTCCAGTTCCTGCTTGATCGATAGCCTGGCGTTGAGGACTTGTTCGGCAAAGCGGTAGGAGTACGTCTGCAGTCGGATTCGCATGTGTCTTGCCTTTCGATGGTGCGGCTACAGTCTACGTCTTTGCTCGTGAAGTGCAAGAGTGCGAGGGGGCCCGCGTGGGTTGGGCGAAAACGAAGGCGGCGCTCCAGGCAGTTGGTCCTCGGCCTGTATAGACTCTCCCCTGCTGCAAGACCTGGTTCCAGGGCCATAGGGGGGTCGGCTTTCGCCCAAGGGTCCCACGCGGGCTGCCGGGGGGCATAAGGATAAATTTACAGAATGGAAAGAAATATTGGTTGACGAAATGGATAGTCATGTGTAACATACTGACATGGGCCGAAAGATCGATTTCCCACTGGTTGGGCCGCCTCACAGGTGGTTAACGTCGAAGGCTGTGAGCCGGATTGAGGGGACCAACTGGTGGGTGGAGAAGAATCGGCTGTGGTACTTCCGTCATTGGATGGCGGAGGTCCAAAAGGCTCACGGTGGAAACCTGCTGCCGCTGCAGTGGGTGCCGGATTATGTGGGAGTGTCGCGGGCGGCGGTGTACCAAAGGGCCAAGAGCGGTGGCCTGACGGTGTTTAGCTTTATCGTGGTTGCCAATAGTCGGACGATCCTGGGCGGCGTGCGGGAGCGGGAAACGCGAAAGCGATACGACTACGCGATACTGAGCGAGTGCGATGCATGGCGTGAGAAGCTGGAAGAGGCTTTTGAGGATGCGATAACGAACTGGGAAGACGAGGAAGAGCGTCGAGCTAAGGAAGGCAGGTGAGTATGAAGATATTTGAGGTCAATGCCGGGGAGCGGGAGACCTTCGTGGTCCTGAAGGATCAGGGGGGCCGGGAAGCGCTATACGAGTTCCAGAGCAACGCGCGGAAGTTCTCTGCGCAGTTGGTGAAGGTGCCGCTGCTCCTGGCGAAATCGGTGCTTGGGAAGTTGAAGAAGAAATAATCTGGTTAGCCCGCAGTTAGCTAAGCCCTCGTTGGGTGTCAGTCAGCCATGGGCGTTTCCGAGGCGGTAACGTGCCGCCGGTAAGGAGATCATCCATGGCTGTTTGTGTATCTGGAGAGTACGAAGAACGGGAAGATCGGCAGGATGGGCGGGGCGAGGGGCCCCCGGCCCCGGCGGGGCCGGGGGGCGGCGACCCGCCCGGCATGACAGGCCCTATAACATGTCATGCCGGTAGGACAGGGTACTGGGAACCGGAGGTGGTGGACGTCCTCCTGGCGGGGATTGATACCCTAGACCTCGGGTTGTACGTCGAGTGGGACTTTGGGGAGATCGATCTGCGAGAGAGCCTTGCCAGGGCGAAGGTCGAGGCCTCCGGTGAGAACTCGGCGTTGTGGGCGGATTGTCGCTCGGGGACGTGCTTGGTGTACCCCTCCGCAGGGAAGCGGACATATCGCTTCCACGTCGAGACGCTCACGTTCCATGCCTGGCTGTTCAAGACGATTCTTCGCGATGGTACCCCCGATATCTACGTGAGCATTAAGGCGGCGAGTCTTTGGGCCGGTGTGCTGGAGGCCGTCGAGAAGGTCCAGGAGTTCTTCGTATCGCATGGGGTCAAGGTCAAGGCGGTGCAGCCCAGCCGGTGCGATATCTGCGCCGACTTCCTGATCCGTGGCGGCGTTTCGCTGTGGTATCTGTTGGACCATAAGGTCCCCAGCAACATGAAGACCAATCCGCACATGGCTGGGGATGTCTTGGAAACCTTCTATATCGGCGGCCGCGCATCTCCTATAAGGGCCAGGCTGTACGACAAGGCGAAAGAGGTCCTGCTGCACGGTAAGGAATGGTTCAAGGAACTCTGGGACTTGGGCGAGATACGCGACGTGTGGCGGGTCGAGTTTCAACTGCGGCGCGTCGCACTACGTTCGTATGGGATCGAAACCGTTGGCGATCTGCGGGAGAAGCTGGGCGGCATCTGGAAAGATCTTACCTCGGACTGGTTCTGTCTGCGTGCCCTCGACGATCCAAAGACCTCGCGTCGGTCGGTGATGCCCTTCTGGGAAATGGTCCAGGGCGTTGCGAAGAAGTTGGGGCCTGCGGTGGAGGCCAGGCGGGTGGTCGACAAAGGTCGGGCCGCATCCGTGGGCTGGCACGTGAACCGCGGCGCTTCTTCGCTCGTTGTATACGCTGCGCTGATGGGCCTGGGGGATCTGGATCAGGCGATAGAAGGTTACGCGGAGTGCCTCAGGGCCTTCCATCTTGAGGAAGGGCGGGATTTCGAGGCCGCATATCGAAAGAGGTGTGTCGAGTGCGGCCTGGACGATGGAGAAGGGGTTGGCGATGACATCCCCTTCTGAAAGCGTGGCGGTGCTGTCGGAGTACCTCTCTCCCAAGGAACTGGCGCGGCGTTGGCAGTGTTCGCGCACGAGCGTGGACAGGATCGCAGCCAGGGCTGGGCTGTCCCGCGTGTTCCTGGGCGAAGGGCGCAACGGAATCGTGCGTTACGTGCGGGCCGAGGTCGAGGCCTTCGAGGCGACCCGCATCGTGAAGGGGGGTGAGGGCTCATGAAGCAAAGCGGCGGGCCTGGATGAGCTCCAGACCCGCCTTACATCCTTCGGTCCCGATTTCGTAGATCGGGGCTCTATCCAAAGACTACCCCGGTTGTGCAAGTCCGCCGGGGTAGTTTGCTTGTAGGAGTTGGCGGGGAGTCTGTACGTGTTAGTTATGAGGTCAGTCGAGAAGCAAGATCCGGACGTCGACTATCTCCGTGAGCGGGCCGTCTTGGGTCGTTGTTATGACTTTGACCTGCTCAATGCTGATCCATGCGCCCAGCTTCACTTTGGGGTCTAGCCAGAAGTCTTCGCGGTCATACTCGATATCGCGTCTGTCGGTCTCAATCCGCACGACGTCGTGCTCCTCGTTGAACTCGTCCCGGCACAGTCCAACATGAGTGACCACCCCTGAATGGACAGTCTTGGAGATCCTGCCGGTATTGAACATTGTCCACCAGTTGGGGGAGCCGATGAGCCCGTAACGTTTGATGTAGTTGGGAGAGAGTTGGCGCAGCCTTAGGTTGATGTTTTCGACATAGCCGTTGAGGCCATGCTCGCGGAGGTCATAGAGTACGTGAGGCATAGTCGTTGATGGTCGCTGTTGTTTGCTCTTGTGTCAACAGCCTTGGAGCGGAGCGGGTGGATGCCAGATTGCTAAGCCGTTTGGGTTGTGCATTTGTCTGTCGATTCGAACTCCACGCTGTCTATGAGCGTTGCGGGTATCAAGCTGGCGTAGTGCAGGCGGCAAATCTCTGGACTGTTACCCATAAGGGCGCTGACCTTGTACAGGCTCTCTCCCTTGCTGGCGAGGTGGCTTCCGAAGGTGTGTCGATAGTCCAGGCAAGTCCAGGACAGCTTGGCGCGAGCGTTGGCCACGTGCAGGGCCTTCGAAAAGTTATCTACATCCCATCGGTGTCCGTCGGGGCTAGGGAAGTACCAGCCGCCGATCGAGGGCTTGGGGGCGTACTTGTCCAGCCAGGAGCGCAGTGCGGTGCTGATCGGCACTGCGCGATTGTCACGTGTCTTGGGCTGCCAGGCCTGATCGTGCACGGTCTTGGCGCGTATGCGGATCATGCCGTTGGTGCCGGCGGCCAGGTCCACGTCTTCGACTTGGAGCCAGAGTAGTTCCTCGCGGCGCAGACCAGCGTAGATGTACATGGCAACCGTTGTGTGCAGTTCGGGCTGGTCGGCCAGGGCGTCGAGCTGCTCGTCGATCTGTGCCAGGGTGAGGAAGCGGATCTCGGGGGCCTTCTGGCGGTACCGTTCGACAGCCTGGGCGGGATTCTTATCGTTGGGCATCTTCACGCCTGCCTGGGTCATGGACCAACTGAACAGGCGCGACAGGACCTCGCGGTATCGATTGGCTGTGCGCGGCGCCAGGCCTTTGAGGCGCGCGCTCGATGAGATAAACTCCGCCACCTGAGCGGTGGTGATCTCCTCGAGGATCGCGGCCTGGATGCGGGGGCATTTGCGGCGTCCATCGGTCGGGTGCTTCTTGCGCTTCCAGACGCGGGGGTTCTGCTTGCGGCCGATCTGCTCAAGCTCGGGGATGATCGGGCCAAAGATCACACGGAGAATGTTTGCATCCTTGAGGACACTGTTGGGGCTCTTGGCGACGCGGATGTGGTCGAGGTAGGTCTTCACTGCCTGGGCCAGGGGCGTCTTGGTCGGCAGCGGGTTTTCTTCGCCCTGGTCGAGTTGGCCTTCGATCTGGCGCAGCTTGGCCTTGGCGATTTGAATTGATCCGGTCTTGAGAGAAACCTTGCGGGGCTGTCCCGCGATGTACCACTTGGCGTAAAAGATTCCGTTGCGTTTGAATAATCCTGCCATGATCCGTACTCCTCTAACAGCGGGTGAACGTTCTGGCAGGTCCAGCCTTTTGGCCTGTGTTCGGTACCCACTTTGGTACCCACTTGGCTATTTCAGGCCAAAAAAAGAAGGACCTGCAATGTTGCAAGTCCTTCTGTGTGAATCACTACGGGCGACAGGGGTCGAACCTGTAACCTTCGGTTCCGTAGACCGATGCTCTATCCATTGAGCTACGCCCGCTTGCGTATGCGGTGCCGGGCGGCAACGCAGCAGGGAATTGTAGGGGAGGGCGGCGGCTGCGTCAAGAGTGGGAATCATTCAGATGCGCATTTGCGGCATCGTGGCATGGCCGGTCCGGCACGCAGCGGCGTCTGGGCCGCCTCTGATCCTGAATGCCGAGTGGATCCGGCTTTTCCGCGCGGGGCTGAGCCACTACAATTGCTCGCAAGGAAATTGAATCTATGAAGATCTCGTTGGGATGCGACCACGCCGGGTTCGAGTACAAGGAAGCCATCAAGGTCTTCCTGCTCGGGCAGGGTATCGAGGTGGAAGACTTCGGCACATTCTCGGCCGAACCGTGCGACTATCCGCAGTTCGTGCGCCCGGCGGCGCAGGCGGTGGCCAGCGGCGCGTGCGAGCGGGGGATCGTGCTCGGGGGCAGCGGCAATGGCGAGGCGATGGTCTCCAACCGCATCGCCGGCGTGCGCTGCGCCCTGTGCTGGAGTCTCCAGACGGCCGAACTGTCGCGGCGGCACAACGACGCCAACGTGCTCTCGCTGGGGGCCCGCACCATCAGCCTCGAGCTGGCGCTGCAGATCGTGCGAGTCTGGCTCGACACGCCCTTCGACGGCGGCCGCCACGCCCGCCGAATCGCCATGATGGACGGCGCCTCATGACCGTCATCCACCTGGCAATGATGGCCGCGGCGGCGCTGGGATGTGCCTACGTCGTCTCGCGCCGCAACGCGCCGCTGTTGCGGGCGCTGTGCATTGCGCTGCTGGGGGCTCTGGACGTGGTCGGGGCAATGGTGCTGGGCGACCACGGGCGGTTTGCCACGGCCCGCCTTGCCGGCACGGGGCTGTTCGTGGGCGGGTTCGCGTACTTTGCGGCTGTGGCCGCCGTCTCGTGGCGCCGACGGCGCGGGGTGGCCGTCGCGCACGCCGTCGCGGCGGTGGTGGTGGGGTGGTTGGGCGTGCAGGCGTTTTTCGTCGAGCCGCAGTGGCTGGAGATCACGCACTACCAGGTCCGCTCGAGCAAGATCACCAGGCCGCTGCGCATCGCGCTGCTGGCCGACATTCAGACCGGCGACGTCGGAGCGTACGAACGCGACGTGCTGCGGCGCGTGGCGGGCGAGAAGCCCGACCTCATCCTCTTCGGCGGCGATTACATCCAGGCCGAATACGCCGGGCGCGGGCGGCAGGTCAAGGCCCTCAACGCGGTCCTGCGCGAGGCGGACCTGAAGGCCCCGCTGGGCTGCTTCGCCGTGCGCGGCAATATCGACGACGACGATTGGGCGCAATCGTTCGCGGGCCTGGCGATCGTGACGGCCCAGCGCACACGGTCGATCGACCTCGGCGAGGTGCGCCTGACGCTGCTGAGCGAGGACGATTCGTATGAGACGGTGGTCGCGCCGGACAAGGCGTTCCACATCGTCATGGGCCACCGGCCCGACTACGCCATGGGCGACATTTCAGCCGACCTGCTGCTGACCGGGCACACGCACGGCGGGCAGGTTCGACTGCCGTTTCTGGGTCCGGTCATCAAGTTCAGCCGCATCCCGCGAAGCTGGGCGGCCGGGCTGACCGACATCGGCCGCGGGCGCACGCTGGTGGTTTCGCGCGGGATCGGGCTCGAACGAGGCGAGGCCCCGCGAGTGCGATTGTTCTGCCGCCCCGAGGTGCCGATTATCGATGTGATTCCAGACAACAGGCCATAGGCCGGAGGAGCAGGGCGGAGTTTCCCTGTTCCCTGCGACCTATGCCCCATGACCTACTAGACGACCTGGACTTTGCGGCCGACGCGGCGTTTGCGGCTGATGGTCTTGCGCCCATTGGCGGTGCGCATGCGGGCGCGGAAACCACTCTTGCGGGCACGCTTGCGTGCGGAAATTCTATGATCGTAATGCATGAGTCACCTTGTGCTGTGGACTGCCTTAATCTATCGCGAGCCGGGCACTATACTCCCTCGCCATGGGGCTTTCAAGGCAAAAAGTTGCCGACCACAGAAGTAGCCTGAAGCCAGTTGATCGAGGCTGTCCGATATCTCCCAGTCGTCATACTCCGGCGGACGGCCTGGTTACGGCTGTCTAAGGGGCCTTGCGTTGTTTACGGGGGAGGCGCATAATGCGTCCCTTCAAGGGAATCAGACATGGCCCAGAATGGAAAATCCAACTCCTCGCCTCCGGCGCCGACAGTGCTGGTGGTATTCCTGACGATCCTGGCGATGCTGTCGGTCCTGGCCGGCGGGATTGTCTGCTGCGTGTCGCTGTACGAAGACGGCCGCCGCGACGGTCTGAATAACGACGAGATCATGTCGGCCCTGATGATTCTGGCGGGCGGAACGGTCGTCGGGTGCCTGATGTGGGCACTGGCGTACGTGGTGCGCATCCAGTACGAAACGGCGGTGGCCCTGCGGCGGCTGTCGTCGCAGCGGGGCGGGGCGCCCTCGGCCGAAGGTCAGCGTTCCGCGGCCGCGGCCGCCGACGCGCAGATGCCCCTGCTGCAGGAAATGGTGCGCCAACTCGCCCAGCTTAATTCGCTCCAGCAGGTCCGTGCCAGTGCGGCGGTCCGATCTTCCGTGCGACACGTTCAGCAGGCCCAGCCGGCGCCCCAGATGCCGGCAATCCAGGAAGCCGAAGACATTCCTACGGCCGAGGCCTACGAGGCGAGCGATCCGCAAGAGCCTGTCGAGGCGGCGCAGAGCCCGTCGGCCGTGCCCGTTGGCGAGATCGCTGAGACCCCGGCAGCACAACACCAGCCCGTCGCCGCCGTTGAGGAGCCGCAGGCCTCTGCCGTCTCGCCGGCCATCGAGGCCGCCTCGCGAGAGTTGCAGGCCTGCCGCACCCGCGCCGAAGACATGATGGCCCTGGGGCACTTCGACCAGGCCGAGGCCGCCGTGCGACAACTGCTCCAGGTCCACAGCGGGTTCGAGCCGGCCGAACGCCTGCTCGAACGCATCAAACGCGAGGCCGACATCTACCACCGCGAGATGCGCCAGCGCATGAAACGCGAGGTGGAAAAGCAGTCTGAGGCGCGCCAGTGGCGCCAGGCGGTCCTGGCCGGGCGAAAGCTGATCGAAGCCTATCCCGACTCGCACGAGGCGCGACAACTGGCGCTGCGAATGGACACGCTGGCCGACAACGCCCGCATCGAAGAGGTGCGCGAGCTGCGAGACCAGATCCGCGACATGCTCGACCGGCGGCGGTACGTCGAGGCCGTCAAGGTCGCCGAGGACGTGATGGATCGGTTCCCCGAGACGCAGGCGGCAGCGGAGCTGCGCGGTCAGATCGGCCGCCTGCGGGGCCTGGCACGAGGCGAGAGTTTATGAATATTCTGCTGATCGGAACCGGCGGGCGCGAGCACGCGCTGGCCTGGAAGATCGTCCAGTCCCCCTTGTGCGACAAGCTGTTCGTCGCCGGCGGCAACCCCGGGATCGCCCAGTACGGCGAATGCTTCGACGTACCGGCCAACGACCACGCCGCCATCGTCTCGCTGGCGAAAGAATACAAGTGCGAACTGGTCGTCGTCGGTCCCGAAGACCCGCTGGCCGAAGGGCTCGGCGACGCCATCCGCGATGCCGGGCTGATGTGCTTTGGCCCCACGGCCGCGGGCGCACGCATCGAGGCCGACAAGGCCTACGCCAAAAGTCTCATGCGCAGCGCTGCCATTCCCACTGCCGAGGCTCGCATCTTCACCGACCTGCAGACCGCAAAGGACTACGTCCTCTCACGCGAGCACGGCGTGGCCGTCAAGGCCGCCGGACTGGCCAAGGGCAAGGGCGTCGTCGTCTGCCCCGAGCCGTACATGGCCGTCAAGCCTCTCGAACAGATGATGGAACAGAAGATCTTCGGCGACGCGGGCAAGACCGTGCTGATCGAGGAAATGCTGACGGGCCAGGAGGCCACCGTCCTGGCGATGGTCGACGGGCGCACCATCTACACGATGGAACCGCTGCAGGACCACAAGCCCATCGGCGACGGCGACACCGGGCCCAACACCGGCGGGATGGGGGCGTACAGCCCCGTGCCGTTCATCACCGACGCCGTCAGCGCGCGGATCGAGAAGGAAATCCTCGTGCCCATCGTCGACGCGATGCGGCGCGACTTTGGCCGCTACGAAGGCGTCCTGTACGCCGGCCTCATGTTCACCGCCGCCGGTCCCAAGGTCATCGAGTTCAATTGCCGCTTCGGCGATCCGGAATGCCAGCCGCTGATGATGCGCCTCAAGAGCGACCTCGTCGAGGCGATGGTGGCCGTGGCGCAGCACCGGCTGGAAGACGTGACGATGGAATGGGACAGCCGCCCGGCCGTGTGCGTCGTCATGTCCAGCGGCGGGTACCCCGGCGACTACGCCAAGGGCTTCGAGATCACCGGCATCGAAGACGCCGACGCCATGCCCGACGTCAAAGTCTTCCACGCCGGAACGGCGATGAAGGACGGCAAACTCGTCAACACTGGCGGCCGCGTGTTAGGCGTAACCGCCCGCGGCGAGACCATCGCCGAAGCGCAGCAGCGAGCCTACGCCGCGGCAGAGAAGATCCACTGGGAAGGTTGCTACTACCGCAAAGATATCGCGGCAAAGGCGATAAAGTAGTAGTCGGTAGCCAGTAGCCGGTAGCCGGTGGTGGGGCGATAAGAAGGTCAATCGCTCAAGGGTCCCTCTCTTATTTTCTTACCGAACATAGTGCCTGCTGGGACATGGTCTTTAGACAGGCTACTGGCTACAGGATACGGGCTACTAAACAGGCTACGGGCTACTAGACTCGCAGTCCCAGGTCCAGGGGGCGGGCGAACTGTAATGCTACACCGGCGCGGTCGTCGCTGCCGCCGTCCTGGCAGCGGATGAGCTTGGCGTGGCAGGCGAACTCTTCGAGCATGAAGGTGTTGGGGGTGCTGCGGGGGACGGAAAAGGCCAGGTTCACCGCCCCGTCAAGATGCTCGGCCACCTCGGCCGCCACGGCTACATAGGTGCCGCCATCGGAGAGGTCGACGCTGCGGCCGCTGCCCAGCAGGGTTCCCGCGCGGGAGAAGATCGTCACAGGGCACGAGATTGGCACGCGTGTAAATTGACGCCGTTCTTTCGTCTGTTGTGTCATGATCGCACTTCCATGTTTATCCGCCGAACCATCCTGATTCGACGCCATCAGATATAACCGCGAATTGACGCCGCGGTTATTGTCCCACCGATTCTATTTTTGTCAACGGCCAAGTCATTCCGGCAAGCTGTATTTCAGCTTTCCACCGACGATGGTCGCGGTGGCGCGGCCGGTGAGTTTCCACCCGTCATACGGGCAGTTGCGGCTGAGCGAGACGAACGCATTAGTGTCGACCGTCCAGTTCAGCGCCGGGTTGATGATCGTTACGTCGGCCGCGGAGCCGCTGGAGAGTGTGCCCATCGGCCGGCCGATCACGCGGGCCGGTCCGGTCGTCAGGCGCTCGATCAGCGTGGGCCAGTCGCACAGGCCCGTCTCGACCAGGGCCTTGATGAACAGCCCCAGCGCGCACTCGAGGGAGATGATCCCGAACGGCGCCAGGCCGAACTCGAGCTCCTTTTCCTCGTGCGAGTGGGGGGCGTGGTCGGTGCACAGGCAGTCGATCGTGCCGTCGGCCACGGCGCGGCGCAGGGCCTCGACGTCCGAGGCGCTTCGCAGCGGCGGGTTGACCTTGAAGTTCGAGTCGTATCCCACGCATGCCGCGTCGGTCAGCAGCAGGTGGTGGCAAGTGGCCTCGCCGGTGACGGGTAGGCCGTCGGCCTTGGCGCCGCTCAGCAGGTTCGCGCTGCCGGCGGTGGA
Source organism: Planctomycetaceae bacterium (assembly GCA_021371965.1). The sequence goes on from JAJFVE010000131.1 coordinate 36,205, forward strand.
GATATGCTGCACGTGATACGCTGCCCGCGTGCGGGCCACAAGTTCCAGGTCGCGCCGCAGCATGATCTGCTCGCCGCTGGCGGCGATGCCGCCCAGTCCCAGTCGCACCGCCACAGGGCCAGAGTTCATCACGCCGGTCATCAACTCCGGGTCCTGGCAGTGCTGCATGATGACCAGTCCGAGGTTGCCGGCGTATTGCAGGGCCCGCTGCATGACGAGGCTGCTGGCGACGCCGTCGCCGTCGTCGCTAAAGGCCGCAGCGCCGGCCGCGGCCATCATGCCCATCTCGGCCAGTTCCTTGCCCGCGCGGTCTTTGGTGATGCAGCCCACCGGAAGCACGCGGGCCAGGTCTGCCTCGCCGGCGCGCTGGAGGACGTAGTTGATCGCCCGCTCGTCGTCAGCCGGCGGATGCGTGTTGGGCATGGCCAGGATCGTGGTGAACCCGCCCGCCACAGCCGCCCCGGCCGCCGAGGCAATGGTCTCTTCCTCTTCATGTCCGGGCTCGCGGCAGTGAACGTGCAGGTCGATCAGCCCCGGGCAGACGATCTGCCCGTCGGCGTCGATCACCCGTTTTGCCGCCGCGCGGCAAGGTCCCACGCGCACAATCTTGCCCGCCGCAATCGCCACGTCGGTGACCGTGTCCAGCCCAGCGGCCGGATCAATCACCCGCCCATTCCTGATCAGAATGTCGTTCATTTGTTACCTTGCGACACCAGGTACAAGACGGCCATTCGGATGGCCAGGCCGTTGGTTACTTGCTGGAGGATGCAACTGTTGGGGCCGTCGGCGACGTCGGAGGTGATCTCGACGCCGCGGTTGATCGGGCCCGGGTGCATGATGAGCACGTCTTTTTTGCAGCGTTTGAGGCGCTGGGCGTTCATACCGTAGATGCGGCTGTACTCGCGCAGAGAGGGGAAGAGGCCGCCGCCGAATCGCTCGAACTGGATGCGAAGCATGTTGATCACGTCCACCTCGCCGAGCACCTCGTCCAGGCTCGAACAGACGGTGCAGCCCATCGAGGCGATCGCCGCGGGCACCAGCGTGGGCGGGCCTACGACCGTGACCTTCGCCCCGAGCTTCGTCAGGCCCAGGATGTTGCTGCGGGCCACGCGCGAGTGGGCGATATCGCCCACCAGTGCAACCTTCAGCCCCTCGATGCGCCCGAGGCGCTGGCGCATGGTGAAGATGTCCAGCAGCCCCTGCGTGGGGTGCTCGTGCGAGCCGTCGCCGGCGTTGACCACCGACGCCTGCAAGTTCCGGGCCAGCAGGTGCGGCGCGCCCGACTGCCCGTGGCGAACCACGAAAATGTCCACGCCCATGGCCGCCACGTTGCGGGCAGTGTCCAAGGTCGTCTCGCCCTTGGTGACGCTGGAGCCCTTGGAGGTGAACAGCAGCGTGTCTGCCGAGAGGCGGCTGGCGGCCAGCTCGAAGCTCATCCGCGTGCGCGTCGAGTCTTCGAAGAACATCAAGGCCACCACCTTGCCGCGCAGGGCGGGCACCTTCTTGATCGAGCGGGTGGAGACTTCCTTGAACGTCTCGGCGGTGTCGAGAATGTGCGTGATCTCGGCTGGGGACAGCTCGTCCAGACCCAGCAGGTCCTTGCGCCGCCAGACGAGCGGCTGCGTCTCCGGCGGGGCTGCAGCGGCCTCGGCGGGGACGGGCTTAGTCTTTTTGGATGATGTAGACAGCTTCTTCGCCATCGTTTTCTTCCAGTTGTACCTGCACTCGGGCCTGCGGCGGGGCCTTAATGGTCTTGCCGACGAAGTCGGCCGCGATGGGCAGCTCGCGCCCGCCGCGGTCGATCAGCACGGCCAGGCGGACGACACTGGGGCGCCCGAAATCATGCAGGGCGTCCAGGGCTGCGCGGATGCTGCGGCCGGTGTTGAGCACGTCGTCGACCAGCAGCGTCCAGGCGTTGTCGAGGTCGAAATTGATCTCGGTGGCCTTGACCAGCGGCGCCCCGCGGCTGCGGGAGAGATCGTCGCGATAGAAGGTGATATCGAGCACGCCGTGCTCGACCGCCCGCCCCTGCTCGCGGAGATAGTTCACGATGCGCGCCGCCAGCGTCTCGCCGCGCGTGCGGATGCCGACAACGGCAATGGGTCCCTCGGCGGGCAATTGGGCGGCGACGGCCTCGAATAAACGTTTGACCGCGGTCTGGACTTGAACGGCGTTGAGGATCTTCTTCATGGTCGCAATCGCCTGTCGGGGGGATGATACATTTCTCTGCCGGAGAAGAAAACAAAAAACCGAGGACGACGAGGACGAGGACGAGGACGAAAAAGTTAGCGGCGGAGCCCGCCAGGGCGGATCTTCGACTTGCTCCGCGCGTCGCTCGGGGGAGGAACCGCGTCGAGCAAGTTGACCGCTAAAGGACGAGATTGTCTTTCTATATCGTCCTCGTCGTCGGTTGTTAATCGTTTGGCGCGGGAGAGACCGGCGCCCCGCGATCATTGAACAGCGTCGGCAGAGACGCGATCAGCGCCTCAGGCCGGTAGAGACTTTCGGTTTCGCCGCGGCAGTTGTACCAGCATTCGGTGCAGGCATTGTCTTGGGATGCGCGGCGGAGGCGCTCCATGATCCCTTCCGGGTGGTCGCTGTAGAGATTGCCCACGGGGCTGTGGCGGCGCTCGACGCAGATGGCAACCTCGCCGGTGGCGTCGATGTTGAAGAACGCCCGCCCGGCCCGGCAGTGCGGCACGCCGCCGTGCAAGAAGCGGTCAAACTGCCCCAGATACCAGCGATTGGACAGAAAGTTCGGCGACGTCTTGCGCAGGCCCACCAGGTAGTCGGACACCGGGCCGTTGTCGTGCGCGTGCGAGCGCGAGCCGGTCTTGAGGTGCCCGTACGGCTGGACCATGAAGTACGCGTTTCGCTTAGCCGCCATCTCGATCAGCGGGGCGATGTCGTCGACGTTGTCCTTCATGAGGACGGCGATGACGTTGACCCGCTGCCATTTGTGGCGGCGGGCCTTGCTGAACATTTCCACCGCCCGCCAGGCCTGCTCCCAGGCGCCGGGGGCGCTGCGGGCCTTGTCGTGGCGGGCCGCGTCGGCGTAGTCGATGCTGATCGAGACGCCCCAGAGCCCCGCGGTCATCAGGTCGTCGGCCACCTTCGGGGTGGCCAGCCAGCCGTTGGTGGTGACAAACGGAAAATGATACCGCCCGACGGCCCGGACGATCTGAGGCAGGTCGTCGCGCAGGAGCGGTTCGCCGCCGGCCAGCGACACCAGCAGCGACCCCCAGCGGGCGAGCTTGGCGCTTCCGGCTTTGTAGTCGCTGACGGGTCGTTCCGGGGCCAGTCCGGCCGGGTCGTGCCAGTAACCGCAGAAGCGGCAGCGGAAATTGCAGCGATAGGTAACCTGCCAGGCGCACCAGACGGGGTGCCTGGAGCTCCAGGCGCGAAATAATCTCAATTTTTTTCCAGTGGGGCTGACCATTTTTCGGCAGGGAGCATCTCCACAAGAGGCCGCTGCAGCGTAACTTTAGTAAGGCGGGGGGGGCAAAAGCAAGACGGATCAATTAAAGGCGGAAGGACTCATGTCGCCTCGGGTCGCAGCCGATCCTATAATAAGGTAGTACAAGATCCGCGGCCCCCGAAGACGGAAAAAGACAAGTCCCACATAAAGCGGCACGCGGACACGCTCAGACGCCGTTAGCGACGCCTGAGCGTTTTTTTCATGTCGCGGGTGCAGGTTCGCCATCGGGTGGATTTAATGGTATGGAGGGGTTTCGCCCCGGGGCGGCGCCTGTCGGAGACCGTCGCAAAATGGATAATTGACTTGGCGAGGTTGCCGCCTCTAGAATAACGAGATTGTTTATTACCAGAGGCCAAGCCCGTGGAGAAGCATGATAAGGGCGCGAATGCTTGGCGATACGGACCGGCGGGCGTTGAGTTCGGCCTGACGGTGACAGCCTTCGCGGTATTCGGCGTGTGGTTGGATCGCCGGCTAGGCTGGTCTGCGGCGGCTACGATCGCCTCGACGCTGGCGGGCTTCGTGGTGGCGCTGTGGCGCCTGCTGCGGCGGGTGAAAGAGTTGGCGAGCGACCATGACAGGAAATCATCCTGAAAACGTTGAGGTTTCCCGCCTGCGACCGAGGTTTAAGGACATGGCGCGATGGGTGGCCTCGCCGATTGCGGGGCTAGGGGCAGCAGGAGCATACCCTACCTGGCTGATCGGCGGCGCCGAATCGCTCGAAGCGGAGGGCTTGGCCGGAGCGGTGGTGCTGTCGGCGATGCTGGTTACCGGATTGGCCACGGTGTTCGTCCTCAGGGCTTCGCCGACGACCGCGATCATGGGTGTCCTGGCGCTGGGCATGGCCAGGATGGTGGCTTGCGTGTTGCTGGGCGCGGTCGCCTACCACCATAGCCGCCTTCCGCTGTGGGTGCTGACGGGGTGGATCGGCGGGTTTTACATCGTCGGTCTGGTCGGCGAAACGGCGTGGTTGTATCGAACGATGAAGCGTCTCTGGCCGGCTCAGGCCGCCCATCATGGCGCGGTTGGACAACAGGAATAGGAGTCATCGGAAACCGGTATGTTAGCGGCAAGCGACATCATCAGTCACATGATCGACCACCCTTGGCCGCACTGTCAGGTGACACTGGGCCCGATTACTCTCACGCTGATGTCTGGCGGAATCGCCGTGATGATCCTGGTGGCGGTTCTGCTGGCGATGGCTGTCCCCGTGATTGCCCGTCGCCGCGAGGAAGTTCCCACCGGGGGGTATAACCTGCTGGAAGCGATGGTGGTGTTCGTGCGGGACATGATCGCCAAGCCCACTCTGGGCGACCACGCATACCGCTTCCTGCCGCTGCTGCTGACGATGTTCATCTTTATCCTGGCCCTGAACCTGATGGGCCTGGTGCCGCTGGAGTCAATCCTTCATGCCGCCGGCGTGCGGCATTACATTGTCGGCGGGCCCACGACGAGCGTTCCGGCCATTACCGGGGCCTTGGCGTGCGTTTCGCTGGTGGTGATTCTGGGCAACGGGTTGTGGGAATCGGCCCACCGCCATCACCTGGCGCGGGGCTGGTCCATGGGGTTGTGCCTGGCGATCTCGCCGCTGCTGTGGGCCTGGAGCATCACCCCCAAGATTCCGGGAATGGCCGGAGCGATGCTGGCCCCGCTGCTGATGGTGCTGGAGCTGGTCGGGGCGCTGATCAAGATCTTTGCCCTGATGATTCGTCTGTTCGCCAACATGCTGTCGGGGCACACGATGATCGCGATCCTGATCATGTTGGGTTTACAGGCGGCCGACAATGCGCTGAGGGAGAACCTTTCGTTGTTGCCCCTGAGCATCTTGCCGATCCTCGGGGGAGTATTAGTCAACGTGCTGGACGTGCTGGTGGCGGTGTTGCAGGCCTACATCTTCACGTTCCTGACGGCTGTTTACCTTGCGTTATATTCAGGGGGTGGGCATTGATTGACGTGTTGGATCCATCCCCTTTTAGGAGAAGACTGAAATGATTCGCACTGTAATGATCTCACTGGGACTTTGCCTGATTCTGGGCAGCGCCGTTTATGCTCAAGAGGCGACACAGGCCGCGCCGGCCACCCAACCGGCCGCCAAAGACGTCAAACCCAATGATGCAGAAGGGATGTCCTTCCTGGGCGCGTGCATAGGCGCCGCGCTGGCGGCCGCGGGCGCCGGGCTGGGCATCGGCAAGATCGGCGCCGCCTGCCTCGAGGCGATCGCCCGCCAGCCAGAGGCCAGCGGCACGCTGTTCCCACCGATGGTGGTGGCTGCGGCCATGGTCGAGGGCCTGGGCCTGTTCGCCATCGTGGTCTGTTTGATTGCTCTGGTGACCAAGTAGTCAGCCGGTGCTGACGCAGGAAGCCTCAATGGCACTGAAACTTGGCACAATCACCGGTATGCTTGCAGCTATGGCGTTGGCTGGGGCGTGCCTGGCGGCCGACGCGCCGCATTCGGAGGCTTCTGGCGATCAGGAGCCCGCGCCGCAATTCACGCCCGGTGATCTGGGCCAGTCGATCGCGTCACTGTTGATTTTCGGCGGGTTGATGGCGGTTCTGGGCAAGTACGCCTGGAAGCCGATCGTCAAGCAGCTCCAGACGCGCGAGGAGCTCATCGCTCAGCGCGTCCGCCGGGCCGAGGAGGCCAAAGTCAACGCCGAGTTGTTCCTCGAGACCAGCCGCGCGCAGATCGAACAGGCTCGCAACGAGGCCCACGCCCTGGTGGTCCAGGCCCGCAAGGAGTCTGAAGACATCCGCGACTGCCTGCTCCAGCAGGCGCGCGACGAGGCCGATACCGTCGCCGAAAACGCCCGGCGCGACGTCGAGGCTGCCCGCCGCGAGGCGGCCGCCGGACTCCAGGTGGCCACCGCGGAGCTGGCCGGCGAGATCGCCGCCGAGGCGCTCAAACGCCAGCTCGATCCTCAGCAGCAGCAGCGGCTGGTTGAGGAATCGCTCAAGATCATTCGATCCGCCGCCGGAGAATCGTGATGTCCGACAGCGCCTCCCGCGATATGTCCGCCGACGCCCAGACCCAGGCTCGCCGCTGTGCCGACGCGGTGCTGGATATCCTCGGCGCCGACGGTCCGGCCGACCGGTTGTACGAAGAGCTCCAGTCCCTCCAGGCCCTCCAGGAAGAACTGGCGGCGATGGAAGAGCTGCTCGTCAGCGAAAATCTTGCCCCGCAGCGCCGCCAGGAGTTGATCGCCTCGCTGTTCGAGAGCCGCAGGCGGCGGTTCGAGTCGCCGCGCGGCGAGCTGAAGATACTCCGGTCCCTGGCGATGGAGTTGGGTCACGCCCTGGAGTGGCGGCGACACAAGGTTCCGGTGACGCTGACTACGGCTGTGCCTCTGACCGGCGAGCAGATCGAAGAAGTCTCGGCGCAGCTCCAGGAAGCCTTGGGCGCCGAGATCATCCTGACCAGCGCGGTCGACGCCGGCATTGTCGGCGGGGCGGTGGTGAAGGTGGGCCAGAGCGTCTACGACGCGTCAGTGGCCGGGCGGTTGCGGCGGGTGCGAGACGAATTGAAGGCCCGTCTTTCGGGCCAGCGGGGCAGCGGACCATCCAAAGAAGGCGGGCAATGAGAGAGCCACTATGAAGTTTGACATCAGTGAAATCGCCGGCATGATCCGCCAGGAGATCGCCGCCTCGCGCGACGCCCTGGACGTCTCTCGCATCGGTCGCGTCGTCGAAGTCGGCGACGGCATCGCCCGCATCGTCGGGCTGCCCGACGCCATGGCCGGCGAGATGCTCGAGTTCGAGAACGGCCGCATGGGGCAGGTCTTCAACCTTGAAGACCGCGTCGTCGGCGGCGTGGTGTACGGTTCCAGCGAGGACATCCGCTCGGGCATGTCGGTGCGCACGACGGGGCGGCTGTTGCAGGTTCCGGCCGGACCGGAGATGCTCGGGCGCGTTATCAGCCCGTTGGGCGAGCCGATGGATGGCAAGGGACCGATCAAGACCACGGCCGCGCGCCCGCTGGAGATCATCGCGCCGGGAATCGCCGAGCGGCAGAGCGTCACCGAACCGCTATCGACGGGGATCAAGGCCGTTGACGCGATGACGCCGATCGGGCGCGGGCAGCGCGAGCTGATCATCGGCGACCGCAAGACCGGCAAGACGGCCATCGCCGTCGACACAATCATTAATCAGAATCAGACCGGCGTCATCTGCGTCTACGTGGCGGTGGGGCAGAAGGAATCGACCGTCGCGGGCGTGGTGGAAGTGCTCCGCAAGGCCGGGGCGATGGAGCACACCGTCGTGGTCAGCGCCTCGAGCAGCGAGGCGGCGCCGCTGCAATATATCGCCCCCTACGCTGGATGCGCCATCGCCGAATACTTCATGTACGCCCACGGCGCCGCCACGCTGGTGGTCTACGACGACCTGACCAAGCAGGCCGCCGCCTACCGGCAGATATCCCTGCTCCTGCGCCGTCCGCCGGGACGCGAGGCGTATCCCGGCGACGTGTTCTACCTGCACAGCCGTCTGCTCGAACGCGCCTGCAAGCTGGCCGAGCATTACGCCATCGTGCCCAAGGACGCGGCCGAGGATGCTGTCGCCGAGGCAGGCAAAGCCGCGCCCGGCAAATACGTCGGCGCGATGGGAATGACCAAGGCCAAGGAAGACCTCGCCGCCGCCGGCCGCAGCGAGACGCACGACATCCGCAAGATTCCCGGCAGCGGCGGGTCGATGACGGCATTGCCGATCTGCGAAACGCAGGAAGGCGAGGTTTCGGCGTACATCCCGACCAACCTGATCTCGATCACCGACGGGCAGATTTACCTCGAGCCGGGCCTGTTCTTCTCGGGCATCCGCCCGGCGATCAACGTGGGTATCTCGGTCAGCCGTGTGGGCTTCAAGGCGGCTTGGCCGGCGATGAAGCGCGTGGCGGCGAGCCTGCGCCTGGACCTGGCGGCGTATCGCGAGCTGGCGACGTTCGCCCAGCTCGGGATGGACCTGGACGCGGCCAGCCAGTCCAGTCTCGACCGCGGGCAGCGCCTGATCCGCCTGCTGACGCAGCCGCAGTATCAGCCGATGTCGCCGACGGACCAGGTGATCTCGATCTTCGCCGGGACGCGCGGGCATCTGGACAGCCTCTCGCCCGAGGAAGTGCCCGCCTTCGAGCGCGGGCTGCTGGAATACATCCCCAAGCAGGACAGTGACTTTTACGAGCAAATCAAGCAACAGCACACGCTGGACAAGGACGCCGAAAAGCGCCTGGGCCACCTCGTCGAGGAATACAAGCAGGCGGTGTACCACCGCGAACCCTCGGTCGCCGGGAAGGAGCCGTAAGGCCGGTGGCCAAGTCGCGGGAAATCCTGAAGCGGCGCCACGCGGTGGGCAACATCCGCACCGTCACGCGGGCGATGGAAATGGTCGCCTCGTCGCGCTATGCCAAGGCCCATTCGCGGGCGATGGCCTCGCAGCCGCATACGGCGGGCCTGTCGCAGTTGGTCCGGGACGTTTCCGCCGCCGGCGGCTTGGAGGACTGCGACCACCCGCTGCTGAAGATCAACAAGGGCGTCGAATTGCGGGCGATGCTGGTCATCGCCTCAAGCCGAGGCCTGTGCGGGCCTTACAACAACCTCGTCTTGCGCCAGGCCATGCAGTGCTATCGCCGCCTGCAGAAGCAGGGCCCGGTCTCGCTGCACGTCTCGGGGCGCCGCGGCATCAACCACTTCAAGGCCGTCGGAATCGCGATCGATAAGGTGCATCCCGACATGGGCGATTTTCCCGAGTACGCCCAGGTCGGGCGGCTGGCCGAGCAGTTCATGAGCCTGTATCGCAACCGCAAGATCGCCGCGTTGGAAGTGGTGTACATGCAGTATGAGTCGGCTGCACGCCAGCGGGCCGTCTGTCTGAAGATCCTTCCGATGACGCAGCAGGCGTCTTCCGCCCGGCCGGCGCGCGACCCGTACGAGTTTACCCCCTCCGTCGAGGAAGTCGTCCGGCACCTGCTGCCGGCGACGCTGCGCATGCAGATGTATCAGTGCTTCCTGGATGCGGCCGTCAGCGAGCAGGTCGCCCGCATGCGGGCGATGCGCAACGCTGTGGAAAATGCCGATGAGATGCTTCACCAGTTGATGGTGCGCTACAACCGCGCCCGCCAGCAGCAGATCACGACCGAACTGGCCGAGATCATCGGCGGACGCATGGGGCTGGAGAATGCCGAGGTTTGACGATGGCCATAGGACGAATCGTTCAGATTATTGGATCGACCTTTGACGCTCTTTTCGAGCAGGGCGAGATCCCCGCGATCTACAACGCCCTGACCGTCGAGAGCACCGCCGGGCCGACCCCGATCCACCTCACCGGCGAGGTGCAGCAGCACCTCGGCGCCGGACGCGTGCGGTGCGTCGCCCTGGGCAGCACCGACGGGCTCGTGCGGGGCATGCCCATTACCGATACCGGCAAGCCCGTTGTCGTCCCGGTCGGCAAGCCCGTGCTGGGACGCGTGTTCAACCTGCTGGGCGAGCCGATCGACGGGCGCGGTCCGGTCAATGCCGACCAGTACCGTTCGATCCATGCGGCGCCGCCGAAGTTCGAGTCGCTGACGCCCAAGAGCGAGCTGTTCGAGACGGGCATCAAGGTCATCGACCTGCTGGCCCCGTTCGTTCGCGGCGGTAAGACCGGCCTCTTCGGCGGAGCGGGGCTGGGCAAGACCGTCATCATCCAGGAGCTCATCACGCGCATCGCCACGCGGCACGGCGGGTACAGCGTGTTCGCCGGCGTGGGCGAGCGCACGCGCGAAGGCAACGACATGTGGGTCGAAATGCAGGAGACGGCCCTGGGCAACACCGGCCAGAAACTCATCGACCGCACGGCGATGGTCTTCGGCCAGATGAACGAGCCGCCCGGCGCGCGCCTTCGCGTGGCGCTGTCGGCCCTGACCATCGCCGAGTACTTCCGCGACAGCGGCGCCGAGACGCTGCTGTTCATCGACAACGTCTTTCGCTTCAGCCAGGCCGGCAGCGAGGTTTCCGCCTTGCTCGGTCGCATGCCCTCGGCCGTGGGATACCAGCCCACACTGGCCACCGAAATGGGCGAGCTGCAGGAACGCATCACCTCGACCAGCCGCGGGGCCATTACCTCGGTGCAGGCGGTGTACGTGCCGGCAGACGACATGACCGACCCCGCGGCCGCCACGGCGGTGACGCACCTGGACGCGTTCATCGTGCTGGAACGCTCGATCGTCGAGAAGGGCATCTATCCGGCCGTCGATCCGCTGGCCAGTTCCTCGCGCATCCTCGACGCCAACATCGTCGGCGAAGAGCATTACCAGACGGCCCGGCGGGTGCAGGAGACCCTCCAGCGATACCGCGACCTGCAGGACCTGATCGCCATCCTGGGCGTGGACGAACTGAGCGAGGAAGATAAAGGCGTCGTCGCCCGCGCCCGCCGCATCGAGCGGTTCCTCTCCCAGCCGTTCCTGGTCAGTGAAGTCTTCCTCGGCAAGCCCGGCAAAGTCACGCCGCTGGCCGACACCGTCCGCTCGTTCAAGGAAATCTGCGACGGCAAGTGGGACCACTTGCCCGAGCAGGCCTTCATGTACGTCGGCGCCGTCGAAGAGGCCGCTGAACAGGCGGAAAAACTCAAGAAACAGGAGTAGCCAGTGAGCCCGTAGCCAGGGGGCGCTTCCCCACGGGCGACCGGCTACCGGCCACGGGCTACTATCAGGAGCACGGCATGGAATTCTATGACGTCATCCAGCGGCGCTGCAGCGTGCGGAAGTTTCAACCCCGCCCTGTAGAGGAGGATAAGCTCACGCGCATCCTCAATGCCGGGCGGATCGCGCCTTCGGGGCGCAACCGCCAGGAGTGGAAGTTCATCGTCGTGCGCCAGGAGGACACGCGGGCCGCGCTGGCGGCCGCCAGCGAGCAGCCCTGGCTGGCCCGCGCGCCGGTGATCGTCGCTGTGGCGGGGCTCAACCCCGACCGTGTGATGTCGTGCGAGGTGCCCGCAGACCCTGTCGACTGCGCCATCGCCATCGACCACATGGTTCTGGCCGCGACGGCCGAGGGGCTCGGCGCGTGCTGGGTGGGGCATTTTTCGCAGGAATCATGCTGCCAGATTCTGGACGTGCCCTCCAGCGCCAAGATTATCGAGATGATGGCGATGGGGTATTCGGACCAGGCCCCCGCGGCCAAACAGCGTAAAGGTCTGGACGAGGTTGTCGCCTATGAGCGATTTGAATGAACTCAAGATCGAGCACCCCGAGCGGCTCAAACCGTTCCACTGCGAGTTGCTCGTGCCCGACGCGAAGATATGCGACGTCGAGGCCGTCTACGCGGTCTTTCCGCTGGCCGACGGGCTGATCGGAATCCTGCACGGCCATGCTCCGATGATCGGGCGAATCGGCGGCGGGCCCATGACCCTCACCGGGCCCAACGGACGCCTGTGCCAGTTCTACGTAGCCGGCGGGTTCGTCCAGGTCACCCGCGACCGCGTGATGCTGTTGGCCGAGGAATGCATCCCGGCCGACAAGCTCGACCGCGAGAAGGTCTGGGAGGAGCTCGAGGCCGTCATCAAGCGTCCGGTTTCGACGGCCCAGGAAGGCCGCGACCGCCTGGAAGCGATGGCCACGCTGCGACTCAAGTTTTCCATGGCACAGCAGGTCGCCGGGAAAAGGTAGCCTCACATGCCCCGGAAGCGCTGCCCGCCATGGCGCGATCCCACGAAATTTTGTCCGGGGGATTTGCTCTGCGCCCGGGGCAATCGTATGTTCCGATCAGTAGTTCGTGGCGCCTCCTGAGAGGGTGTTTGCGCACGTCAAAAGTAAAAAAGTTTTATCTCCGCTAATCAAGCAGCCCTTTCCTTGGACCGATGATCTGTGTGGGTCAGTTTTGCAACAGGAAACGGTTGTTGTTGGCGGAGGGAAGACGGCCGAGACGGAGGAGCATCCGACGCTGGAATATGCCTCGAGAGGAGGTGGTCGGGTAACGGGCAACAGGCTTTTGCCGTTCCAGCAGCGTCCCCGGATCGACTGTCATTCCAGACAAGAACAACAGCCATGAGTACGGCTGTCTAACCCGGGCCGATGGGTCCGGACAATGACAACCCGAGCAAAACGCAACAGTAGCCCAGGCCCTGTAAGGCCGGGCAAAACCCTTAGAGAAACCGGAATATCGGAGGTCATTGTAATGAACCGCAAGCATTCAGCATTCACCTTGGTTGAAATCCTGATCGTGGTCGTGATCCTGGGTATTTTGGCCGCGATCGTCATCCCGCAGTTCACCGACGCCGGCAACGACGCCCGCGCGTCTGCTCTCAAGAGCGACCTGCAGACCGTTCGCAGCCAGCTTGCCCTGTACAAGGTGCAGCACTTGGATAACTATCCGGCCGCTGCGACGTTCGTCACGCAGATGACGACCAAGACCGACTCGGCCGGCGCCGCCGGCGGCACGCTGGGCGCCTATCTCCAGACCTTCCCGGCCAACCCCTACAACAACCTCAGCACGGTTGAAGTCGAGAGCGGCACGGCGGGACTGGGCAACGGCAGCCACGGCTGGCACTTCGACACCGCCACCGGGATGTTCGCTGCCGACGACAGCGCCGAGCACGGCGCCTGGTAAGTCCTGACAGGCAGTAACGCACAACGTGAGGCCGGCCGGGACCCGCCCCAGGCGAGTTCCGGCCGGTTCTCCATGAGGGACCCTGGACCCATGCGAGGGCGCGGACGACATCATGGCGGGGGCATGACGCTGATGGAAGCGCTGCTGGCCAGCACGATCCTGGCCGCTTGCGCCTTCGCCGTCACCATGCCCTTCACCGCCAGCGCCCAGAACGACCAGACCCAGGAGCGATGGAGCGTGGCGACCTGCCTGGCGCAGGAAATGATGGAGGAAATCCTGAGCAAGCCCTTCAAGGATCCCCAAGGCGGCGTCGTGTGCGGGCCCGACAGCGGCGAGTCGACCCGCTGGCAGTTCGACAACGTCGACGACTATCACGGATACGCCGAACCCGCCGGAAGCATCGCCGACGCCTCCGGAACGATCTGCACCGCCGATGCGGCCGCGGGCCTGAGCCGCCGCGTCACGGTGGAATACGTGTACCTCTCAGGCCAGCAGACGCAGCGGGCGCCCACATTCGCGCGAGTGATCGTCGAGGTGTCCCACCAGGGCGTGCCCATCGTCACGCTCACCCGTTTGGTCTACGATCTGGATCCATAACGTGAACGCTCTCTATCACACACGGCAGGCGCCCAAAACCGCGAGGCGGCGGGCTTTTACGCTGGCCGAACTGGTCCTGGCGCTGGCGACGACGGCGCTGGTGGGCACGGCCGTGGCGGCGATGAGCATGGCGCTGTCGACGGCCGGCCAGACCAGCCGCGACCGCCAGTTGTGCATGCAGGAGGCGCGCGTCGCCGTGCGACGCCTGGAAGATTACGTTCGCAAGGCCAAGCTGGCAACGGCCTGCGACAGCCGCACCGTCTCGTTGTGGATGACCGACGCCAACGGCGACGGGCAGATCAACATGAGCGAGATGGGGGTGATTCAATGGAACCCCGCCACAGGAGACGTGTCGCTCCACCAGATCGTCTATCCGTCGAGTTGGCCGCAGTGGCTGGTTTCCATGATGAACTATACCGCTGATTTGTACTTCTTCGTCGGCGTCAACAACGCCACGGCCAACGTGACCTCGTCGTATTATTCCCAGGCGACGCCGCTGGCGTCGAATGTGACGTCGTTCAGGATTTCGGCCACCCCGACTCCGCCGGCGAGCAACCTGGTGAGTATCCAGATGACCTTGGGCAGCGGGTCCGAGGCAGTGACGCTACGAACGGCAGTGCGGATCCGCGGCGACAAGACCGCGTGCGTGTATTCCTCAGGCGGGCTGTTCTACCTGGTGGGCTCATGATGGACGTGCCGATGCCCTCGAACAAAAGATATCGCGGAGGCTTCGCCCTGGTGATGGTGCTGCTGCTGGTGACAGTGGCCGCCGTCCTGGGGATGGCGTGCCTCAGCGCCAGCAGCATGGAGATGGCCGGCACGGAGAACCTCCGCCGCGCGACCCGCGCGAGATACCTGGGCGAGTCGGGCGTCTATCACGCCCTGGCGCTGCTGCGGGGCGACCCCGACGCCCCCGCGGCCATCGGCGGACGCACATCGACCCAGTACCAGGCCGACGGCATGGGCGACACTTACGCTTACACCGTTTCCGGCGGCAGCGGCGGACAGTACACCCTGACTGCCATCGCTCACAGCGGCGGCCTCTCGCAGGCGGTAGGGGCGACGGTCAAACTCAGCAGTCCGTACAATTCGCTGGTGACGGGCAAAGGTCCGCTGACGTACTGGCGGCTGGGGGAAACGTCCGGCTTGACGGCGCGAGAAGCCATCCGCAGCGCCAATGGGACATACTACAACATGACCCTGGGCGACACCGGCGCCCTGGCCGGTGACGGCAACCCCAGCGCTCGCTTCAACGGGTACAGCAGTTATGTGAAGATCCCCAATACGTCGCTGTATCAGGCTGCCAATGGCACGATCGTGCTGTGGTTCAAGCCCACCAGCCTGCCCCAGTCGGCGGCATTGCTGTCCAAAAACAACACCAAGGACCAGGGCTATAACGACCAGTTCGAGATCCAGGTCAATAGCCAAGGACGCATTGGCGTTGAATTGACACGGTATCAGAATACCCGCTCGCTTAGCGGCGGGACTGTGCATCTCAATCAGTGGCATTGCGTGGCGGCGACCTTCGGGTCCGCCGGTATGAAACTGTATGTCAACGGGGCCTTGGCGGCTAGCAACGCCTATGCCGGCGGCCTGCAAGGCAACAGCGACCCCATCATCCTGGGCGCCTCGGCATCGAACAGTCCATCCGGGCAGGGCTGGCCGCTGAACAGTTACTTCCGCGGCGACATCGACGAAGTGGCCGTGTTCACCACGGCCAAATCGGCACAGGATATTCAGCAAATATACAACGCTCAGCTTGCCGACGTGACGATGATGAGTTGGGACCGATAACCCACAATGGAGCAAAGCCATGACCCGCAGACGTCGAGAGATTCGAATCGTCGTGGACCGATACACGCAGGTCTGCCTGACGGCCATCGCCGTGTTATTGACGGTACTGATCGTGGGGCTCTGGGCCGACTTCGTCCCTTCCGCGCGCAGCGCCCGTGCTGCCGACGATGCCACCGCCGCCGAGCAGACCAAGCAACTGATCGAGGCCCAGAACAAGACCACCGCTGCGGTGGACAAGGTGGCCGATCTGCTCCGCAGCGGCGAGGTCAAGGTGCAGGTCATGAAACGCCCCGCTCGTCCGGAGGAATGATGCGATCACTGGAGGGAACATCACGCGCCACGGCCTTCACGATGGTCGAGATCCTCGTGGTGGTGGTCATTCTGGCCGTGGCGGGGGCCATCGTCATTCCCATGGCCGTCGACAGCGGCGATCTTCAGACCGCCAGCGGCGGGCAGATGCTCGCGGCCGACATGCAGTACGCCCAGAACATGGCCATCACCACCCAGAAACTGGTGACGGTGACATTTGAGCCGGCCGCCAATCGCTATACGCTCTCTAACGCAAGTGGGACCCTGATTCATCCGATTAAGAAGACAGCCTATGTCGTCGACTTCGATACGACCGACGGACTGTCCAAGCTGAAGCTGGTTTCGGCTTCGTTTGCGTCCAGGGCCGTGCTGCAGTTTGACGAACTGGGCGCGCCGGTCAGCGCCGGCGTCGTAACGTTGCAGGCAGGCTCGTCGATCCTTCGGATCAGCGTGGCCGCAGCGACGGGGCGCATCACGGTGACGGCAGCGGGTTCCTGAAGGGAACCCGGCCTCGCCGGCGTGGCATGAAGCGAGAGTCTGGCGGAGGAATGGAGGAAGGGAATGTTTGGATCCCTGATAAGGCGACACTGGCCGATAGGCCTGGACATCGGCGCCGACAGCATCAACATGATCCAGTTCCGCCGCGCGGGTGCGGGCGTGGCGGTCAACGCCTGCGGGCGATACCGGTTCGCCGAGGGCGAATCGCAGAACCCCGCCCTGCGCCGCAAGGCCGCGGTCAAGGCGATCCGCGACATGCTGCGGCGCGACTTCCAGGGGCGGTCGGTCATCTCCTGCCTGTCCTGCGGCGACCTGGCGATGAAGAACATCCGCGTGCCTCACGGCGAGGACATCCATGACGCCGTCGTGCGCGAGGCCCAGCAGCGGTTCAACTTCGACATCGGCCCCGACCAGTTGCGGTACCTGGTGGCCGGGGAAGTGCGAAGCGGCAACGAGGTGCACACCGAGGTGCTGATGCTGGCCGTGCGCGAGCAGACTGTCCAGGACCATCTGGCCATGCTTGCCGAGGCGGGGCTCAGCCCGCTGCACATCGAGCCCGAACCGGTGCCAATGTTCCGAGTCTTCGAGCAGCGCCTGCGCCGCCGCGTGGACGAGGACAACGTCAGCGTCATCGTCGACCTCGGCTGCAGTGGCACGCGCGTGGTCGTCGCACGCGGGCGGGACATCATCTTCATCAAGGTCATCGACATCGGCGGGCGCCGCCTCAACGAGGCCGTCGCCAGGCAACTGAACCTGACCGAGGCCGAGGCCTGCGACATGCGCATGCGCAGCGGCCGACCGCAGCGCCGCAGCGAAGACGCCGCAGAGAAGGAAGACGTGAACTGGACGCTCTACGACGCCGTCCGCAGCGAGGCCGAGTCGATGGCGCGGGAGATCGCCCTGTGCCTGCGGTACTGCTCGGTGACGTTCCGGGGCCTGCGCCCCGAGCGGGTGATGCTCACCGGCGGCGAGGCGCACGACGCCTCGCTGGTGCGCCTGCTGGGGGAGCAGTTGAACGTGGAATGCCAGGTCGCCTGCCCGCTGCAGGGCATCGACCTGTCAGGGGCGGACCTGGGCGGCGAGCGGCGGGGGACGCTGCCGGAATGGACCATCAGCGCGGGCTTGGCGATGCGCGGGATCGACCTTCGCAACGACAGCCAGGAGACCGGTCATGATCGACGTCGACTTTCTGCCTGAGTACGTCGCCCAGCGGCGCGTCCGGCGCAATCGCCTCATCTGCCAGGCGAACCTGCTGGCCATCGCCGTCGCTGGCTTTGTCGTCCTGGGCTTCCAGTTCGAGCACCTGATCCAGAAGGCCTCGGCCGAGCAGGCCCTCCAACGCGACCGCGTCGCCAACGTCCGCCAGCAGCTCGTGCTGCGAACGGCCCTGGAAAGACAGGAGGGCGAACTGCAGATCAAGCAGCGAATCAACCAACTGCTGGGCAGCCGCGTCAACGCCAGCGAGATCATGGCCGAGCTCGACCGCATCCTGCCCCAGTCGGTCACGCTGACGAGCCTGAGCCTGGAACCGGCCGAAATCAACATGCCCATGACGGCGGCGCGGGGCGACGCCCCCCAACCGGTCCAGGGCAAGCCGCCCGAGAAGACCGTCAAGCGCCTGCGCGTGACGTTGACCGGCGTGGCCTCGACGGACGTGGCGCTGGCGAACTTCATCGGACAGTTGTCCGCCTGCCAGACCTTCGAGGACGTCAGCATGGGATACGCCCGCACGGTGCTGCTGGTCAAACTGCTGGACGGCCTGGAGAAAGACAAGGCCCCCCGGATGGAGAAACGCGCGGCCAGGGCGTTCCAGGTCAGTTGCTACATCGTCCGCTAGCGAGGAAGCATCATGCCGAAAATGTTGCGAGAAAACTGGATCGTGCTGGCGATGCTGGTGGGAATCTCCACCGCCGCATGCACGCTGCTGTACCTTCCCCAGAAGAAGCGGCTGGAGGCGGTCAAGGCCGACATTGCCGCCGGCAAGATCGAGATCGCCGAGCAGGCGGCCAAGACCGCCTCGGTCCCCGAACTGCTGCGCCGCGTGGATGAGATGCAAAAGCAGCTCAACAAGTTCGACCGCCGCCTGCCCCAGCGCCGCGAACTCGACGGGTTCCTGCGGGAGATCAACACGCGCCTGACCGAGGCGGGCCTGCGCGACGCGCTTATCGAGCCGGGAAACCCCCTCAAGGAAGAGCTCTTCAACACCCTGCCCATCATCATGCGATTCCGCGGCTCGTACCTGTCGCTTGCCAACTTCCTCGAGGGCATTCACCACATGGACCGCATGGCCTGCGTGCACAGCGTCCGCATCGGACAGGAACGCGGCGGCGACATGCGGCGCGGCGCCCAGGGCGAGGCCGAAAAGATCATGGGTGACACCGCCAAGCTGGATATCGAACTGCAGTTGAACATCTACTTCACAAGCGACGTCAAGATATGAACCCACGACACCGAACTACCGCCCCGCAGAGCCATGGCCTGGCCGCCGAGCTCCTGCGCGACAAGAAGAAGACGGCCATCCTCAGCGTGCTGCTCGTGGTGGGGGTGATTATGGGCGTGCGATTGATCGGCAAGAGCGAACCCGTCGCGGCGCAGGCCGCCGTGGCGGTTGCGGCGCCGGCGGCGGGCGTGACGGCGCCGCAGGCCGAGGAAGTCATCAAGAGTATCGCCGCCCGCAAGACCAACCCTAACCAGGTGCGGGTCTTCAAGCGGGACCTGTTCCGCGTCCATGAAGATCTCTACACGCTGCTGAGCTCGCCGGCGGCGCAGGCCGCACCGGTGGCGCCGGCGGCAGGGCCGATCGTCGATCCGGAACTGGAAACGAAGCGCCGTATCGAGCGGGTCCAGCTGGAGGCCAAATTACTCTGTTTGCAAATCACAATTGTGTCCGATAACCCTACTGCGATCATCAACGGCGATCCGTTTGGCATTGGCGACACGATCACCACGCTGGTCAAGGAGCGTGATGGGAAGGAAACCAAGGCCGAATTCAAGGTCGTCAGTATCGCTGCCAAGGTGTGCACCATCGTGCGCGACGGCGTGTCGGTCGAGCTGCGGATGAAGGACGAGAAGCCCTGATTTCGCCGCCGGCACCGGCCCCGCGCCCGGCGGTGCCGTGTGACCGGATTCCATGGAAGGAGCTTCGCTATGGCGCTCTCAAGGACGAGAGGGGCAGGACGACGCCTGGGGCGGACGATTTTAATTGCCGCCGCGACGGCAATGATCGTCCTGGTTCCCGTCGTTTATGCCCAGGATGACGACGAGCCCGTCTGGCCCGCCCCCGGGGCCACTAAAGGTAAACCTCGCATCTATCCCGCCACGCCCTCGGCGATTGCCGGCGTGGCAACCGCGACGCAGCCGGCCGCCACCGGTCCGGCCACGCGCGAGGGGCACGTTCAGCCGCCCGGGACGTTCAGCGCGTTCTACCGCGGCAGCGACCTGCGAAGCGTGCTTCAGTTGCTCAGCACGCAGGGGCGTCGGAATATCATCGCCACCCCTGAAGTCGCCGGAACGGTCACCGCCGACCTCTACGACGTCACGTTCAAGCAGGCGATGGACGCCATCCTGGGCGCCAACGGGTTTGTCTACGAAGAAAAAGACAACTTTATCTACGTCTACACGCCCAAGCAACTGGCCGACATCCGCAAGGCCCAGCAGAAAATCCGCACACAGATCTTCAACCTGTCGTACATCACCGCCGGCGACGCCCGCGTGCTGCTGACGCCGGTGATCTCCAAGGATGGGATCATCGCCGTGACGCCCCCGGCCCAGGTCGGCATTGCCGCCAGCGCCACCGACGCCGGCGGCAACAGCTACGCCACGCGCGACGTGCTGGTGGTGCGCGACTATGATGAGAACCTCGCCCGGGTGGCCGAGCTCCTCAAGGACCTCGACGTCAAGCCCCCGCAGGTGCTGATCGAGGCGACGATCCTGGCGGCCACGCTCGAAGAGACCAACGCCCTGGGCGTCAACATCAGCGTGCTCAAAGGCGTCGACTTCCAGGACGTGACCGGCTCGATCGCCACGGTCGGCCCGGCCGGCAACACCAACAGCGGTTCCATCACCGCCACGGGGTTGCAGGGCGACACCGGCACGACGCTTCGCACCGGTTTTGCCGACGTTACCGGCGGGTTGTCCATCGGCATCCTGGGCGACCGCATCGCGGCTTTTATCAGCGCCCTGGAAACCGTGACGGACACGACGGTGCTGGCTAATCCCAAGCTGCTGGTGATGAACAAGCAGCGCGGGGAGGTGCTGATCGGCCAGCGGCAGGGCTACCGCCAGACCACGCAGACCGACACGACCATCAGCGAAACGATCGAGTTCCTCGAGACCGGCACTCGCATGATCGTGCGCCCTTACGTGGCCAAGAACAACTACATCCGGATGGAGATTCACCCGGAGGAATCGGCCGGAAGCGTCGACGCGGCGACGGGGCTGCCCTTCAGCACGACGACGGAAGTGACCTCCAACGTGATGGTGCGCGACGGTCACACGATCGTGATCGGCGGTCTGTTCCGCGAGGAAACCCAAAACGCCCGCAACCAGGTGCCCCTGGTGGGCAACATCCCGGTGCTCGGGGCGCTGTTCCGCCGCACGGCCGACACGCAGCGGCGCCGCGAGATCATCGTGCTGCTGACGCCACACATCATCCAGCAGGAGCCCGACGAACAGGTCGGCGAGGCCATGAAGGATGATGTCGAACGTTTTCGAGTCGGCGCCCGCAACGGCCTGCAATGGTTCGGGCGGGAGCGCCTGGCCGAATGCCACCTGCGCGCCGCCAAGCATTTCATGAACGAAGGCAACTACGGCCTGTCGCTATGGAGCCTGGACCTGGCTTTGTCGCTTCGCCCGCGGATGCTCGAGGCCATTCGCCTGCGCGAAGAGATCCTCGGCCGGACCTACTGGGCGCATCATGCCCGCCATTCCAGCGTCAAATACGCGGTTCAGCGGATGATCATGCAGGAACTCGGCCGCCCGTACGAGCCGATCGTGCCTCCGGACAAACCGCTGCGTCCCGAGGTCATTCCCCCGGACGTTCGGCAGAACCTGGGCATAGGCCCGCAATACGTGGCGCCGCTTCCCGGTCCGCGGGGGCAGACCATCAGCCCGCCTCCGCCGACGCCGCAATTGAAGATGGCCCCTCCAAAAGCCGATGTCAAAGGTGTAGAAGCGCCGCGCCGCAAGTGACGTCCAGCCGCTGTCGGACGTGCGGCGCCCTTCCCGCGCCGCACGAGCCGGCCGCGGGAAAGTGAAGGTACTCCATGAAGCAATCAACTTCAGCACGCACCGCAGTCACGCTGGCAGGCGTGGCGATGGCCCTTTGCGCACTGTGCACGGCCGGGTGCCCGTCCAATCACACGGCCTCACAGGATGAGGCCAAGCAGAAAGCCCAGGGCCGGTGGAACACCGTCCGCGCCGAGATGCTCTGCGGCGTGGCGGCGGACAATCTGCGCGGCGGGCGACTGGATGCCGCCCAGGCCAAGGCCGCCGAGGCGCTGGCCATGGACCCCAACTCCATAGCGGCGCTGCTGGTCACAGGGCGCATCGCCCTGGAGCGGGGGCAGTACGCCCAGGCCCTCAAGAGCTTCGAGCAGGCCCGCAAGATCGATCCCAAGAACGCCCAGGCGGCGTACTATCAGGCCGTCGGGCTGGAAAAGAGCAATCGTCTCGACGAGGCGCTGCAGTCGTACCGCCAGGCGTACTTCCTCAATGATACCAGCCTCGACGGCGTCAAGGGCGCCGCCGAGGTGATGGTCGCCATGGGCCATGCGCCCCAGGCGAGGGCGTATCTCAGCGGGTTCATGGTCCGCTCCGATGGCGATGCGGGAATGCGTGAACTGGCCGGACGCGTCGCCATGCTCTGCGGCGAATACGCCGAGGCGGCCAAGCACTTCGCCAAAGCCCGCGACATCGACAGTGGCAATATGTTCTATGTCGAAAAGCTGATCGAGGCGCAGTTCCTGGCCGGGCAATATCACGAGGCCCTGGCCTCGATGCGCGACCTCAAGGCGTCGGATCGGTACAGCCCGCCGGCGTCCATCTACGTCATCCAGGGCGACTGCTGCCTGGCGATGAACCGGCCCAACGACGCCCTGGCCGCTTTCACCACGGCCACGACCGTCAATGCCAGGCTGTGGGCGGCGTGGGCGGGAATGTCGCGGGTCGAGCTGGCGCTGTCGCGCCCGGCCCAGGCCGTTGAGGCCGCCCGCAAAGCCTATGAATTGGATAAGGACAACCCCGACAGCACGTTGCTCGTCGGGTACAGCCTGATTCGTGCCGGACGCACGGCCGAGGCCGTTGCCTGTCTCAAACAGGCCCTGGCCCGAGGCAACGACCCCACGCTGCTGTGTGTGATGGGGCGGGCCTATGCCGCCGGCGGCGATGAGCTCGAGGCCACGCGGTGCTATACCGCTGCCTTGCGCTGCGAACCAGGCAACCGGCTGGCCAGCGAATTGCTGAGCAGCATGGCACGGAAGGCAAAGACGGAGACCCGTTAGAGGTTCGGCGCCGTTTTGCGGCACAGGGTGGCACAGCCTTTCCAGGCTGTGAACACCGGCTGGAAAGCCCGTGCCACGCGACCGAGGGCGCCGGAGGGATCACAAACGGAGGCGGCGGTGACGACGGTCAAAAGGCTCAGCCTGGCAACCATGGTCATCATTTGCGTAGGGGCCAGTGCGGCCTACTATGCAACCATGATGGCCATGCAGGGTCACGGCGTCCTCAGCTCGGCCCTGAACTACCTCGTCGTGGGGCTCGTGACGGCCCTGACGGTGCTGCTGCTACTGCTGTTCTGGCGGAGCCTGCACAAGGCCATTAGCACCATCGCCAGCCAACTCGAGACGATGGCCGCCACCGGACAGAGCGGCCTGGTGATGGTCCAGGGCAATCACGAGCTGTCGCAACTGGCCCGGCCGCTCAACGCCTTTCTCACCAGCACGCGCGAGAAGATCGACGAACTCCAGAACGCCAACCGCGAACTGCAGATACAGGCCCGCATTGCCTCGGCCGAAAAGCAGCATACCGAGGCCATCATCTTCTCCATCAGCGACGCGGTGCTGGTGACCAATCGCTTTGACGAACTGCTGCTGGCCAACGAGGCGGCCGAGAAGCTCCTGGGGTTCAAGCTCTCGGGGGCGCTGCGGCAGAACATCGACCGCATCATCGCCGACGGCACGCTGGTTCGCCTGGTGCGCGAGACGCGCGGGCACGGGCGCACGCCCACGCGGCGCGTCGTCGAGCACGCCATCGACCTCAAGGGCGAGGTGCGGGTCTTCCGCGTCACCTTGAGCTGCATCGCCGGGGCCAACGAAGAAGTCTCCGGCGTTGTGGCCGTGCTCCATGACGTGACGCGCGAGAAGGAAATCGCCCAGAAGACGACGGATTTCGTCTCCAACGTCTCGCACGAGCTCAAGACGCCGCTGGCGTCGATCAAGGCGTACATCGAGATGCTCCAGGACGGCGAGGCCCAGGACGAGGCCACCTGCAAGGAGTTCTACGAGATCATCGCCGCCGAGACCGACCGCCTCCACCGGCTGATCGAGAACATCCTCAACATCTCGCGCATCGAGTCGGGCGTCGTCAAGGTCGTCAAGGAGCCCATCAGCCTGACGGCCGTGGTCAAGCAGGTCATCGACGTGGCGGCCCCGCAGGCCAAGGCCAAGCAGATCGCCCTCGTGGCGCGCCTGGCGCCGGTGTTCCAGCAGGTCGAGGCCGACCGCGACATGGTCTTCCAGGCCGTCATGAACCTGATCTCCAACGCCATCAAGTATACGCCCGAGGGAGGCACGGTGACGGTGACGGCCAGCATTGACGAGCGGCGAGGCGTGGCGGTGTGCGACGTGGCCGATACGGGCGTGGGCATTCCTGGCGACGACCTGCCGCACGTGTTCGAGAAGTTCTACCGCGTCGAGGCCAACAAGAAGATGGCCAAGGGCACCGGCCTGGGCCTGACGCTGGTCAAGCATATTGTCGAGACGGTGCACGACGGAAAGCTGTCGGTCTCCAGCGAGAAGGGCAAAGGCAGTACGTTCAGTTTCGAGCTGCCGGTGATGGCGTAACCGAGGCGGAGGGAATGATCATGAACGAACGCGTGGTAGTGGCCGACGACGAAGCCCACATTCTGCACGTGGTTTCGCTGAAGCTCCGCAACGCCGGATACGAGGTGGTGACGGCCCAGGATGGCGAGGAAGCCCTCGAGTTGTGCCTGGCCGACCCGCCGGACCTGCTGATCACCGACTTCCAGATGCCCGTGATGAGCGGGGTGGACCTCTGCCGCCAGCTTCGCGCCCACGAGAGCACGCGGGGGATCCCGGCGATGATGCTCACCGCCCGCGGGTTCGATCTGGAACCCGGCGAGATGATCGACGTCGGGATCGCCGCCGTCCTGGCCAAGCCATTTTCGCCCCGCGAAGTCCTGGCCAAAGTTGAAGACCTCCTCGCACAGACGCAAGGACCCGATGTGAACTGATGAGCGCCAGCCTCAAAAACAGTTCCCGCAGCCTCGCCACGCTCGGACCGGCGCTGCGCCGGATCGAATCGCGAATGGCCGAACTGGGCCTCAACGTGCTGGTGCGCGAGGCCGACGCCGCGGTGGCACGGCCTTGCCATGCTGTGTCATCGGCACAGGCCGGAAAGCCCGTGCCACAGAGCCTGTTCTGCCAGATTGTCTGCGGCAGCCCCAACTCCCCCTGCGCCGCCGGCTTGGAAGCCCTGGCCGCCCAGGCCCTCGAGAGCGGGCAAAATGCCTGCGGCCGCAGCGCCATCGGCTGCAGCCTGATGGCCGTGCCCGTGCGCCTGCGGCGTAAGACCGCCGGCGTTATCGCCGCGTGCTTCCCCACGACGGATCTGCTCGACGAGGAAACGCTCTCCCGCGCCTGCGACCGTCTGCACATCGACCGCCAGGTCGCCCATCGCCTGGCTGCTGACGCCTGCCGGCACCGCGGCGAAGAGACCGCCGATTTTATGCGCATCCTCGAATGGCTCCTGCAGGACTGCCAGGCCCTGGGCGTGGCCGACGACGAACTGACCACCCTGAGCACGAACCTGGCCAACACCTATGAGGAACTGGCGCTGGTTTACAACATCAGCGGCAGCGTGCGAGTCACGGCAGGGGCCCAGGAGTTTCTCCAGAAGGTCTGCTCCGAGATGTGCGAGGTGATGAAGATCGAGACCGCCGCGGCGGTGATCTCGCCGGCACCCGGAAAGGGCGCCATGCAGGAGGCGGCCGTCGTGCACGGGTTCTGGGGCCCGCGCACCGACGACGTCGGACAACTGCTCTTGCAGTCGGTGGCGCCGAGTTTCACGGCCAACCATCGCCCCGTTATTGCCAACATCTGGGATTCTGCGCGAAATGTGGCCGGCCTGAGCGTGCATAACCTGGTGGCCGTTCCGCTGGTGGTCGACCAGAACGTGGTGGGCGTGCTGGCGGCAGTCAACAAGCTCAGCGGCGACTTCGACAGCATCGACATGAAGCTTATCAGCGCCGTGGGCAGCCAGGCGTCGGTCTTTCTGGACAACAACCGCCTGTACGCCGACGTGCAGGACCTGCTGATGGGCGTCTTGCACGCGCTGACGGCGTCAATCGACGCCAAGGACCCCTACACCTGCGGCCATTCGCTGCGCGTGGCGAAGCTGTCGCGCCAGTTGGCCCTGGCGTGCGGGTATCCTCGCGACAAGGCCGAGCGCCTGTATCTGTGCGGGCTGCTGCACGACATCGGAAAAATCGGCGTTCCGGAGCGCATCTTGTGCAAGACGGCCCGCCTGACGGACGAAGAATATGACGTGATCAAGCGGCATCCGGGTATCGGGGCCAAGATCTTGACCGGCATCCGCCAGCTCGAGGACGTGGCGGTGGGCATCGTGACCCACCACGAGCGCCTCGACGGGCGCGGGTATCCCAACGCCCTCAAGGGCGAGGAGATCCCCATGGACGGCCGCATCGTCGGCCTGGCCGACGCGTTTGACGCCTTGACGAGCGACCGCGTGTATCGCAAGGCGCTGTCGCCGGAGCAGGTTATTGCCGAGATCCGCCGATGCACCGGAACGCAGTTCGACCCGCTGGTGGTCGAAAAGCTCCTGGCCTGGGACATCCAGACGCTGCTGGCCGAGATGCCCCATGCCGAGGCCGACGGTCTGCTGCACCGCAACGCCGAGGAATGCCATGAAAATTAACGCCGAAAGTTACGGCCACGCCGTCATGCTCAACCTCAACGGCGACCTGACGGCCGACGCCCTGGAAGCCTTCAAGCAGGCCGTCGACCACCAGCTCGAGCCCAGGGAAGTCGTCGACCTGGTGCTCAACTGCGAGGCGGTCCCGTTCATCGACAGCGCCGCCCTGGAGTGCCTGCTGGACCTGCAGGAGAAACTCGCCCTGCGCTTCGGGCAGATCAAGCTCGTCAAGTGCGACGAAAACGTGCGGAAGATCCTCGAGATCACCGCCCTGCAGTCGACCTTTGAACACTACGACCGCGTGGCCGACGCCGTCAAGGCCCTCAGCGCGTGAGTGGAGGAAGTATTGTGATCACCGTTGCCAAAGAGGCCGGGAAACGACTGCAATTGGGAGAGCTGCTCATCGAGCAGGGCGCCCTGACGAGCGAGCAACTCGCCAACGGCCTGCAGGTGCAGAAAGAAGACGGCAACCGCCTGCTGCTGGGCGAAGTGCTCATGAAGCAGGGACTGTGCACCGAAGAGCAGATCATGGCCGCCCTGGCGCGCGTCTACGGCGTGCCCTTTGCCCACATCTCGCCCAAGATCGCCGACCCGACGGTCATCGACGTCCTGCCGCGCGACTTCCTCGACAGCCACACCGTCTTGCCGCTCTTTCGCGTCAAGAACCGCCTGTCCCTGGCGGTGACGGAACCGGCCAATGTCTTCCTCATCGAGGAAGTCGCCCGCATGACCGGCTGCGAGGTTCTGCCCATCTGCGCCACCGCCAAGGACATCAAGGCCACCCTTGAGACGCACCTGCCGGCCGCCAATGTCTTCGTCATTGATGACATCCTGGACGAGTCCGATGCCGGCGACCTGTCGCTGGTCGAGGAGAAGGTCGACGACATCGGCGACCTCGAGGCCGCCGCCGAAGGCTCGCCCATCATCAAGCTGGTGAACTACCTCATCTACAGCGCCGTGCGCGAGGGCGCCAGCGACATCCACATCGAGCCCGACGACAACGCCCTGCGCGTGCGGTTCCGCGTCGACGGCTCGCTCTACGAAAAGCTGCATCCGCCGCACAAGATGCTCCCGGCCATCTCCAGCCGCATCAAGATCATGGCCGGCCTGGACATCTCCGAGCGTCGCCTGCCGCAGGACGGCGGCATCCACGTGATGATGGACGGCCGCCCGGTCGACCTGCGAGTCAGCACGCTGCCGGGCCGCCACGGCGAGAAGATCGTCATCCGCGTGATCGACAACCGCTCGGTGCTGGTGAACCTGGAGAAGCTCGGCTTCGAGTACGAGATGCTCAAGCTGTGGCGCGCGGCCATCGCAACGCCTAACGGGATCGTGCTGGTGACGGGCCCTACCGGCAGCGGCAAGAGCACCACGCTCTACAGCGTGCTGAAGGAAATCAACAGCGACGAGGTCAACATCTGCACCGTCGAGGACCCCGTCGAGTTCAACCTGCCGCGCGTCAACCAGTTCCAGGTGAACGACCGCATCGGCTTCACGTTCGCCGGCGCCCTGCGCAGCCTGCTGCGACAGGACCCCGATATCATCATGCTCGGCGAGATCCGCGACGAGGAGACTGCCCGGACGGCCGTGCAGGCCGCACTGACTGGGCACCTCGTGCTCAGCACGCTGCACACCAACGACGCGCCCGGAGCGGTCACGCGGCTGCTGAATATCGGGATCGAGCCGTACCTGGTGTCGGCCTCGCTGGTGGCGGTGCTGGGCCAGCGCCTGGTGCGCAAGATCTGCACGCACTGCAAAGAAGCGTACGAGCCGCAGCCGAATATTCGCCGGGCGGTCGAGCGGGCGGTGGGCGAGGTCGAGACGTACTACCACGGCGCCGGCTGCCCCAAATGCCGCAACAGCGGCTACAGCGGACGCATCGGCATCTACGAACTGATGTGCCCCAACGAGCAGTTGCAGGAACTCATCAGCACCGGCCCGAGCCTCAACGCCCTGCGCGCCGGCGCGGCCCAATGCGGCATGATCTCGCTGCGCCAGGACGGGATGAACAAGGTCAAGGCCGGCATCACGACGGTCGAGGAAATCTTCCGCGTGACGGCGGTGTGACATTAGCCGCTGAGGTCGCTGAGGAAAGAAATAGACAGGGACGGGGAGTGAGAGGGGGAGGAGAGGGGAAGAGGGGAAGTGGGGGAGAGGGGGAGAACGGAATGATGGATGACGAGTGATGGATGAGGCAGGACGTTTTGCGTCCTGGTCCTCGTCGTCGGTTGTTGCTTTCTCTGAGGTGCGGAGGTTTCTAAAGATGACGACATTCGCCTATCAGGCCCGGGACGCGTCCGGCCGCGGGCAGCAGGGCAGCGTCAACGTTGCCAGCACTAGCGAGGCGGCATCTCGCCTGCGCCGCGACGGCAAGAATTTGGTCGATATTGCTCCTGCAGCCGCCGGCGTGCGCGGACACGTCAAACGCGACGACGTGATCTACTTTGCCTCGCAGTTGGCCGTCATGGTCGACAGCGGCGTCTCACTGGACGAGGCCTTGGGCTGCATCGCCCGCCAGCATGAAAACCCCGCCTTTGCGGCGGTCCTCGAAGACGTCTGGGACAAGGTGCAAGGCGGCGTGGAGTTCTCCAAAGCCCTGGCCGAATATCCCAAGATCTTCGACAACCTCTTCGTCTCGCTCATGCGGGCGTCCGAGGCATCGGGCACGATGGGGCAGATGCTCGAGCGGGCGGCCGACTACATGCAGCAGGAACGCGAGACGCGCAAACGCATCACCGGCGCCATGGTGTACCCGGCGTGCATGCTGAGTTTCTGCGTGCTGGTAGTGATCGGACTGCTGGTGTTCATCCTGCCGCGGTTTGAGAAGATCTACTCCGGCAAAGGCGCCCTGCTGCCCCTGCCGACGCGGGCGCTGCTGGCCATGAGCGCGTTCATCATCTCGTACTGGCCGTTCCTCATCGCCGGCGTCGGTTTGGCTGTGGGGCTGATCTGGTGGTTCGTGCGCACTCCCGGCGGGCGAGTCTTCATGGACTCGCTGCGCATCAACATGCCGCTGCTGGGGCGCATGTATCGCAAGGCCTACCTCGCCCGGTCGCTGCGCACGATGGCCACCATGGTCGGCACCGGCGTGGGCGTGCTCGAGGGGCTCGAGATCGCCGCCGCCATCGCCGGCAACAGCCGCTACGCCAAGGTCTGGCAGGATGTCGCCGCGGCCGTCCAGGACGGCCTGCCGCTCTCGCAGCCGCTGCAGGAGTCGGACCTGGTGCCCGGGACCATCGCCCAGATGGTCGACGCCGGCGAACGCTCGGGCAAACTCGGCATGGTGATGGACCGCGTGGCCGGGTTCTGCGAGGAAGAACTCAAGGTCGCCATCAAGAGCATGACCTCGCTGATCGAACCAATCATGATCGTTGTGATGGGCCTGATCGTCGGCGGCGTGGCGATGGCACTGCTGCTTCCGATCTTCAAGCTGTCCAAGGTGGTCTCGCACTGAGTGCGATTGCGGACTTCAAATTCGCGGATTCCTGGAAATTGTCGCGGGCTAATTCGCCAGGTCCCGCAGGCCCAGCCCCGGCAGGAACCGCCGCCTTCAATTGAACCACGCCCAGCTTAGGGCCTATCCGGATTGCTGGGTGGCACGGCCTTTCCATGCCCAGAAGCGCAGACGCAACCAGACGGGGATTCGCCGACATGGTCAAACCATGACGACCCTGGCGGTCGACGTGACGTACGTCTTCGAGCTGAACGTTCCCAACGACTCCGACAAGATCACAGCCTACCTGTTCGGACCGACGGGCGAGGCGATTCTGAATCTCAACGGGGCGATTCTGGAAGTGAATATCTTCGGCGATGGCCAGCCGGTCAGCGGCGCATATCACCTGCTGCAAGCCGACACGCTGGTGGGCGAGTTTGCTCAGATCATCGTGCCGGACATTGACGGAGCGATCTGGGATCTCAGCGGCCTGTCTGCCGGCGGCGACGGATACCTGCGTCTAAGCGTGCCCGAGCCGGCGACGCTGAATCTGCTGGCCCTGGGCGGTATCGCGATGATACGCCGTCGTAGGGTGGCACAGGCATTCTAGCCTGTGTCTCCGTCACAGCCTGGAAAGGCTGTGCCACGATCACCGCTCTTTCCTTTTCTGGCGGCGCCGGGGTAAAATCCTCCTCCGAGAGGCGGGTGGATCATGAACGGTCAGGACTACGAACATGTGCGGCTGCTGGGGATCTTTCATTATGTGCTGGGCGGGATCCAGGGGCTATTTGCCTGCTTTCCAATCTTTCACGTGGTGATGGGCATTGTGTTCGTGACCCAGGGATTTCCCGGGCCACAGGACGTTAACGGCCCGCCGCCGTTCTTCGGATGGCTTTTCATCATTATCGGTTCGATCGGCATCGTGCTGGGATGGACCATTGCCACGCTGCTTCTGGTGGCTGCGGGGCGGCTGCGGAAGCATCGCTCGTACACGTTCTGCTTCGTGGTGGCGTGCATCGAGTGCATCGTGATACCGCTGGGCACCGTGCTGGGGATCTTCTCGATCATCGTCCTCTCGCGGCCGAGCGTGAAGGCGATGTTCCAGCCGCGGTAGCAGGGGCTTCGGCAGACTACAATTCAACAAGGGGAAACGGAGGTGTCAGATGATTACCAGGCTTCTTGGACAGACGGGGATGCGCGTCACGCAACTGGGCTATGGCGCCATGGAACTGCGCGGGCCGGAGATGTGGTCCGGCCGGGCCGTCGATGACGCCCATGCCGACGCGATCCTCAATGCCGTGCTCGACGCGGGGATCAACTTCATCGATACATCGGCGGACTATGGCCGCAGCGAGATGTACATCGGGCGGTTCCTCAGCTCGCGGCGCAGCGAGTACTTCCTCGCCACCAAGTGCGGTTGCGACCCGAAAGACGTCGGCGGCGCGATGCAGAGCGACCACACGTGGACGCGCGACACGCTGATACGGAATGTCCACGCCAGCCTCGACCGGATGCACACCGACCACATCGACGTGCTCCAGTTGCACAACCCGCGGCCCGACGACGTGCTCTCGGGCGACCTGGTCGCCGCGCTGGAAGACATCCGCGGCCAGGGGCTCACGCGGCATATCGGAGTCTCGACGACGCTGCCGTACATACTGCAATTCGTCGAGATGGGCGTCTTCGAGACGTACCAGATCCCGTATTCGGCCTTGGCGCCGATGCACCACGACGCGATCTCGATGGCCGCCGAGGTCGGCGCGGGAATCATTATCCGCGAGGGGATCGCCATCGGCGGGCCCGACAGCGAACTGCCCGAGCGCGCCCAACAGGCCGGCTTGTCCGCCTGGGCCGAAGCGGGGCTCAACGAACTGCTGCCCCAGGACATGCGGCCTTCGGAGTTGCTCCTGCGCTTCACGCTGACACACCCGCACTGCCA
Organism: Planctomycetaceae bacterium; assembly: GCA_021371965.1. Next base: position 67,986 of record JAJFVE010000131.1, read on the forward strand.
CACGTGCATCGTGGGGACGCTCAATGTCGAGCACCTCAAGGCCAACATCGAGGCCGCCAACCGAGGCCCGCTCAGCGACGAGCTCTACCAAGCGATCCTCGACCGAATCGCCGCGTACGCGGCGGGGTGATTCACCGCGGTTAGCGGCGGAGCTTGCTCCGCGCGGTTTCTCGTCTTCCGCGGCGTCGGGGAGACAACTCTGCCACAGAGAGCACGGAGACCACAGAGGGCGGAGAGGCCGGTGTCTTCTCTCCATGCACTCTGTGCCTCTGTGGTAAGTTGTTTCTCTGCCCCGGCGTCGGGGAAACAACCGCGCGGGGCAAGCCCCGCCGCTAACGTGGTGGCGTTTATATCGCCACCGTCAGCGGGTTAGTCGGATCAATCGTCACGACTTGCGCAAAGGTGAGCTTGCCTTTTTCGATCGTGCAGGCGACCTTCTTCTTGCCCAGCGTGACGCTCTTGATCTTGCTCTTGGCCAGGAACGGCAGGTTCAGCGTCGCCAGCGTGAGCTTGCCGGCGGTAACTTCGACGGCCACGTTCTTGCGCGTGTTGCGGAACATGCCCCAGGCGCCTTCGAGGGACCAGCAGCAGTCGAACTTGCCGCCTTTGCCTGCGATGACCGGATTGAAGCCGATGGTCTTGCGCGGCATGTCGAACTGGAACCCGCTCAGGGCCGGCAGCAGCGCGTAGCTGGCCATCGAGCGGGCGTAGTTGTGCCCGCACTCGATCTCGTTCCACGGATTGCGGTTCTCGCCGTTGTATCGCTGGCGCACAGCCGCGACGGCCTCGAGCCCTTCCTTGACCAGACCGTACTGGATCATGGTGATCGCCCCGCTGTACTCGAAGCCGTTCATGGTCTCTTCGGCGTACGTCAGCGGGCAGGCAGGCTTCTCGGTGCCCTTAGGCCATTCGCAGATCATCAGACCGCCTTCGTCGTTGCAGCTATAGATGCGGCAGGCGTTGAACACGTCGCGCATCGACTTCTTGAAGTTGTAGCGATAGAGCGACTTGGCGGCCTTTCGCACCTGGGCCGGGTCGAGCACGTCGCCCAGACCGCAGAGGTTCGCGTGCCACTGGCCCAGGATCTGGTCCAGCGCGCAGCCTTCGTCAATCTGGTACTTGATCTGGGCGTGTTCGGCGTCCCAGTAGTAGTCGATGCCCTTGTGCTGCTCCAGGCCGGTGGCGGCAAACTTGTCCAGTATGCCCTTGTCATTCACGTCGATCTTCTGGTGGTAGTACTCGCCGTTGAAGAGGTTCTTGTCGACCCAGGCCTTGCCCTTGTCGAACACCTCGCGGTACTCGGCCGCCGCGGCAGAGTCGCCGAGGTACTCGGCCATCTCGATACCCGCTTTCAGCGCGGCCAGGTAAAAGCTGTTGAGCCAACTGCTGGGGCCGAAGAGCTCGACGTCCAGCGTGTGGTGCTGGCGGCCTTCGAGCACGCCGTCCTTGTCGCGGTCCCACATGTCGTAGTTTTCAGGGGCCCAGGCCCACTCGATGTTCTTCTTGATCTTGGCCCAGTGGCCCTTGAGCCAGGCGTCGTCGCCGCAGATCTTCCACTCGCGGTAGGCCTTGATGATGCCGCAGAACTGTCCGTCCGCGCACGGCCGCATCGTCGATCGCGTGCGACCCAGCGGCAACTGGATGCGGAAGCCCATGCTCCCGTCGTCAGCGTAGTTGTACTGGAAGTCCGCGTCGCGAACCGTCCGCTCCAGGTGCGGGAACAGGAACGGCATGGCGTAGGCGTAGTTCCACACGTGCGTGCAGCTTCCCTCGCAGCAGCCGCTGCTGGCCGAGCAGCCTTCCCACCCGTAAAACGTCCCGTCTTCCAGGCGCAGGCACGTCGGGCTCTTGAGCAGCGAGATGTTGGCCGACACCGCGTCGATGGCCGGGGCGGGCAAGTCGCTGCTGAACAACGCATCTTTGAACGCCAGCGTCTGGCTCTCGAGCCGGTCCCACTGCGTCAGACAGTAATCGGCGGTGGCCCTGGAGTCGGCGAACAGCTTGGCGTAGTAGTTCTTCCAGCCATTGGCGGCGTGATTGATGCCGTCGCCACACTTGGCGCTGTCGGAGCAGCAGGCGCCGCTATCGCACTTGACGGGATTCCAGTAGTTCTCGCAATTGGGGAAATTCCAGGCGATCACGAAGCGGGCCCTGGTGGTCTTGCCCGGCGCCGCCGATACGTGGGCGGCCAGCGTGGCGTAGTCGCCGCCGACCTTGTCGCTGGGCGTGTAGGTGCGGTTTTTGAGCTTGCCCTTGGCCCGCAGGTCGCGCCAGTAGACGCCCAAGTTGTCGAACCACGCGCCGCGGAACCAGTATTCCTGGTAGCTCACGTCGGAGGCGTCGGTGGCGATGGTCATGTCGCCATACTTGACGTCTTCCTTGGGCAGCGAGACGCTGGTCAGGTTGATCTGCTTGATCTTGCCGTTGGCGGCGAACGCGTTGGCCGTCCCGCCCTGCAGCGGGTTCTGGACCGTCAGGCACAGCGTGTAATTGATCTTCTTTTTGGTGGGGTTCCTGACCTCGACCTCAAAAAACGCGGCCGGGATACCCGAGTCGTCTTCATTGAGTGGGATGAACGGATTGAAGGCCTTGATCGTCACGGCGCCGGGGAACTTGCGGTCGGTCAGCGTGAGCCTGGCGACGGGGAACTCGCCCTGGAACGAGCAGGTCGAGAAGTGCGGCACGCCGGCCATCGTCTCGCGCCCGGGGCCAAAGCCGCCGCCGATATACGGCGGGGGCAAGTCGCCGTTCATGATGCGGCTGTCGAGGAGCTGCCCCCCGGCCTCGGCCTTGATGGCGAAGTGCGAGAAGCCCAGCATGCTGAACTTGTTGGGCTTGTTGAAGATTTCCCAATCCACCAGCCGCCCTGTCCCCGACAACCCGATGCACCCGGTGCCGATGCCGCCCAGGGGAAACGAGATCGTGTTCAGCCGCGAACCGGTGTACGTAAAGTAGTTGCTCATGAGGCCGTCCTTTTTGTTCAGACCCATTCAGGTCAAGGCGGCCACACTACCCGCCGCCTTCGGGCGGGTCAATCTTCTAACCGCCACTAGTGATCTAAC
>JAJFVE010000140.1 GCA_021371965.1 Planctomycetaceae bacterium
GAACGAGCTGACGCGCCGGCACGGGCGGGCGGCCATCCACGCGAGCTGGTCGATGTCGTGGCAGTTCTTGGCCATCAGCATGAACGTCCCGCAGCGGCGGCTGTTCCAGTTGCCCCGAACGTAGCTGTGGGCGAAGTGCTCTGGTCCGACGCCTTCGGTCTGGTCGAAGCTGATCAGCCGCCCGATGGCGCCCTCGTCCAGCATCGCCTTGACCTTCTTCCACACCGGGATGTACCGCAACGAGTGGCACACCGCCACGATGCAGCCGTGAACGCGGGCGAGGCGGTCCACCTCGACGCACTGGTCCAGCGTGGTGGCCATCGGTTTTTCCAGCAGCATGTGATAGCCCTGCGGCAGGGCCGCCAGGCACACCGGACCGTGGTCGCGGTCCATCGTGGCGTTGATGAGCACATCCGCCAGCCGCGGCCCAGCCAGCAGATCCGCCCACGACTTGAATCGCATGTCCGGCGCGATGCCGCACCGCGCGGCCACCAGATCGCGCCGCGCGGCTGCCGGGTCGGCCACCGCCACGACGCGCCCCGCGTCCGGCCGCCGCGCGATCCAGTCCGCAAAGAACTCTCCCCGCGTGCCCGCCCCGACAATCGCGAACGTCAAAGGTTTAGTGTTCATGGCGGCGACTATACACGCCGGAGTCTCAATGAAAAAGCACCTCGTTGGGGATGAGTTGGCGGGGGATGTTGGGGCCGCTGTATTCGACCTTGAGCAGCTTGCAGGCGGTGAGCTCGAAGTAGGCCACGCGGATGGCGTGCAGGCCTGCCCGCAGGGCGATCTGGCCACTGGCCATCTGCGGCGGGTGGCGGCGGTCGTTGTCGGCTACGCGGGCGTTGCCGATGAAGAGGCAACTGCCATCGTCGCTGGTGGTGTAGAACGTGTAGACGCCGTCTGCCGGCACGCGGATGTATCCGCTGAAGGTGACGCACCAGTTGTCGGCGCCGGTCCAAGGGCTGATGTCAAAATTGGGGCACGTGCCGGTCCTGGTCGCTTTGAGCGCGGCCATCTCGGCGACGGTCTTGGCGGCCCCGGAGGCGTAGGCGAAGTTCAAGCCCGGCTGCGGATTGGCCGGCGCGTCAGCCGCGCGGGCGGCGAGGATGCGGTACGTCTCCTCGCGGGTGGGGATGGTGGCGAAGGTCTTGCCCGGCGCGCCGGCGGCCGCCTTGATGATCGTACCGGCAGCCAGGCGCAGCGGCGTGGTGTACGCCTGGCCGGCGGCCAGGGGGTCGTTGCTGTCGATCGTGTAGCGCAGGGCGGCGCCGCGGACAGCGGTGGACAGCGCGACGGTGACCTCGCCGGCGTAGTCGCCGCCGGGGGGCGTCATTACGGGGCGGTAGGCTTGCTGGACGATGTCGTCGACCTCGGCCGCGGCGCTGGCAGTAAGAGCCTGGCGCTGCTCGGGCGCCATGGCGGCCGTCGCGGCGGCTGCGAAGGCCTTGGCGGCGGCGGATGTCTTTGCAGCCGCGGCGTCGAAGGCGGCGATGTCAGGATTCTTTGCCGCCAGCGCCGCCAGGTCGCGCGCGTCGGCGGCCAGGGTGGCGAAGGCCTTGCCGCCGGCATGGGTGCGGAAGACGTGTACCCCGTCGGGCGCGGTGACGGCGATGGCTCGCTCGAAGATGACGGCGCGGGTCGTGAAGTCGCCGAAGCCCCGGTCGTAGCAGGGCAGGCCCGCCAGTTCCTGCCGCGCGATGCGGTGGCCGCCGGCGCGGTCGTAAACATCCACGTACAGGCGCGAGTCTTCCGGGCGGTACCAGAGGCGGCCCCTGCGCGTGTCGGCGTTGAGGCTCTCGCCGGTCGACGCCCAGACCACCACCAGCGTGTGGCCGACCTCACGCAGGTCCAGCACGACGCACACGCGGGCCAGGTCGCGCGGTTGCAGCTCAAACGTCGTCTGCCGGTGGGCGGCGGCGTCGAGGGCGAAGATCTGCCCGCAGGAGTGCAGGTAGAGCCCGCCGCCGCGGGTGAACATCGCGATGCTCGATGGGTAGCGGTCCTGGATGGACTGGTCGTACCACACGTCCCAGCCGCTTGCGGCGTCGCCGGCGAGGGTCATGGCGTGGAGCCAGGATACCCGACCGATAAACCGCAACGATTTACTCTCCAGCGGCGGGCGAGCGGGGGAATCGCCCGGGCCGCTGACGCGCACCTGCCGCGTCTGCCCGGTGCGCGGGTCGTGGTAGCTGATGCCGTTGTCCTGCAACTCGCCCTTGCCCTGCACCTGCGGCCAGCGGATGACCAAACCCTGGTCGGTCAGCGAGATGTCGCGTATGCCGCCCTGCACGCCGGCGACCTTGAGCGGACCGCCCCAGAGCATCTTGCCGTTTGCCGGGTCGATCATCGCTACTGCCGGCGGCTGGTCCGGCCCCGACGCCGCCCACAGCAGGCCTTGGCCGCCGCCGAGGCGCCCGGTCGCAAAGGGCAGCGCGGCGGACCACCCGGCTGTCCCGTCGGCGGCGCTGACGGCCTGCAGCGAACTGCCGCCGCCCAGCACGATCTGCTGCCCTTCGAGAATCGCTCGCTGCGGCCGCGTCGGCAGCAGGCGCTGCCAGATCACGCCGGGCTCGGCGCCGGTGCGCACGGCCGCCAGCGTGCGGCCCGAGAGCACGCAGAAGTTTTCCGCACCGGTCGGGCCCGTCAGCAGCACGGGGCTCTCGCAGGAGAGGGTCAGGGCGTCTTCCAGCGGCAGGCCCAGCGGCACGTCCGCGCCCGCGGGCGTCGCCGGGCGCGCGAACGCCAGCGGCGGGGCGGCGGCGTCGAGAAGCGTTCCGTCGTCGAGCAGCACGAGCTGCGCGGCGCCGCCGGCGGGAACGTCGAGCTGCTCGGCGATCTTGCCCGTGGCCGCGGCGATGCGGACGAGCGTGCTGCCGGCGATGACGACGGCGCTGTCGCCCACCAGCGCGCCGCGCCCCTGCGCGGGCTGGGGCAGCGGCGTGATCCAGATTCGCTTGCCGCCGGCGAGGTCCAGCCCCGCGACCCAGCGGTCGTTCATGGAAATCGCCACGCTGCCGGCGGCGCCGAGCAGGCGATCGCTGGGCGTCAGGGGCGCCTCCCACAGCAGCTCGCCGCTGTCGCACCGCATCGCCAGCACGCCGCTGTGGTCGCGCGGGGCCGCCAGCAGCACGGCTCCGGCGACGACCGGCGAGACGCCCTGGCGGGTGAAGTTTGGCGAGTCGGGCGACGACCGCGCCGAACTGGCGTACCCGCGCGTCCAGATCAACGCCCCGTCACGCAGGTCGCAGCGGGCGAGCAGGCCCATGTTCGTCTGGCAGTACACCGCCCCGCGATGCACCGTCACGGCGCAGCCGCCGCGGACGAGGTCGCGATTCGTGAAGGGCTGCCACCCGATCGCCCGCTTCCACGCCAGGCGGCCGTCGCGGCCGTCCAGGCACACGAGGTACCACATCATCGCCGGGCCTTCGTCGTCGCCGGTGCCGATGTCGTCGCCCGCCGGACCCAACGCGAGAACAAACACGCGGCCATCGGCGGCCGCCGGACGGGTCATGATCGTCAGGTTGACTTGCGACCGCACGACCTGGAACTGCTCATTGTCGGCCGTGGTCCAGAGCGTCTTGCCCGTGGCGGTGCTGACGGCCGCGATCGCGGGGCGGACCGCGTCGGCCTGGTAGTAATAGAGGATGTCGCCGTCGGGCGAGCAGGCCGCGTTGCCCGCCGATGCGGTCGACGCGCCGCGCCGCTGGAAGTCGGCGGCCGCGGGATTATCGCGGACGTAGCGGCGGGCGGTGTTGGCGTCCCAGGGCAGCAGCATGGGATTCTCGCCGCAGGCCCAACTCGCCGCGGTCACAGGCTGGAGAGCCTGTGCCATGTTAAACCGCGCGACGCGGTTGCCCGACTGCACCATCAGCGCTGCTCCGACGGTCTGCACATGGCTGAGCGGCCAGGGCGCGTGCAGGCCGAAATCGTCCACCGGCCCGTCGCCGACACGCCCCTCGAGCGTCCACGGCGCCGGCAGCGTAATTCGCCGCCGCGGCAGGTCGCCCAGTTTTGTGGCATGGGCGAGACCTGTCCCTTCGGGACGCCCATGCCCCTGGTTCTGTGCCAGTAGCGCCTGCTTGACCTGCCGCGCGGGCGCCTCGGCGCCCCGCCAGGGCAGCGGCGTCGCGTCGTCGACGGCCGCCATCGCATCAATCAAGTCGTCGCGCGTCTGGCTCTGCTGCGCCAGCGCCAGCCATAGCCCCACGTGCCCCTGCCCGCGCAGGGCGGGGTCGGCAGCGTGAGTGATCACCTCGGCAAAGGCCGCAGCCGCCCACTGCGAGCGCCCGCCGCGCAGCGCCCGTTCACCGAAACTCGCCAGCAGTTCGTGTACGCCGGCCGACCAGGGATACCGCCGCAACGCCGCCAGGGCGGCGTCGGGGTCGTTGTCCAGCCGCGCCGCCGACACCACGCGGGCGGCTGCCTGATCCTGCGCCGCCCGCACGGCTGACAGCCGCGACGGCGGCAGGGCCAGCATGAGGCGGTCGGCCATCGCCCAGCAGGAGACCCAGTGCGACTGGCCCTGGGCCACGCACGCGCCGCTGCGGGCGGCCAGGTCGAGCACTTCCTGCACGTCCTGGGCCGACACCGGCTCGGGCGCCGAGACCTGTTTGAGCGCCCCCGACAGCGCCGCCCAGCGAGTCTGCAATTCGTAGTTGGGCTTGAGCAGCGCCACGCGTCCGGAGGGGAACCGCGCCTGGTCCTGACCGACGGGCATGAGCTCGTTGGCGGCCGCGGCGGCCCCGAAATGATTCAGCAGCGACACCGCCGCCGCCCGCGCCGGCGCCGAGGCGGCTGACCATTCCTTCAGCCGCGCCAGCAGGGCCGGCAGTTGGTCGTACCGCTGCTGAGCGATGGCGAACGAGACGGCGTCTTGGCAAACGGACGCCGCATTCGCCCCGGAGGGCGCGCTGCCCGCCAGTATCTGCTGCAGCGCCTGCTCCTGCTGGGCGCCGGCAGCCGGGGCGGCCAATGTCCATGCCACCGCTGTGCCCAGCAGCACGAGTTTCATGCATAAGAGTTTCGTGGCATTTCTCCCATGCATTGAACCCCCGCAACCGCCGGGCGGATTTCGGATTGCGGATTTCGGATTGTGCCGCCCTACGACGCCATCGCTAACGGCTCTGGCGGATCTGCTGCTCGACTTTTCGCATCTCCTGCCACAGCGGCTGGGGCGTGGCGCCTTCGTTGCGCAACAGCTCGCGGGCTTTGGCGAAGTTCCCTTTGCTGACGTGCAACTCGGCCAGGCCCAGCGAGATCACCGCCTGGAGCACCTCGGGATTGGGGTCGGTGACGTGGAAGTCGACCACCAGGCGGCCAAAAGTCTGCGAGGCCAGGGCAACATCCTTGGCGTCGCCGTTCTGCCTGGCCCAGGCGGTGTACTCCATGCCCGCCTCTGAGCGGACCTTGAGGCCGCCATAGGTCTCGTTGATCGCCGGCGTGCTGGCATCGCCGGTGCTGCTGGGCAGAACCGCCAGCGGAACGGGCGTGGCCAGCTTCTCCTGCGGCAGGGCTGACAGCAGCGCCGCGTTGGCGCCAAAGAGAGCCGACGCCTCGGCGACCTTGCCCTGGGCAAACAGCAGGGCGGCAGCGCGATTGCGCAGCACCAGAACCAGACCGATATCGGCCGGCTCCATCGCCAGGGGCCCGTCTTTCGCCAGGCTGCGGCCGTGCATCGCAAGGCGCGCGCCTTCCAGCGCCAAGGCCATGCGATACCGCGCGGCCGCCGCCTCGGGCTTATCGTTATCGGCCTCGATCACTGCCTGATAGGCCTCGATGCGCGCGTCGGCGGGGTCGAGTTTTCGCGCCTCGGCCAGCGCCTCGCGGGCGGCTTTGTACTTGGTCTTGACGATCATCTCTCGCGCGACGGTCAGCCACGGTCCGGCCGTAGTGTGGATGGACCCCATGGCCCCGATGCGCGCGGCCGCCCATTCCTCGGGCAGCTTCAACTCCAGATTGACCTTGGCCAGTTGCTCCCAGGCGTCGCGGAATTTCGGGTCGAGCCTGACAGCCTCCAGAAAGTCGGTCTGGGCCTGCTTGACATTGTGATAGGCGTAGTCGACGAGCCCCTGGTAGTAGGCCCCCATCGCCGTGCCTGCCGTGAGCTTCTGGGCAGCGGTCATATCCTCGCCGGCTTTGCGCCCGAACTCCTTGGCGGCGCGTTCGAGCACGTTGGCCCGGGCCAGGTCGGCTGAACTGGGATAGACCGTGGTCGTCGTGCTGGTTCCGTCCTGGTTGTTGACCGTGCTGATCTTTGGCCCGCGCAGCGCCGTAGCCGCCAGCATGTTCTCCCGCGCCAGCCCCTGCTCGGCCACCGATCGCTCGCGCAGCAGCACCGCGTCGCCGGGTTTGCCGGCCACCGCTTTGTCCAGCACAGCCAGGGCCTGCTCGAACTGTCCCTGTGCGTTGAGTATCTTGCCCTTGATGTACAGCGAGCGCACATGATTTGGGCCGGCCTTGACCGCCTCGTCTGCAAAGGCCGCCGCGCGGGCGACCTCGCCGGCCGTGCGCTGCGGTGGTGGGGGCGGCAGCAGTTCGCCTGCGGGGCCAAACTTGGGCAGGGTCTGGGGCACAAAGCGGTAATAGATGGGCCAGCCGCGCGGCTCGACGCGGTCGAACGGCACGTCGGATTCGCGGAAGAGGAACTCGGCCAGGTCCGCCAGGCGGTCGGGGTTGCGCGGCTGGGTCCGCAGGGCTTCGTCCAGTACGCGCAGGCGGTCCTGGTAGATCTCGTCGTAGCGGAGGCGCCGGGCGTTGACCGCCCGGACGAGGGCCTTGGCCAGATCATCCAGCTTCGTCTGCGCCGCTCCGTCGGCCGCGGCCTTCTCAAGCTCCGCCATTGCGGCGGGCATAGGCGCCGCCTCCTGTGCCGACAGGATTTGTTGCAGGCGTGCCCTGACGGCCGGGGCCTCGGCGGAATTGAGCCTTCCCGCAGTCGCCAAGTCCGCCCGCGCCCGGGCGGTATCGCCCATGCCGGCGGCAGCCTGCGCGCGGCCGAGATATGCCGCTGCCAGGCCCGGCTGCCTGGTCAGCACGCGCGTGTACTCGCTACGGCTGCCGGAATAGTCGCCCAGCCCCAGCGCCGCCTCAGCGTGGAGCACGAGCAAGGCGTCATCCTCGGGCGAGGCCGCCAGCAGCGAATCGAGGTCCTTGATCGCGGCGGCGTACTGACGGTTCTGCATCGCCGCCTTGACTCGCTCCAGTACCGCGCCAGCCACCGGGCGCGGGGCCGAGCCCAACCGGCGCTGGGCGAAGAAGGCGGCGGCCTTGGGGAACTCCGCGGCCGCGATGTCGGCGGCGGTGTAGGTCTTCTGCGTCCGGTAGTCGACGTGTTGCCCGCGGGTGGCGGCCTCCCAGTACTTCTGGCTCAGCATGATCATGAAGGTGCTGTAGTCCAGGTCGGCCTTGGCGGTAGCGCCCCGGCCGGTCGGCCCGTGCGTGACGTACTGGGACGCGGTGCCGGCGTCGCCGCTCATCTTGATCGCCGCGTGCAGCCACAGCTTGGTCTCCCAGTCATCCGCCCGCAGGCGCATCGAACGCTGGAGGTCCTTGATGGCGGCCGGGAACTTCTGCGATATGACCAGCGACACCCCGCGCGCGGTGCGATAGTCGGCGTTGTCCTCGTCGGCCTCGGTCGCGGCGGTGAAGGACGCCAGCGCGTCAGCCCATCGCGCGGCGGCCAGGGCGTCCAGCCCAGCCAGATACGCTGCCGTCGCCTTTGGATCGTCCCCGCGGCAGTGGCCGCTCGACAGCAGGACAACGGCAACTGCCAAGATGGAAACGAATCCCAAACCCCTCGTCCGGCCGATGAGAGACTTTCCCATGGCTCGTCCTTTCAGAAGAACTGCGTTGTTCCTAATTATCCCTGGTTGATCCATCGTAGTCTCGTATTTAACTTGGAAACGATGCGGACGAGGAGGCAACGGCGAACCCATTAGGGGCGGGGCTTGCCCCGTGTGTGCATTTTCTCAGGGGCAGAATCAGGGAAACAACCGCGCGGGGCAAGCCCCGCCGCTAAACGTCTCCAAGAAACGCCTTATGGCGTCACTACGAACGGACCCTTACCGCGCGGCCGGTGCGGGCGGACTGGTACATCGCCGTCATCAGGTCGGCCATCAGGATGCCTACGCGCCCGTCGCAGCGGAGCGGGGCTTTGCCTTTGATCGCGTCGACGAAGTTCCGCACCGGCACGACGGTCTTGACCTTCCAGCTCTTGGGCGGTTCCGTCACGGCCTGGGGGAATGCCTTGCCGTAGACATTGAGGCCGCCGCCGTGGGCGCCGATCTCGAAGCAGCCCTCCTTGCCCTGGAAGATCAAGTGGCTCTTCCAGGCCCCGCAGTTGCCGCCGCTGGTGATCGAGCCGATGCAGCCGTTGGCGAAGCGGATGCCGCCGACGGCGTTGATGTCCACGCGCAAGCCCTTGTTGTCGGCAAAGCAGAAGACCTCCCGCGCCGGCGAGTTCACCAGGACCATCATCGCCGACAGCAGGTGGCAACAACTGTCGTACAACTGCCCGCCGCCCGACAGCGCCGGCTTCTGCCGCCACCACCCGCGAGTCAGGTCCTTCCAGTCCTGCGCCAGCACGCCGGTGATGAGCTGCGGCTCGCCGATTTCGCCCGAGTCGATCAGGTGCCGCGCGTATGCGAACTGAGCGGTGTGTACGCCCTGCATCGCCACGCTGAGGATGAGCTTCTTGCGGGCCGCCCGAGCAACCAGCCGCCGCGCGTCGGCCGGGTCCGTCACCATCGGCTTGTCCACCATCACGTTCGCCCCGGCCGCCAGCACCGCGTAAGCGTGCTCGAAGTGCAGCGTGTGCGGCGTAGAGACCAGCACGCCCTGCGGCCGCACCGCCTTGAGCATGTCGGCGTAATGCTTGAAACACTGCGGCCGATGCCCCTCGCCGATCTCCTGCGCCAGCTTGTCCGCCCGCTCAGGAATGATGTCGCAAAGCCCGACAATGTCGGCCTCCGGCACACTCTCGCGAATGCCGGCCACGTGATACCGCACAAATCCCCCGCACCCGATGATGGCTAAGCGAATCTTCTTCGTCTTCATAATGTACCTCTCCGGCCTGGGTGGCCAATCGCTATCCCCGCGGGAGTTCCGCGTGCAGAACCTCGCCTTCGGCGAGAACCTGCACGCCCTACGATTCCTGGAGACGCCTTACGGCGTCACTACGAACTTATGAGCGACGGTATTTTCGGTAGTCGATGCCCAGATGATCGACTCGGTAGCGCAGGATGCGGCTGGTGGTTTTGAGCTCTCTGGCGGCGGCGGCCATGTTGCCGTCGGTTCGCTTGAGGGCGTCGACGATCACGTCGCGCTCGAACAGGGCCACCTGCTCCTCCAGCGACTGGGCGACCGCCGCGTCGACCACGTCGGGCGTCTGGAGCGTGGGGGGCAGATTGTGGCCGTGGACGACGCCGTCGGTGCTCAGCAGCACGGCCCGCTCGATGCAGTTCTCCAGCTCGCGCACGTTGCCGGGCCAGTGGTACGCCATCATCATATTGATGGCCGGGGTGCTGATGCGGCGCACTTCCTTGCTCATGCGCGTGGCGTAGCGCTCGACGAAATGGTCGGCCAGCAGCAGGATGTCGTCCTTGCGCTCGCGCAGCGGCGGCAGGAAGATCGGAAAGACGTTGATGCGATAGTACAGGTCCTTGCGGAACGAGCCGTCGTCGACGCCCTTCTCCAGATCGCGATTGGTCGCGGCGATGATCCGCACATTGCTCTTGCGGGTCTGGTTGCTCCCGACGCGCTCGAACTGCCGCTCCTGCAGCGCCCGCAGCAGCTTGACCTGCGTGATGGCCGTGAAGTCGCCCACCTCGTCCAGAAACAGCGTGCCGCCGTCGGCCTCCTCGATGCGCCCCAGCCGCGTGGCGATGGCGCCGGTGAAGGCGCCCTTCTCGTGTCCGAACAGCTCGCTCTCCAGCAGCGTCTCGCTCAGGGCGGCGCAGTTGACCTTGATGAAGGGCCCCTTGGCCCGCGGGCTGGAGTAGTGGATGGCGTGGGCGACGAGTTCCTTGCCCGTGCCGCTCTCGCCGCGGATGAGCACGGTGGTGTCGCTGGCGGCCACCTGCTGGATCGCGCGATACACCTCGCGCATGGCCCCGGAGTTGCCCAGGATGTTCTCGGGGCGGAAGATGTCCTGAAGCTGCCCGTGCAGGCGGAGGTTCTCTTCCTCCAGGGCCGCACGCTGGGCAGCCAGGTCGCGCCGGGCCTTGACGTCGTTGGCGATCATGCTTGCGACGATCGTCAGAAGCCGCGCGTCCTCCTTGAGTGAGATCGTCTCGTCGAAAACGCGGTCGACCGACAGTGCCCCGACCACCGAGTTGCCGATGGTGATGGGCACGCAGATAAAGCTGATCTCGTCCTTGGAGACTTTGCGGCGCTGGTGCAGGCGGTCGAGGAAGAGCGGCTCTTGCGAGACCTTGGGCACGACGGCCGCCCGCCCGGTCTGGACCACGCGGCCGATGATTCCCTCGCCCATGCGGTAGCGGACGGCTTTCTGCTGAACCTCGGAGAGGTTGTGGGCTACTTCGATGACCAGCTCGCTGGCGTCGGGGCTGACCAGCACGATGGTGCCGCGCCGCATAGCCAGCAGCCGATGGAGGATGTCAAGCACCTCGGCGAGCATCTGCCGCTGCATGGCCCCGGTGGCCAGCAGCTTGCTGATCTCGTACAAGGCCGCCAGATTCTGCGAATGACGATCCGGCTGGACCTCGCCAACGTCAAGATCTACGTGTGTGTCCATTTCGTATTCCAATAGCTTGAATCAGCCATTGAGCGACATATTTAGGCAATTCGCAAGACATTATTACAATCTTGTAGCATATAAGCTGGATCCTGGAAAGCGCAATTTAGACGAAAAAAACGCAATAGCAACAGGTTGCGCGGAATGCCTCCATTTGGCACGTCCGGTGCAATGTTATCGACGACTGGAGTCACTAACCAATGTTTATTGACATGAAAGGGCATAGCGGATGGTTCGCGAGCGACTTTCAAAACGCGTATGGCTTGGTATCTCGATCGCCCTGGCGGTCATGGTTCATGGAGCGCCGGTGATGGCCGACGCACCGGCTGGCGCTGCACCTGCGCCGGCTGGGGTCGCCATCAACTCTGGCGACACGGCGTGGATTCTCATCAGCGCGGCGCTGGTGATGCTGATGACGCCGGGCCTGGCGTTCTTCTATGGCGGCCTGGTGCGTCGCAAGAACGTCCTGTCGGTGCTGATGCAGTGCATGACGGCCATCTGCATCGTGAGCATTCAATGGGTGCTGTTCGGATATAGCCTGGCGTTCGGCCCGGACAAGTGGGGCGGGCTTATCGGCGGGCTGGACTGGGTGGGCCTCTCCGGCGTGGGCGCCGCGCCGATGGCGCCGTATGTCGACACCGTTCCGCACAGCGCCTTCATGATCTACCAGATGATGTTCGCGGTGATCACGCCGGCGCTGATCATCGGCGCTTGTGCCGAGCGGATGAAGTTCTCGGCGTTCTGCATCTTCACGCTGCTGTGGTCGACGCTGGTGTACGATCCGCTGGCGCACTGGGTCTGGGGCGCCGGTGGGTTCCTGGGCCTCAACGGCGGATGGGGCGCGCTGGACTTTGCCGGCGGCACGGTTGTGCACATCAGCGCGGGCATGACCGCTCTGGCGGCCGTCATCGTCATGGGCAAGCGACAGGGGCATCCCACGTCGATCAGCCCGCCGCACAACCTGCCCCTGGGCGTTCTGGGCGCGGGGCTGCTGTGGTTCGGCTGGTTCGGCTTCAACGCCGGCAGCGCCCTGCACGCCGACAGTCTGGCGGTGGGGGCGTTCATAGCCACTCACGTTGCGGCGGCCGTTGCCGGACTGACCTGGGCGCTGCTGGACTGGATGTTCCACAAGAAGCCCACGACGCTGGGCATGATCACCGGTGCAGTGGGCGGCCTGGTGGCCGTCACGCCGGGTGCGGGGTTCGTCACGCCGATGGGTGCGATCTTCATCGGCCTGGGGGCGGGCCTGTTTCCCTGGTTGGCCGTGACATTCCTGAAGAACAGATTGGGCTACGACGACACGCTCGACGCCTTCGGGGTGCACGGGCTGGGCGGCATCTGGGGCGCCTTGGCGACGGGCCTGGTGGCCTGCGCCGCGGCCAACCCGGCGGTCAATCGCAATGGGCTGTTCTATGGACCCGGCGGGGCCGAGCAGTTGATGACGCAGTTCAAGGCCGTGTGCGTGGCGGTCGTGTGGTCCTTCGTGATGGGCCTGATCCTGTTCAAGGTCGTCGACCTGATGGTCGGGCTGCGGGTGAACCAGCATGAAGAACGCGTGGGACTGGACCTGACGCAGCACAAGGAAGTCGGATACACGGTGATCGATTAGCCCCCGGCCGCGGCCGGCTCAAAGGAAAACGCCATGAAGTATGTCATCGCAATCATCCAACCCGACCGGCTCGACGAAGTGCTGCGGCGGCTTGAGGAGAAGGAGATCCACCTCGTCACCGTCACCAGCGTGGTGGGGCGCGGGCGGCAGAAGGGCATCGCCGAAGTCTACCGCAGCCACAAAGAGGCCGGCAGCCTCTTGCGAAAGACCAAGCTCGAGATCGCCGTCAACGACACGTTCGTGCAGCCGACCATCGACGCGATCACCGAAGGCGGCCGCACCGGCGCCATCGGCGACGGAAAGATTTTCGTCGTGGACATGGACCGCTGCGTGCGGATCCGCACCGGCGACGAAGGCCCCGAGGCCATCGGTTGACCGCCGCCCAGGATCATCGCATCAACCGCCGCTAACGCGAGAAACGTTAGCGGCGGCGCTTGCCCCGCGCGTCCGCATTCGCACAGGCGAAGAGGGCAAGGAAGCAATAGGGTATTTCAAGCGTTTCCAAGAAACTGGGCAGAACGAAAAGGAATTGTTCATGAAGACCGTACTCAAGACACTCGCGCTGTTCACCGCTATCGCAGCGTGCCTGGCGCCGGCGGCTCTGGCCGATGAGGGCGGCGCCAACTGGCTGGGCGCGATGCAGGCCGAGACGGCGGCCTCACGCGCGGCGATGGCGGCCCCGGGCGTCGAAGAGTGGAAGAAGCCCATCCCCATCAGCTTCGCCATCGATTACACGATGGTCAGCGACTACGTGTGGCGCGGGATCAATCTCAGTGAGTTTGACGGCGAGGGCGGCGAGCGGCCCAACCACCAACTGA
The DNA here is from genome assembly GCA_021371965.1 of Planctomycetaceae bacterium. Next base: position 13,184 of record JAJFVE010000140.1, read on the forward strand.
CCGTCTCGTCGGAGGTGAACCTGGGTCCCTACGGGCGCGTCGGCGGCTCAGTGTGGTTCGAGTGGTTCGCCGGCCAGCCGCAGATCACCGACTGGACCGACAGCCATCTGCAGGAAGTCGATTATGCGGTCTACTACGGCTACAACATCGAGCCGTTGGGCATCAATGCCGAGATCGGCTACCTCTGGTACGCGTTCCCGCCGTACCGCAGCGTGCCCGATGCCAGCAGCGACGCGGCCAGCACACAGGAACTTTACACCAAGCTGTCTTTCGACGACGGCCTGTGGTGGCGCAGCCTGGGCTTCAAGGATGTCAAGAGCCCGATCTTCAATCCCTACATCCTGTATGCCTTCGACATGGATCTGGCGCCCAGCGGATCGTACGGCGAGTTCGGGATCAGTCATCCCTTCGCCCTGAAGGAATGCGGCATGGGCGAGACGCCCGTCCTCAAGGACATTACGATCACGCCCTCGTGGAAGATGGGCTGGAGTAACAACTGGATCAACAAGTACTCGCTGAAGGACCCACAGAAGGAGAATGTCGGCGGTGTCAACAACCTGACCTACGGCCTGCTGGTCAGCTACGATCTCAAGAGTGCCCTGAACATTCCCGACAAGTACTGCGGCTCGCTGTATCTCAATGGATTCCTGAACTACAGCCAGGCTATCGCACGGCAGTTCCTCAACGACGAGATCTACGGCGGCGTCAGCGTCGGGTATGGATGGTGAGCGGAATCTATTAGCCGCTGAGGTCGCTGAGGTCGCTGAGGAAGAAGAGAGACGGGGAGGAAAGGACGACTAAGACTTTGCCACAAAGGTCACAAAGCACACGAAGAAAGTGAAGAGAACTCTTTTGTGGCCTTTGTGATCTTCGTGGCAAAGTTGTTCGGGTTGGAAGAGCCGCGATTTGATGGCTCATGGTGAATCGAGATTGTCGCCCGGGGGTCTTGCGCGGCGTCGAAGGCAGCCATCCGCATCTGCCCGCGAATGCCAAAACGCCTTCGGCGTCGCGCAAGACCTCCGGGAGCAGCCGCTTTTCCTACAACGTTGTAGGAGAATCCGCGCCATTGCTACAACTATGTCGCCGATGGCGTGATTCTACCCGTTTTGGTCGGCACTCTTAAGTCTTATCCAAATTGGCTCTTGAGGCCTTCCGTTGGGCATTGGCACATCTTGTGTAACGCCCTCATCGTCAGCCCGGGGCAGACCCCGACCGGGAGAATCCCGGCCGGCGCGAGCTGATGAGAGACTTGACTTTTGGTTTATAGCCGCGTGATTTGCGCGCGGTCAAATCGCCGGACGAGGTCTTGCCCCACTTGCTGAAAAGTCGTGCTGCATGACTGCGCTATCGCTGCGCGCCTGCGGCAGAAAGGATTCGACATGCTGGGCATGTTCAAGAGCAAAGTGAGCCTTCTGGCGGCGGCGGCGATTCTGGTGCTGCCGGCCGCCTCGGTCTTCGGGGCCGATTCCGGCGCGCCGGACAGCCAGGTCGGCGTCGACACCCTCTGGGTCACCATCGCCGCGATGCTGGTCTTCTTCATGCAGGCCGGGTTCGGGATGGTCGAGGCCGGCTTCATCCGCGCCAAGAACTCCAGTAATATCCTGATGAAGAACTTCATCGACTATTGCACGGCCATCGTGATGTTCTTCCTCGTCGGCTACGCCATCATGTTCGGCACGGGCAACAGCTTCCTGGGCTGGAGCGGCTTTGGCCTCTCGGGCGTGGCCGACATCATCCCCAATACGCACGTGCAGAAATACGCGTTCTGGTTCTTCCAGGCCGCCTTCTGCGGCGCGGCGGCCTCGATCGTCGCCGGGGGCATGGCCGAGCGGATGAAGTTCGCCGCGTACATCATCTACACCGTCGCCATCAGCGCGGTGGTCTATCCCATCGTCGGCCACTGGGTCTGGAACGAGGGCGGCTGGCTGGCGCAGATGGGTTTCAAGGACTTTGCCGGCTCGACCGTCGTGCATATCACCGGCGGGTGGGCCGCCTTCATCGGCACGATCATCCTGGGTCCGCGCATCGGCAAGTACAAAAATGGCGGTTTACCCAAGGCCATCGCCGGGCACAACATCCCCATCGCCTGCCTGGGCGTGTTCATCCTCTGGTTCGGGTGGTTCGGGTTCAATCCCGGCAGCACCGTGGCCGTTGGCGACGGCTCCGCCTTCTCGCGCGTGGCGATGAACACCAATCTCGCCGCGGCGGTCGGCGCCCTGGCGGCGATGGCCGTCGTCTGGATCTTCTTCGGCAAGCCCGACCTGTCGATGACGATGAACGGCGCCCTGGCGGGCCTGGTGGCCGTCACCGGTCCATGCGCGTACATCGAGCCCTGGGCGGCCATCGCGATTGGGGCAGTGGCCGGCGTGCTGGTGGTCATCGGCGTCTCGCTGCTGGACCGTCTCCACGTCGACGACCCGGTCGGGGCGGTGGCCGTGCACGGCTTCAACGGCATCTGGGGCACGCTGGCCATCGGCGTCTTCGGGCAAAAAGCCTTGGGCGTGCCGCTGGATGGCCTGGTCTACGGCGGCGGGTGGAGCCAACTGGGCGTGCAGGCGCTGGGGATGCTGACGGTGGCGGCCTTCTCGATCGTGTGCATGGGCGCGGTGTTCCTGGCCATCAAGCACACAATGGGTCTGCGCGTCTCGCGGGCGGAGGAGTTCCGCGGGCTGGACATCGGCCAGCACGGCATGGAGTCGTACGCCGGGTTCCAGATTTTCGCCAACGAGTAACAGGAAGAAGATCATGAAGCTGATCATCGCCTACATCCAGCCGGAAAAACTCAACGACGTCAAGCAGGCCCTGTACGCCAAGGAGGTCTACAAGATGTCGGTGACCAACGCCTTGGGCTGCGGGCAGCAGAAGGGCTATCACGAGACCTATCGCGGCGTCGACGTGGAAGTCAACCTGCTCAAGAAGATACGCGTGGAGATCGCCGTCAACGAAGACTTCGTGCAGCCGACGATCGACGCGATCATCGAAGGGGCCCGCACCGGCAACATCGGCGACGGCAAGATCTTCGTCACGGACCTGGGCCAGTGCGTCCGCATCCGCACCGGCGAAGAGGGCCATAACGCGATCGGGTAGAACCGGCGGGGGTCTCGCGCGGCGTCGGGGCGGCCATCCGCACTGCCCGCGAATTGCCAGAACGCCTTCGGCGTCGCGCGAGACCCCTTCTGCGATTGTGGATTTGAATCCGCTATTGCGGATTTCGGATTATCGCCCGTGTCCCGCTTTGTTAGCGGTCGAGCTCCCACGGGATCTTCGGCTTGCTTGATGGGTTTCTTACCTGATCCAAAAACCCCGCGGAGCATCCGCTCTTGCCAAGGCTTTGGCGAGAATCAGAAATCCGCAATCGTCCCTTCCGTCACCGTCACGGCCTGGCCCATCAGCATTACGCGCGGCCCCGATACGCGCAGGCGCACCACGCCGCCGCGGGCCGAGGCCTGGTAGCCGGTCAACTCGCTCTTGCCCAGGCGCCCCTGCCAGTACGGGCCCAGGCAGCAGTGCGCCGAGCCGGTCACCGGATCCTCGTTCACGCCCACGGCCGGGCAGAAGAACCGCGAGACGAAATCGAAGCGCCGGTCGTCGCAAGTGCACGTGACGATGACGCCGCGCGTCTCTACTGGCAGCAGCATGGCCCAGTTCGGCGCCAGCGCCCGCAAGGCCGCCTCGCTGGAAAGCTCGATGATGTAATCAAAGCGGTTGCGGCCGACAAACGTGACCTGTTTTGTGGCATGGGCGTCCCCCAGGGACAGGTCCCTCATGGACAGGTCTCGTCCACGCATCTTCCCTTGGCCCCCCGCAATCCCCAGCGCCGCGAGCATGCCTGCCGCGGGCGGGGCTTCATGGGCCGCCTCGGCAGGAAAGTCCATCTCGATCCACCCGTCGCGCCGGTGCATCGTCAGCAGCCCGCTGGCCGTGTGGAAACGGATTGCCTCGCCCGCGCCCGCGCGGTCCTGTTCATACAGCACGTGCGCCGACGCCAGCGTCGCGTGGCCGCACAACTCCACCTCGCACGCCGGCGTAAACCATCGCAACGAGTAGCCCTCGCCGCGCGGGGCCACGAACGCGGTTTCGGAGAGATTCATCTCGGCCGCCACGCGCTGCATCCATGCCGCTTCGGCGGGCTCGTTCAACAAGCAGACGGCCGCGGGGTTTCCGGCGAAGGGTTTGTCGGTGAAAGCGTCAACGTGGAAAATCGGAATGGTCATGTCCATCAGGATACACCAGGCATGTCCCCATATCAAAATGGCGCCTTCAAAATGTCTCGTTTAGCGACGTTTTCGCAGCAGCGTCGCCACCGCGCCGACGGTCAGCAGGATCATCGTGCAGGGCTCGGGGATGACCTGTTTGTCTTTGCTGATGATCAACTTGCCGCCGGCGGCGATGAGGGCGTCCCATTGAAATGCCCACGCCAGGTCATCCGGTCCGGTGGGGCCCGTGGTATCCGACAGCGTTGTCGGCAGGGCGTCTTCCAGGGCGGCCTGCGTCAGTGGGGCGGTGCCGGCCTGGTAGTGGCTGGGTCTGGGGGTTACGACCGTTTCGGCGACGCGGCAGGAATCCATCGCCTGCGTTGCCGTGTTGCCCCCGGTGATCACGAGCGATTTGTTGATAACCGAATTGTTCAGATTGAGATCGACGTATTGGAAGAAGTGCGTGGTCAAGGGCGAACTACTGATATTGCTGATGGCGATGCTTTCAATAATGTCGCTGGTGCCGCTGCCGGCCGCGCCGCCCCTGAGGATGAACGTCAACTCGATCATCACCTGCGGCGAGGTATAACACAGATAGAGAGTTTCAGCAAAGCCGTCGAAATTGGTGTCCGTCAGGCCGCCGATATAGGGCAGAGTGCTGACGTTAGACTCCGGGCCGATGTCTGCGAGGCGCAGCCAGAACCACTGCCGGCCAAGCTGGTCAACGCCATCGACCGTCCAGTCGCACATGCCCGCTCCGGCGGCATCGACGACGGCCGTGGCGTTGCCGTCGGCCAGAGTGAATACGGCCCCGTTGGCGCAGAGCGCAGTGCCGCTAAGGCACATAATCACTGCGACAAGGGATGCCCGTCGACTCACGTCAACCTCCGTCTGTCATCCTGACAGAATGAATTGCCTGCACACAAAGCCCGGCATCACCGGGCTGCAGACGTGTCCTCGTTTCGTTGCGACCGAAACCCTCACTGGGTCAACTGACAGGCAAAATCATAGCGGCAAACACCGAATCTGTCAAGGCTAAAACTCAGGGTGCAGACTCGGGGTGCGACCGAACTTTCTGGCAGCAGGTAACAGCAACGACTTTGCGACAGAGAGCAGAGGATTTTGCATGATTGCCCCAGGAATGGCGAATCCTTGGCACGCGGGCCGAAGGCCTGCAATTCGTCAGCCTAGGGCGCAGTCGAGAGCGAAGCGAGGGACGCAGCCCTGGGTCAGGTCGCCCCCACGGTCCAAGCCCTGAAAGGGCGGCACACGATGATATTTCGCCCTTTCAGGGCTCAAAACATGTTGGGGCAATGATGACCCAGGGCGGCGCTGCGCTTTGCCCTGGGCTGACGAACATTCGTCCTTCGGACGAAAGAGGGATCTCGCGGCGGGATTATGCAAAATCCTCTGTGCTCTGTGGCGAGGTGCGTTTGGCCCGCTTGTAGCATGGCTTGCGATCTTGCCAGTCACACCCTGGACTGCCAGGCTCCTGACGATCGACGGCGGCGACGGATCACGAGGGTCGCCGCGCCGGTCAACAGCAGGCCCAGCGACGCCGGCTCGGGAATAAGCTGCTTGTCCTTGCTGATGAAGTACGTGCCCCTCTTGGGGATCACCACGTCCCATTGGTACGCCCAGGCCAGATCTCCGGGCCCGACGGACCCTGTCGCGCCGGAAAGGGTCGTCGCTGCCGCGTCCTCCAGGCTATCGAGAACGGCCGCCGTCAGATCCGCCTGGCAGAGGCTCGGGCGGGGGGTCACGACGGTTTCGGCGACCCAGCTGCCGCCGAGGGTCTGAATGGCCGTGTTGCCACTGACAACCTTCAGAGAGTCATTGACGCTCGACGCATTGAGGTTGATGTCGACGTACTGGAAGAAGTGCATGCTCAACGGCGCGCCGCTGGTATTGGTGATGCCGATGACTTCAGCGATATCGCTGGTTCCGCTGCCCGCCGCCCCGCCGGTCAGAAGGAACGTCAGCTCGACCTTGACCTGGGTCGAGGCATATCGCAGATAAAGCGTTTCCGCCGAGCCGTCGAAATTGGTGTCTGTCAGCCCGCCGCCGGTGAAGGGCAGGGCACTGACGCTCGACTCCGGGCCGCTGTCTCCGATGCGGTACCAGAACCACTGCATCGCCAGGTGATCGACGCCGTCCACCTTCCACTCGTACATCCCCGTCCCCCCGGTGGCGTCGACGGTGGCGGTCGAGTTGGCGTCGGCCATGGTGAAGATTGCGGCTTGGCCGGGCACGGCCAGCCCCCCCAGCCCGGCCAGCAGGATGATTGATGTCAGCAGGCGGTTCATTCGGCACCTCCGATTCGACGGCGACGGATCACCACCGCCAGGCTGCACGCGGCCAGCAGGCTCATGGTGGCCGGTTCAGGAACGGTCACGAACGCGGCGTCGGAGCCGAACTCGGCCACGAGGCCCTGGCCGTCGTTGAGGAAGCCCAGGCCCGTCAGATCGCCCGACAGCGTCAGGTCGAAGTTGATGCAGTCGGCCACGGCGCCCAATCCCCCCAGACTTACCAGCGCGGGCGAGGTCACAATGCCGCCTTCCGGGCCGTCCAGATTTGTCGGCCCGTCCAGGTTGACGTTGCTGAACCGTGTTTCGGTATGGGCTCGCATTGCCGAAATCACGTTAGTCAGCAGGGGGGAACTTCCGCTGCCGCTGTTGCCCAATCCCCATTCGCCGCTGACAACCGCCCCGCCGGTCAACTGCACGGGGATACCGTCAAAGCTCACGCTCTGGCTTCCGGAGGCGATGGTGGCTGTCCCACCGGTGATCGCCACGCCGCCCAGATCGAACGAAAGGCTCGTCAGGATCTGATCGGCGCTACCGAACCAGCCGGGGACCGATGTCGAGGTGTTACGCAGCGAAATCTTCAGCAAATTCGGTGTGGCATCGTCCCAGACAAACACTGCCTGGGCCGACAGCCCCGCGACCGCCATGCCGTCGTCGGTTGACTTATTCAGAGTGTAGGTCTCGCTGATGACAGAAGCATTCAGTACCGAAGCGGTCAGAAGCACCATCGTGATTCCCATCAGGCTGTTGATCTTGTTCGTCTTCACGGTTCTTGCCTCCAGGGGCAATGGGCTCGATTCCCTCCTCGCCGGCCGCGAGCCTCGGACGGCGACACAAACTCGTGTTTGCTTCCAGAAGGGCAAGCTGCGGTTCAAACGGATGGCACAAATCTCAGGCAACGTGGTGTCGGTTCAGCCGACGCATGAAGACTCCCAGGGAGCCCAGAAGCAGCATGCTGATCGTCGCCGGCTCGGGGATGCGACCCTGGATCAGGATGTCCTGCTTGTCGACGCTGTCGAGCACGATGGGCCACACCGACGGACTGTAGCTGGCGGGAATGCTTGCCAGCAGGTTGTTGGCCGCCGTCGCGACCGAGGCGTTGTTGGTGATGAAGAAGTGGCCGCTGGTCACGTTGAAGACCGAGCCGGTCTCGTTGATCACTTCCCACAGGGCCGTCTGCAGGGCGGCGGCGTCCACGGCCGTGGCCACGGCGGGAGCGTACGTATTGAACAGGTAGGCGACCATCCAGCCGTTGGTCAGCGTCGACGCGCTGCGCTCGGTCACCTCGGTGGTCGCGGAATAGTGGTCGAGATCCACGCAGTAGCCCAGCAGATCCTCGCCCAGGTAGTTGATCTTCATCTGCCCGGCGGCCACGGTCTGTCCGTTGGCCAGCGTCCCGGTGCAGTTGATCTTGAACTGTGCGCTTAGCGCCTCGCCGCTGTACGTCATCACCGCGGCCGAAGCCTGCATCCCAATCAGAGAAATCACGGCAGCACAAACCACAGCATGAGTCGTGGAAATCTTCATTCTTGCCTCCTGGGGCAATGTGGCTCGATCCCTCCTCGCCGGCCGCGAGCCTCGGACGGCGACACTACCTCTCGGTTCTGATGACGCCGCACCACGGCGGCGCCCCTCGCACATCTCCCTCACGATCCCTGGCCGCTCATGCGGCCTACCGAAACCTCCTCCTCCAGACAGCAGTGCTTTCCTTCCTTCCAACGCCGCCGCGCACTGATCTTCCTCAGACGGCGCCCCGCCACAGATCACAGCGATACGCTCAAGGCCGGCGCCGGCCGCACCGACACCGCAGCTGCAGCCGGACCGATCCCGCAACTCCCCCCGCCCCCGCGCCGGCCCCATGCCGACGCCACCGCCCTCGGCGCCCCTGGCGCCCAAGGCCCGCCAAGCCGCCCGGGAACGTGGCCTGGGCGCCTGGAGGCTGATCCGGATACAAACGCCGACGCACCTGGCAAGGCGGTCCAAGCCGCAAAGGGCCGGGCCGCACCGAACGGCCCTATGGACCGCGCCGCCAAGGCGCCGGCAAACCGCATCGGCCGTGCCGGCGAGCCTGGCGCCGGCGCACAACGGACCGCCCGCACTGGCGAGCGAACCGCAGCACGCACAGGGCCAGACCCGCACAGCCGTCAGGCGCCCATGCCGCGTTCCCAGAAGGCCTCGCGTCGCTCAACTTCCGCTCCTCGAAGCCATCTGAGGCAACCATACGATCCACTTTGGCGCAGGCAAATTCGGTTGATGAAAAAATGACGGGAGAGTCTTACCAGAGAACGGGAGGACGCGGAGATGAATGGTGAGGAAACAAACTACAAGCGGCAGGTCGGTCGCAACATCGCGTCGGTGAAACCGCTTTCCGCCTCTGCGAGGCGTCAAGAGCGTGTCGAACCTCACCGGCAGATGGAACCCGTTTCAGGCTCCGATGACTTCTTCGGCGCTGCGATCCACGGTCTTGGTGCCGATGAATCTGGCGGCCGCGGCGGCGCCGGCGGCGAAGAGGTAGGCGGCCAGGGCCATGAGCACCATGTCGGCGATGAGCAGCGTCAGATTCTTCATGGGGTTCCTGATGTAGTTCATCAACAGCAGCACCATGCTGGCGGCTGTGGTCACCAGCATGAGCACGGCCGGCACGAAGGCGTACCATGTTCGGCGCTTGCGCTGCAGCAGCCACAGGGCGGCCATCGACAGGACCATCGCGGCCAGCAACTGGTTGGCTGCGCCGAAGATGCTCCAGAGGGCCTTAGCCCCGCCAGTCAGCGCGAACAGCAGCATTAACGCCACCGCCAGCGCCGAGTTGACCCAGTAGTGCCTCAGCACGAGGAAGAAACTGCGCAGCGCACCGGCGGCCACCTTGGGCGCTCGCGCGGGCGCTGAGCCCGTGGCTTCGGGCGTGGCGGGTATTCCGCCCGAGCCGGCGGGGCCGGATTCACCCTCGGGCCAATCCTGCCGCTCGGCGGCGCCTACCGGCAGGGCGAACACGTCGTAGTGGCCGAACAGCGCCCGCCAGACTTCCTCGATCAGGTACCGCATGAGGCGCACGGCCGTGTCCAGCGTCGTTACCAGGAATCCTTCCAGCAGCACCATGCCCGCCAGCGCCCCGGCCACGACCGGAACGCCCAGCGCCATGTTGGCGGCCGTGCCGACAGCCATCGCGAAGACGACGACGGGATTGCTCTCAGCCTTGATTGCGCTGGTGATTTTGGGATAGATGTCGGCAATGTAGGGCTTCATGTCCATGCCGACGATGCACACGGCGATGACGCACACGGCCAGAAAGGTTTCCAGCAACATCGCGTGGTAGCCGATCTGGCGGACGGCCTTTTCGCTGGTGAGCTGCTTGCAGGTGGTTCCGCCGGCGCAGAGGCTATGGAATCCGCTGACGGCCCCGCAGGCGATGGTAATGAACAGCATCGGCCAGATGGGCAGGCCGGAGACGGCCTCGCCCTGACTGATGGAGAGGGGCGCCACGGCGCGCGTGATATTGACAGGTGCGGCCATGCGGTCATGCTTGGCGGCGAAGACCTCGTCGCCGCCGCTGAGGTGCAGCCCGCCCACCGCCGCCACGGCCAGCACCACGATCAGCATGGCCATGCCCACGTAGAGAATGTGCACGTTGATGAAGTCGCGGCTTTGCAGGAAGATCCACACCGGCACGCCGGCCGCGACCAGCACGTACGCGGCCAGCAGCAGTTTCCAGACCAGCGGGTCCAGATTGACCGGCCAGTACAGCCCCGCCATGATCGAGACGGCGCAGATTGCGACGGCCAGGACGCTGCACTTCCAGACCTTGACCTTGCGCTTGATGTACAGCCAGCCCACCAGCGGACCAAAGAGCGTGATCACGATCACGCTGGTCGAGGCGATCCCGCCGATGACGATCGACGGCTGGCCTTGCGGACTGGTCATCTGGCGAAAGAGCGAGGAACTCGTGATCCCGAGGCGCGCCATGTCGACCGTGCTGGTCAACGCCGCGGCCGAGAGGTTCAGGAACATCGCCGTCACCAGCGAGAGCATGAGGATCAGGCACAGCACGAAGCCGACGAACGGGCCTGGCCCGAGCATGCGACGGGCGATCCCGGCCATCGATTCGCCGCGCGTGCGGGTGGACATGAACGTGGCGAGGTAGTCGTGCACCGCGCCGAAAAAGATGCCGCCCACCAGCACCCACAGCAGGGCGGGAACCCAGCCGTAGACGATGGCCAGCACCGGCCCGACGATCGGCCCGGCCCCGGCGATGGAGGCGAAGTGATGCGCGAAGACCACCGGCGTGGGCGTCGGGACGTAATCCTGGCCATCAGCGTGCAGCCTCGCCGGCGTGAGGCGGTTTACATCCTCGCCCACCATCCGCGCCAGAAACCGCGAGTAGAACCGCCCCGCCAGCAGCAGGGCCGCCCCCGACAAAACCAGGATCCACAACACGGTCATCGCTCTTCTCCATACGGTAGCCTTCCAGCCTGTGTCTCCACAGCCTGGAAAGGCTGTGCCACCTAAAACAGTTTGCGGGTGATGACGACGGCGCGGCGGCCCTTGTACTGGCCCAGTCGGCCGGCGAACTTCGGCACGCCCGCCACGCGGACGATCACCTCGCCGTCGCTGGCCAGATCCGTCGCCAGCACGTCGCCTACCGACAGGCCGGCCAGCGTCTCGTCGCTGACGTTGAAATCTTCCGTCGTCACGCGCAGCTCGATCGGTCCAGCCGACGCCGCCGCAGCGGGACCGCCGCCGGCGTGGGACATCTTCCGCATCCCCAGCCGAAGCACGCCGCTGCTGCGCCCCAGCGACACGCCCAGGCGCAGCACCGTCAGCACGTCGGGGGGCGCCCCGGACCCGACGGCCGCCGGCGAGGCACGCCATGCGCGCAAATTATCCGCCGCCTGGGCCGCCGCCTCGGCTGCACGGGCGGCCACGCGACGCTCGACCTCCGTCAACGGACGCTGCTGGAGCAGGGCCGACTTTTCGCAGCCCAGCAGCCGGCAGGCCATCGCCAACGCCAGAGGCGTTTCTATGTCGCACCAGGCGGCCGCCTCGCTGTCTTCGCCGGCGTGCAGCACGTAGCAGGCGCCCTCGCACGACTGCACGAACGAATCGGCGGGTTCCTGGGTCGCGCCGGGAAGAAAGACCTGCAGGTCCGCACCCAGCAGCGCTCGCGCCGCGGACGCGAAGGCCTGGCCGAAACTGCACGCGGAGTCGCCCGCGCTTGCGGCGCCGACGTCAACCTGCACGCTTGTCGATTTGCTCATAGCCGGACGTCCCTGTCTATGCTCGCGATTGTAGCGTGGGCGGCACAGGCTTTCCAGCCTGCGACTGAACGGCGTCACAGCCCGAGAAGATCGTGCTGCCTGCTATAATTCACCGGCACACTTCGAGGACTGCAAATGAGCGCCGACGGTGGAACACGACTTCTGAGGAATATCGTTATAGCCGCGTTTATCGCGGCGGTGGCTGTCATTCTCGTCGGCGGGTACTACGCCCGCGACAGGATCCCGCCGATCCCGCAGCGGATCGCCGGTCCGGGCGGAGCGTTGAGTGACCGCGACGCCATCATGCGCGGACAGGATGTCTACCAGAGCCACGGCCTCATGGACCACGGCAGCCTCTGGGGGCACGGGACGCTGCGCGGGATGGACTTCTCGGCCGACACGCTGCACCTGATGGGCCAGTGGGCTCGCGACTTCCTCGCCGGCGGCTCGCCGGGGGGCTATGAGACTCTCCCGCCCGAACGCAAAGCCGTGATCGACCAGCAGGTCATCGCCGAGATCAAGCACAGCCGCGTCGTCGACGGCGCGCTGACGCTGACGCCGGCGATGGCATACGCCTTCGGGCAGAACCGCCTGCACTGGCAGAGGGAGTTCCGCGACGGCGACACGGGCGTGGGGTTCCTGCCCGATACCATCGCCCAGCCGCAGCAGCGGCAGGATATTGCCGACTTCTTCTTCTGGGCCGCCTGGGCCGCCGGCGCCCTGCGCCCCGGCGAGACCGCCACCTACACCGTCAACTGGCCGTACGACCCGACCGTCGGCAATGTCGCGGCGCCCGAGGCGTTTCTCTGGAGCGTGCTGTCGATCCTGGCGCTGCTGGCCGTGCTGGGGCTCATCGTCTACATCGTGCACCGCTACGGGTTTTTCTTCGGCGAGGCCAAAGCCGCCGACATCTCGCAGAGCCTGCTCCAGGCGCCCGTCACGCCCAGCCAGCGGGCCACGGCCAAGTTCTTCCTCGTCGCCGTGCTGCTGTTTGTGGTGCAGATCCTCAACGGCGGGCTGCTGGCCAACTACACCGTTCGCCCGGGGCAGTTTTACATCCAGACCATCGGCAAGCTCTATCCGTACAGTTGGGCCAAGACGTGGCACGTGCAGTTGGCGATCCTGTGGATCGCCCTGGCCTGGGTCGGCACGGCGATCTATATCGGCCCCTTCATCACCCACCGCGAGCCGCCCCGCCAGCGCCTGCTGGTGAACCTGCTGTTCTGGGCCGTCGTCGGCGTCGTCGTCGCCAGCCTGACCGGCGAGGTGCTGAGCATCAAGGGTCTCATGGGCGACTGGTGGTTCTGGCTGGGGCACCAGGGATGGGAATATCTCGAACTGGGGCGCCTCTGGCAGATCCTCCTGCTGGCGGGCCTGGTGTTCTGGCTGGTCATCGTGTACCGCACGATGATCCCGGCCCTGCGCGAAGCGGGCGGGGCCGAGATCGGCAGCAACGTCGCCTCCGACCGCCGATCCCTGATCGTCTTCTACATCATCAGTGCCGTGCTGATCGTCGTGTTCTTCGCATTCGGGCTCTTCTACGGCCGCGGGACGCACCTGACCATCGCCGAGTACTGGCGATGGTTCGTGGTGCACATCTGGGTCGAGGGCATCTTCGAGTTCTTCGGCGTGGCGGTCATCTCGCTGTTCCTGGTCTTCATGGGCCTTGTGCAGGCGCGGGCAGCGCTTCGCGTGGCGTACCTGACGGCGACCCTGGTGCTCTTCTACGGCATCCCCGGCGTGGCGCATCATTACTTCTGGGTGGGGGGGCCGAGCTACTGGCTGGCGCTGGGCGGGGTATTCAGCAGCCTCGAGCCGGTCCCGCTGATCCTGCTGGTGGTGCGGGCGTGGATGGAATACCGCGCCATCCGCGCGCAGGGCCGCGAGTTCCCCTACAAGTGGCCGCTCTATTTCCTCGTAGCCAGCAGCTTCTGGAACTTCGTCGGGGCGGCGATATTCGGCTTCATCATGAACCTGCCGATCATCAACTATTACACGCACGCGACGTACCTGACCGCCAACCACGCCCATACCGCCCTGTTCGGCGTGTACGGGATGCTGGCGATCTCGCTGCTGCTGTTCAGTTGGCGGGGGATTGTCGAGGGACAGTACTGGAACGAGAAGCTGCTCAAGATCAGCTTCTGGGGCCTCAACATTGGGTTGTTCCTGATGTTCAGCACAAGCCTGCTGCCCATCGCCCTGATGCAGATCAATGAGGTCGCCACCCACGGCTTCTACGCCGCCCGCAGCCCCGCGTTCTGGCAACTGCCCCACGTGCGCTGGGCCGCCGAGTGGCGCATCGTGCCGGACATGATCGTCATCGTCTTCGGCGCCCTGCCGCTGCTGTGGTTTCTGATCAAGACCTTCCCCAAGCTGCGCACGAAATGATTTCGGCGTCGGGGACCGGGAGAGCGGGATTACGCGGATTTTGGGGATTAAGAGGATTAGAGACAAGACCGGGATGGGAAAGCGTTAGCGGCGGGGCAAGCCCCGCCGCTAACGCTGCCCGCACTACGTTTCTTCCCAATCCTCTTAATCCGTTTCTAATCCGTGTAATCCCGCTCTCCCCTTCCCCGAGCGTTCAATTTCCACCGAGTTCCACGATTCGCTTGCGGTAGTAGCGATAGTTCGCCAGCGAGCACTCTTCCGGTACGCCGTGGTCGCTGGTCGGGATGTAACCGCCGCGGGCCCGCATCGGCGGGATGACGCGCTCGAGGTACTTGTCGATCGCGGGCGGGCCCAGGGCGATCACGCGCTTGTCGATCCCGCCGGTCATCACCAGGTTGGGATACTGCCGCGCCTGCTCCACCACGTCGCAGCCGCTGGCCACTTCAAAGGGGCTCATCACGTCCATGCCGATTTCGTTCATGTACCATGGGATGGTCGGCCGGCAGTCGCCGTCGGTGTCGATCTGGATATACAGGTGCCGCGCCTTGTCAATCTGGCGGCGCTTCACGTTGGTCAGGAGCTGCTGGTAGTACGGCCACCAGAACTCCTTGAACGTGTGCGGGCCCACCAGCGGGCCGTGGTTGTAGCAGATGTCCTCGGCGATGAAGATCTGGTCGAAGGTCGCGTGCTGCTGGTAGAAGGCCGTCACCGCGTCGGCGAGTTTGAGCCAGGTCTCCATCATGTCGTGCACGACGTCGGGCATGTCATAGAACGCCGTCATCATGCGCTCGACGCCAAAGAGCGCCCGCAGGTACATGCCCGCCCCGGCCAGCGACTGGTTGATGATCCATCCGCGGCCCGCCAGTTCGGCGACGGTCTTAAAATGCGCGTCCATATTGGCGTAGCGTCCGGCCGACGTCGGGTCGAGCCGCGGCTTGCAGATCTCTTCCCAGTCCTTGCGGTCGTGGACGGGGAAGTCCAGGTACTCGGGCATGAAGCCGTTGCGGCGGCCTTTGAAGAACTTGACGGTGCGTCCGGCCCAGTCGCGCACGATGTCGTACTCTTCGAGTTGCTCGACGATCTTCTCCTCGAAGTTGGGCAAGTAGCCCGGCTCGCACCAGCCCAGGCCGCCAAAGCCGGTCATCGCCGGCGGGTCGTAGTCGAACTCCCTGGCGAAGTCGGCGTCGCGCGCGAGGCCTTCGCTGAACCAGCGGTCCAGGCAGTAGTACCCGAACTCCTTCTTGTACAGCGGCGCCCCGGGCACCATCGCGTAAGCGTCGCGCAGCTTCCGCGCGCCGAGGTCCATCTTCTCGCGAGGCACCATCGCATGAATGCCGTCCGGTGTGGCCATTTTGGTCAATCCTTATAAGAAGGGGCATGCTCGCACAGAAAGGCGTCGCGGGCAAGTGTGGGAATTCGAGCCGCTGAGGTCGCTGAGGACGCTGAGGAAGGCGTTTGCCAAAAACACCTCTTTCCTCTGTGTTCTCTGTGCCTCTGTGGCCCATCATCCCGGCTGCGGTCAGGGAGAATTGGGCCACAGAGGCACAGAGAAAAACGAGAGGGCTCAATTGACGGGGATAAGAAGCAACTTCGCCAACTGCTGAGGTGGCTGAGGACGCTGGGGAAGGCAGTTGCCAAAAGACACTTCTTTCCTCAGCGTCCTCAGCGACCTCTGCGGCTAATTACTTCCCGCTCTTTTCGTTCTGAACGATCTCCACGTCATCGCCGAACTCTTCCAGCCCTTCCAACCGCACGGCGGGCATTACGGCGGTGATGCTGGCGGTCTGGCCTTCGTAGGTTTGCGACTTCACGTCGGCGTGGCGGCTGATGTAGTGCATCAGCTTGCCGTTGCCGCAATTGGCCCGCAACGTCACCTGCACGCTGCCGCCGGTGGCGCGGAAACGCACCTCCTCGATCAGCCGGTCCACCTGCAGGCCCGTGGCCGCCGAGATCTTGATCGCCTCGGGATACTTGCGGTTGAGCACCATGTGGACGACGGGGTCCATGATCTTGTCGATCTTGTTGAGCACCAGGATGCGCCGGCTCTCGGCGCAGCCGATGTCGACGAGCACCTTGTTGACTGCCGCAATCTCATTCTCCAGCCGCTCGTTGGAGGCGTCGGCCACATGCAGCAGCAGGTCGGCGTGGATGGCCTCTTCGAGCGTCGCGCGGAAGCTGGCCACGAGGTGGTGGGGCAGGTCGCGCACGAAGCCGACCGTGTCCGACAGCAGGGCGGCCTGGCCGCGGTCCAGGTTCCATTGTCGCGTGCGGGTGTCGAGCGTGGCGAAGAGCTTGTCGGCCACCAGCACGTCGGAGCCGGTCAGGCAATTCATCAGCGTGCTCTTGCCGGCGTTGGTGTAGCCGACCAGGCAGACGCTGAAGGCCTCGCCGCGGCTGCGCACCTCGCGCACCTTGCGGCGGTCGATCTGCTGGATTTCCTGCTTGAGCCGCTGCATGCGTTTCTGCACGAGGCGCCGGTCGGTCTCGAGCTGCTTCTCACCGGGGCCTCGCGTGCCGATGCCGCCGCTGGCGACCTGCCCGCCGGCCGTGCGCTCCAGGTGCGTCCACATGTGCCGCAGGCGCGGGTAGGTGTACTCCAGTTGCGCCAGCTCGACCTGCAGGCGGCTTTCGCTGGTGCGGGCGTGGGCGGCGAAAATATCCAGGATCAGCTCGCTGCGGTCGATGACCTTGCAGGCGACGATCTCTTCGAGGTCGCGGATCTGCGCGGGGGACAGGTCGTTGTCGAAGATCACGACGTCGATCTCGTTCTGGTGAACGCGGTCGGCGATCTGCTGGGCCTTGCCCGAGCCCAGGTACAGGCCCGGGTGAATGACGTGCCGCTTGGCCACGATCTCGTCGGCGATGATCCCCCCGGCCGTGCGGGTCAGGGCCCGCAACTCACCCAGCGGGTCCAATGGGTCCACAGTGCTTCCGGGCAGGATCACGGCCACCAGCAGCGCCCGTTCCGCCTGAACCGATAATTCGTTCCGAATAGTCTCAGCCAATTCCTGTGAGTCCTCGCCTTGCTGTGCGCATCATTATACAACGATTTGCGGGCTGTGGGGGCATTGCTGGTGTTTGAATTGGTAGCCGGTAGCCCGTAGCCAGTAGCCGGCAAAAGCGGGATCGCTCTTGCTGGGTCCACTGGCTACCGGCTACTGCATGAAAGTGCGCAATGAACCACAGGACATTCTTTTCATCCTTGTGCCTGATTCTGGCCTCTGCCGCGTACGGTCTTCAACCGGCGGCGGTGCAGGGCACGCCGGCCACGCAGCCGGCATTGGGCACGCACAACGGAGTTGTGCGTGGCACCCCGGCGACGCAGAGCGTCACCCTCACGTTCCTGCACATCAACGACTCACACGGGCGCATCATGCCGTACGGGCCGGACGGCCAGACCGGCGGGTACGCGCGGCTGGCGACGCTGATCGCCCGCCAGCGTTCCGCGGGCAACAGCGTGCGGACGTTTCTCGTCCACGCCGGCGACGTCACCAGCCGCGGCGACGCCCTGAGCATGCGCCGACATGGAATCGCCGACATCCTGCTGATGAACCAGATGGGCTTCGACGTGATGACGCCCGGCAACGGCGAGTTCTACATGGGCCTGCCCATGCTGGGCACGCTGGCATCGCATGCAAAGTTTCCCATGCTCACCGGCAACCTGACCGTCAAGAGCGGCCAATGCCTCGCGCGCCCGTACGTCATCGACCGCGCGGGGCCGGTGCGCGTGGCGTTCTTCGGTCTGTGCACCGTCAAGGAGAACCCGCAGACCCGCCAGCAGATCGACGTAGCCGGCAATGTCGAGACCGCCCGCAAACTCGTGCCCCTGCTGCGGAAGCAGGCCGACGTGGTCGTCGCCGTCACGCACATCGGCACCTGGGGCGACATGGGCCTGGCTGCTGGCGCGGGCGGGATCGACTTGATCATCGGCGGCCACGACCACAATCGCATGGACCACGGCACCAGGACCAAAGGCCCCGGCGGCCGCGACGTGCTGATCGTTCAGGCGGGCGAGTACGTGCAGAACCTCGGCCGCGTGGACATGGAAATGCATCAAGACGACCAAGGCCGCTGGCAGATCGCCTCGACCACGGCGCAGCTCATCAAGATCGACAACACGATCCCGGAAGACCCCGCCATGAACGCCGCCATCGCCCGCATCGCGGCCGCCGACTGGAAACCGCCCGCCCCAGTCAACCCCGCCGCCATGCAACCCACAACGCGGCCGGCATCCCGCCCCACAAGTCGACCTGTGACGCGCCCGGTGCTCATGGGGAGTAATTAGCCGCTGAGGTCGCTGAGGACGCTGAGGAAGACCTTTTGTGGAAGAAGCAGAAGCGAGGAAAAGCAGAGGCTACAGTTGCGCGGGCGTTTGGCTTCTGGCTACTCGTTTGATTCCATCGCGTAAGTGAAGGGTGTTGAAGTTCAGCAGGATCCGACGTCGATTCCGCTGGCTTTGAGTCCTGATAGGACCTGTGCAACTTCCAGGGCGGTGATCATAGAGATGCATTTCAACTCGACGTACACTTTGCCATCAGCGACCAGATCGAGGACATGCTCGCCAACAAGAAGTGAATCGAAGTAGACCTGGTATCGAGCCTCCTGCTGAACCGCCAAGCCCTCCTTCGCCAGAGCATGCCGCAGAGCATTCGAGTAGATCCGTTCAAGATATCCCGGCCCCAACGCTGAATGAACCCTCATAGCCGCAGAGATGATCTTGTCCGTCAACTCCGAGTGCGGATAACTCCGTGGGTCAACATGCTTCCCCATAGCCGTATCCTTTCTTCCTCTGTCCGCCCTCCGCTTTCTTTTGTTTTTCTTGGCCCCTATCTTCCCTCAGCGTCCTCAGCGACCTCAGCGGCTAACTACCACACCACCGTGCGAGCGTCGAATACCGGCCCGTCGGTGCAGCAGAGTTTGAAGGCCCAGCCTTGGGGGGCGTCGGATTTGATCTTGCACACGCAGGACTGGCACGTGCCCATGCCGCAGGCCATGTGGCGCTCCAGCGAGAGGTAGCACTGCACGTTGCGGGATAAGCAAAGGTCGGCGACAGCTTTCATCATCGGCTCGGGGCCGCAGGTGTAGACGACCAGATCGCGTTCGGGTTGCCTCTGCTGGTTCAGCCACGCCTCGAACGGGCGGCTGACCAGGCCGGCGAAGCCCAGCGAGCCGTCATCGGTCGCTACACCCGCATCGACGTCACAGGCCGCGAACTCAGCGATGCAGTGCGACGGCTGACCGTCGGGCCGGACCTTGCC
The DNA here is from genome assembly GCA_021371965.1 of Planctomycetaceae bacterium. Next base: position 32,584 of record JAJFVE010000140.1, read on the forward strand.
TGCCGGCAGAAGCCGCAGCGGCAGCAGGCAAGAACTCCGCGAGCCGTTGAATGCTACGGTCTTCTTGCCCGCCGCTTGCAGGGCGGCCGCCAGGTACAGCATCGGCGGGATGCCCACGCCGCCGCCGATCAGGGCGGCTGCGGGCTTGTTCGGCTCGATGGGAAACGCATTGCCCAGCGGCCCCAGCACGCTGAGGCTCTTTCCCGGCGTGACGCCGGCCAGCCACGCCGTGCCCGTGCCGCTGGTGCGATAGAGGATGTCGAGTTCGACCGCCCCGCGGGCGTGCTCGCGCCGGCCGGCCAGGCTCAGCGGGCGGCGCAAGAAAGGCTCGCGGTCAGTCAGCTCCGCCTGGGTGAACTTGGGGGCCTGCCCCGGCGGCCACTCGACCACGTGGACGCCCTCACGCTCGCCGGGGTATCGGCACTGGAGCTGGACAAACTGCCCCGGCCGCGACGGCGGAAAGTGCGGCACGTCGAGGATCAGGCGGTAGTGGCCGTCGCAAACCTGCTCGTTGGCCAGCACCTCGCCGGTAAACGTGCCGCGCGGTGATGCGGAAACTTTCGACATGCCTGCATGGTATGAAGCGAGCGAGGATTTTCCAACCGG
>JAJFVE010000168.1 GCA_021371965.1 Planctomycetaceae bacterium
TAGAACGTGCTGGGATGGCGATGTTAGCGGTCGAGCTTGCTCGACGCGGTTGTTTCTCTGACGCAGCTCGGGGAAGAAACCACGTCGAGCAAGCTCTACCGCTAACATCGCCATCCCAGCACGTTCTACCTCAGCGTCCTCAGCGACCTCAGCGGCTAACTACCGCGGTTTCCCGCGGGCGTGCTTCTTTTGACGCATCTGGGACAGCGTCGTCGTGCGCGTGACGACTTCGCCTTTGATCTCGGCAATCTCATCGCGGAAGCGGGCGGCGGTTTCGTAGTCCATCGCCTCGGCGGCGGCTAGCATCTGGCGCTCGAGCTCGGCGATATATTCGGTCTTGTCCAGGTCGCTCTCGCTGGCGTGGATGGCCGCGGCGGCCGTGCGGCGTGCCTGCATCTGGTCGGTCAGCGACGTGTTGATGGCCTTGATGATCGTCGTGGGCGTGATGTTATTGGCCTTGTTGTATTCGAGCTGCAGGCTGCGGCGGTGGGCGGTCACGTCGATGGCCTCCTGCATCGATGGCGTGATCTTGTCGCCGTAGAGCACCACCTTGGCGTTGACGTTTCGCGCGCAGCGCCCGATCGTCTGGATCAGGCTCGTGGCCGAGCGCAGGAAGCCTTCCTTGTCGGCATCGAGAATCGCCACCAGCGAAACCTCCGGCAGGTCCAGTCCCTCGCGCAGCAGGTTGACCCCCACCAGCACGTCGAACTTGCCCTCGCGCAGGTCGCGCAAAATGTCCACGCGCTCCAGCGTGTCGATCTCGCTGTGGAGGTACTTGCAGCGCATCCCTTCGGCGCGGATGTACTCGGCCAGGTCCTCGGCCAGCCGTTTGGTCAACGTCGTCACCAGCGTCCGCTCGCCGGCCTTGGTGCGGTCGCGCACACGGGCCAGCAGATCGGCTACCTGCCCGGTGGCTGCGTGCACCTCGATCTCCGGGTCGATCAGGCCCGTCGGGCGGATCACCTGCTCGACGACTTCCCCACCGGTAAGCTGCAACTCGTACGGCCCGGGCGTAGCCGAGACGAACAGCACGTCCTTCCACATCCCCTCGAACTCCTCGAACCGCAGCGGGCGGTTGTCCAGGCAGCTTGGCAGGCGGAAGCCGTAATCGACGAGCACTTGCTTGCGCGACTTGTCGCCGTTGTACATCGCCTTGATCTGCGGCAGTGACACGTGCGACTCGTCGATGATCAGCAGGAAGTCGTCGCCGAAGTAATCGATCAGCGTGTAAGGCCGCACGCCCGGGGCCCGGCCGTCGAGGTGCCGCGAGTAGTTCTCGATGCCCGGGCAGCGCCCCACCTCCAGCAGCATCTCGCAGTCGTAGCGCGTCCGGGCCGCGAGGCGCTGGGCCTCGAGCAGCTTGCCGCCGTTGCGCAGTTCGATGAGCCGCTGCTCGAGCTCGGCCTTGATGTTCACCACGGCCGCGTCGATGACGTCCTGGTCGGCCAGGTAGTGTACGGCCGGGTAGATGAAGAGCTGGTCGGTCTGGCTGAGCGTGTCGCCGGAGACGGGGTTGATCAGGCGCAGGGCGTCGATCTGGTCGCCGAACATTTCGATCTGGTATCCGAACTCCTCGTAGGCCGGGAACAGGTCGATGGTGTCGCCGCGGACGCGGAACTTGACGCGCTCGAAGGCGATGTCATTGCGCTCGTACTGCAGGGCGATGAGGTGCTTGAGCAGCTCGTCCCGCTCGATCCGGTCGCCCACGCGGACGGCGCAGACCGACTTCTTGTACTCCTCCGGGCTGCCCAGGCCGAAGATGCACGACACGCTGGCGACGATCACTGCATCTTTGCGTGACGAGAGGCTCGTGGTGGCCGACAGCCGCAGGCGGTCCAGGTCGTCGCTGCGGGCGGCGTCCTTCTCGATGTAGATATCGCGCTGCGGAATGTACGCCTCGGGCTGATAGTAGTCGTAGTAGCTGACGAAGTACTCGACGGCGTTTTCGGGCAGGAGCGTCTTGAACTCGCCGTAAAGCTGTGCGGCCAGGGTCTTGTTGTGGCTGATCACCAGCGTGGGCTTTTGAAGCTGCTGGATGACATGCGCCATGGTAAACGTCTTGCCCGAGCCAGTCACACCCATCAATACATTGCGATTCTGCCCGTGTCGAAAATTCTCGACAAGCTTGGCAATCGCCTGCGGTTGATCGCCCGCCGGCGACATCTCCGATATGACTTTGAAGTCAGGCATGGTCCTCTTGCCGCCCAAGGCGGAATAAGTCAGTTCATTGTACCGCGACAGGCGGCGTGGTGGCCAGTGGCGTGATAGTAGCCTCGTCTTGCGTCTTGCCGCATGGGCCCTCTTGATGTCGGCCTGGCTGGCTGTTTCGAGAAATGGGAAAGAGGGCGTCCGCGAATGTCACGAATGACACGAACGGGCTCGTCACCTCGAAGTAATCATGGAACCTGTCCCCCCTAGGTCCTTCATTCTCGAAGTACAGTCACAGTGTTATCGCATCCTCCCTTCACCCTTGACGAATGACGCGTCAGGTATAGCCCTGCGCATGAATTGGTCGAACAGGGGCACTGTGAAGGCCATCTCGCCATGGGCGGGGCTGTAGATCATGCCCTTCTTGATCAGACTGGCACGCACCGGCCCCAGCCGCGATATATCCGCGCCCAACGCGGCGGCGACATCGCTGGTGCGATGGGGACCAGGGCCTGGTTCTGCCATGGCGCGTAGGAATTCTTTTTCCTTCGGTGTGAGACGGTCGAAGCGGACACGGAAGAAGTTCTGGTCCAGACGTTCTTGAACGATGGGGCTGGCCGCATGGACGATGTCGAGGGTGATCGGCGGCCGCTCGGCATGGTTCCACGCCTGATATCCCCATTCCTGGACGAAATATGGGTATCCGCGCGTCACGGCAAATATCTCGTGCAGTGCGGCCGGTTCAAACTCTACGCCAGCGGCCCTGACTGGATCCTGAAGAGCTCTGGCGGCGTCAAGCTCTGACAACGGGCCAACATCGGGAAAACTGAACAATCTCTCGGCGTACGATTTCGACTCCCCTGCAAGCCCCGGCAGGATCGGGAGCCCGGCGGCAATGAGCACTAAAGGCAACTGCCGCTGCTGCATCAGATGCATCGCCATGATCAGCGCGCCCAGCTCGGGGGAAGTGAAGTACTGGATTTCATCGATCAAGATTGCCACAGCGGCGCGCCTCTCCTGGGCCGCCTCGGCGATGGCCTCAAACAAGTTCGGCAGATCGACCTCCAGGTCCCCGCTATCGGCAATGCCTTTTTCGGGCTCCACGTCAATACTGAACTCGACATCGCCGTAGGTGACCTTGATTGATCCCAGAAAACTTCGCAGGACAGCGATCCCTCGGCGTACTTTATCGCCCGCCGCCTTGACTCTATCAAGGTCAAAGAGGACACGTCGCAAATGCGGAGCCAGAAGGACAGCCAACCGCTTGCCCTCATGTGCTTCCATCAGAACAGTTCGGTATCCCAGCGCGTGGGCCATGCGCTCAATTCGGTTGAGCAACACGGTCTTACCCACGCCGCGCAGGCCCGTCAGCAGTATGCTCTTCTCCGAGCGAGCCTGCTTAACTCGTTCCAAAAGGATTCGGGCCTGCTCCAGAATACAGTCCCGGCCTACGAGTTCCGGGGGCGGCGAACCTGCACCCGGTGAGAAAGGATTCTTGATTCTGTCCATAGGGCGTTCCAGATTTATAGGAATATATAAGTATTTATAAGGCATATCCTTTATAAATACTAATAAATCCTTAGAAAGAAGGGAAAGGCTGTGGAACCGACCCAAGCGCCACCGGAAAGCACGCAACCACCGCCAGTTTGATCTTATTGAGAACCGCAAGCGGCGGGAGAGGGGGACGCTTTGGGGGCGCTCCTGTCAAATTCTGTGGCGGGGCGCGTCAAATCGTGCTTCGATGGCAGGAAAGATCGTCAGCGACGAACTCGCTTAATTGAGCAAGTTATGCTAAGACAAATGGTTAGCATTCGAGGCACGGTGGTTGCTTGCTTTTCTTGTGGCGGCGGTGCGCTTTGGTACGGCCGCCGGTTGTGTTGACATCGTTGGCAGCAATCGTGACATTCAGGCTACTGACAAAGGAGCAAGTAAATGGCAGCTAAGAAGTTAGCTCTCGACACCGACGCTCGCCAGGCCCTTCTGGCCGGCGTAGAAAAGCTGGCCCGGGCGGTCAAGAGCACCCTCGGCCCGCGCGGACGCAACGCCATCCTCGATAAGGGTTGGGGCGCCCCCACCGTCACCAAAGACGGCGTGAGCGTCGCTGAGGAAATCCAGCTCTCCGACAAGAACGAAAACATGGGGGCCCAGCTCGTAAAAGAGGCCGCCAGCAAGACTTCAGACGCGGCTGGCGACGGCACCACCACCGCCACCGTGCTGACCGAGGCGCTGTTTGCCGAAGGCCTGCGCAACCTGATGGCCGGCGCCGACGCGATGGCGCTGGCCCGCGGCATGCGCACGGCGACGGCGGCTGTGCTCGACGAGCTCAAGGCCATGGCCAAGCCCGTCGATCCCAAGTCCGACGCCGACATCCGCAACGTGGCGGCCATCAGCGCCAATAACGACCCGACGGTCGGGGCGATGCTGGCCGAGGCCCTGAACAAGGTCGGCCGCGACGGCGTGATCACCGTCGAAGAAGGAAAGAGCATCGAGACGACCGTCGACGTCGTCGAGGGCATGCAGTTCGACCGCGGATACCTTTCCCCCCACTTCGCCACGGACCCCGAGGCGATGGCGGCAGTGCTCGAAAAGTGCCTGATCCTCATTCACGAAGACAAGATCTCCAACGTGGCCAAGCTCGTGCCGCTGCTGGAGAAGGTCGCCAAGGCCAAGAAACCGATGCTGATCATCGCCGAAGACGTCGAGGGCGAAGCCCTGGCGACGCTGGTGGTCAACAAGCTGCGAGGCATCGTCAACGTCTGCGCCGTCAAGGCCCCGGGCTACGGCGACCGCCGCAAGGCCATGCTCGACGACATCGCCATCCTCACCGGCGCCAAGGTCATCTCCAAGGACCTGGGCATGGACCTGGAAAAGGTTCAGCTCGCTGAG
>JAJFVE010000171.1 GCA_021371965.1 Planctomycetaceae bacterium
GGATGAGAACCGCCGCCTGTGGGAGCAGATCGAGCAGTTGCGAAGCGGCCACGAAGAGGCCCAGGAGACGTCGCGCCTGCTCGAAGAAGCCATGGAGACCAACGACGAACTCCGCCGCCGCTTCAGCAGCGTCGCCCTGGCGGAGGCGATTCGCAGCGCCGCAGTGGCACTGGGGATTCCGCCGCAGACGGCTGGCGCGTTCTTACGGCATTTCACTGCCACGGTGGACGCGGGCGGGAGCGTGCAGATCACTCCCGACCCGACGGAGTTTCTTCGCCGCAAAATCGAGAGCGACCCGCTGCTGCGCGGCCACGCCGCCAAGGTTCTCAAGCAGCGAGAGGCCGACGCGGTCGTCTCGGGGCTTCAGCAGATCGCCCAGGCCGATCCGGTGGATCTGATGAGGGTGCTGGATCGCGACGCGAGAAAGAAGGCGCAGTTCATCGCCCGCCACGGCGCCGACGCGTACATCGAACTGGCGGCCAAGGCCCGGTCCAAAGGCTACCGCGGATGAAGGAACACGATATGCCTGACCTTCAAAATACCACGACAGCCCCGGGCGAAGACGGGAGCACGGGCGAGATGGGTGCCACGCACAACTCCGTTGTGCGTGCCTCCAGCGACGGTTGGCACGCGGAGTATCTCCGCGAGGCGGCCCAGGCCCGCAAGTATCGCCAGCGGGCCCAGCGCGCCGAATCTGACCTGGCTCAGTTGCGACAGGTCGGCCGCGGCGACAACGACGAACGCCTGGCGTCGCTGTCGCAGGAGACGGCCGCCAAGGATGCCCGCATCGCGGCGCTTTCGGCGATGGTCAAGAGCACCGTCGGCGCCTACGAACTGCACAAGGCTTTGACTGGCTGCGGCGTGGGGGGCTCCTCCGCCCTGGCGCAGGCAGCACAGCTCCTGGCCGGGCGAATCGACGTGACGCTGGCGGACGAAGGTCCGCAGGTGCGCGTGCTGGACGGAGACGGTCAGCCCATGCTGTCCGACGCCGGCCAGCCGCTCGACGTCGGCTGCTTCGTAACCGAATGGCTCGCCCAGGAAGGGCAGCATTTTCTGCCGCCCTCGGGCGACACCGGCAGCGGCGCCCATAAGGGGACGGCGGGGCGCTCGCTGCGCGTGGAGGATCTTGACGCCAGTCCCCGCCGAAAGGCCCAGTTCATCGCCGCATATGGGGCCAAAGCGTACGTGCAGTTGGCACGAAGAAAGGCCAGCAGGCCCGGATAGGAAAGGCAACCACAGAGACACAGAGCTCGCAGAGAGGAGGAGGGAATGGATGAAAGGATAAATGGATGACTGGATGAGTGGATGATTGGATGGCTGGATGAATGGATTGCCCAGCGTGGTCGCTGTCTATCTATCCATCCATCCATCCATCCATCCATCCATCCCCGCGTCTCTCCCTCTGCGCCCTCTGTGCCTCTGTGGTGAGTTGATCGAAACCAAACTAAGAAAGGAAAGAACGCTATGGCTACCGCCGAATACGGCTCTGCCGCCGACATGGTCTACAAGGACACCCTCCGCGCCGAGGAGTATCGCCGGACCATCGAAAAGATCGACATCTTCAACGAGGCCTCGCGCGGCGCGATCGTGCTGGAAAGCGACCCGGCCCGCCAGATGGCTTTGGGCGGCGACTTCACCGACACCGCCCGCTGGAAGCCCATCGACTCGCTGGTCTCCAGCCGCAACAACGACAGCCCCGGCGACGCCGTCAACATCCGCAAGCTCGAGATGACCGGCGGGAAGCTCGTCAGCCAGACCAAGGGCTGCGGACCCGTCGCCGTGACCGACATCCAGGCCCGCAAGGCCGGGCGCGCGTTCGACATGAACGCCGCGATGGTCAATCTCGGCCAGCAGTTCGCCGACAGCAAGATCCTGGCCATCCGCAACAACATCATCGCCGCGGCCGTGGCGGCGGTGGATTCGGCCGACACCACCGACGGCACGACCGCCAGCGCGAATATTCACGTGCTGGACGTGGCCCGCGGCAAGATGGCCGGGGAGAAGGTCACCGCGTCGATGGCGCACATGAACCTGCTGCTGGCCAGGATGGGCGACGCCCGCGAGGAAATCCTGACGTTCGTGATGCCCTCGGCCGTCTTCGCCGACCTGGTGGGCGACGCGATCGCCAACTACAAGTTCGAGCGGGTGGCCGGCGTGGCGATCTATCGCGACGTGGTGCAGGCCTT
>JAJFVE010000193.1 GCA_021371965.1 Planctomycetaceae bacterium
TCAGGACCGCTTCAACTTCGACGCCGAACGCGCCCGCCGCTGCGTCATCATCTATTCCACGCCGGCGGGGATGTTCCCCTTCTGCACCTACAACTGCGGACCGGAATATCGCACCATCGTCGAGCAGCAGCATGCGGCCGCACACTTGACGCCGCCTGCCCACGCCGCCCCCGCGCAAAGCGCCGCCGAAACCTCATGAGTGCTCCAGACCCCAAAGCCTCCGGCGCCCAGTCGTACACCGCCGCCGGGCGGCACACCACGGCCGCGGCTATCGGCAAGGAATATCGCCACGAGTTCCCCGCCTCGGACAACGCCGACAAGCGATGCACGCGCGGGGATGACGGCAAATTGACCAGCGGCCAGTACGTGCGGACCAGCCTCATCCTTGCCGACGAGACGACGCCGACGATGCTGCAGATCAACTACCGCCACCCGATCGAGCGATGGGTGGGCACGCGGCCGTTCCGCTGGCTGCTGCGGCGGCTGAGCGTGGATGACGCCGCCGGCTCGACGGCGCTGGAGCGCGTGATCGCCTCGTACGGCGACCCGGCGGCGTCGCGCTGGACGCGGATCAAGTACTGGCTGCTGCACCGGATCATCGACCGCTTCCGCGGCCAGACGGACATGGAGACGTTCCGCCAGAAGCTCGCCGGGCATCGCCCGACGCTGCGCGGGCTGGTGATCGTCGCCCGCAGCGTGGGCAAGTTCGGCCTGACCGTGCCGCAGAAATTCGTCGCTCCGCTCTTTGCCGTGTGGAACTTCACCAACCGCTGCAATCTCGCCTGCCGCCACTGCTACCAGGACAGCGACCATGCCGCCTTGGCCGACGAGCTGACGCTGGAGGAAAAGCTCGCCCTGGTCGACCAGATGGGCCGCGCCCACATGCCGATGCTTGCCCTATCCGGCGGCGAGCCGACCATCAGTCCGCACGTCATCCCCGTGCTCGAGCGCGCCAGCAGCTATGGCATGCACCTGACCCTGGCCACCAACGGCACGACGATGACGCCGGCGATGGCGGGCAAGCTCGCAGCCGCCGGGCTGCGATATGTGGAAATCTCGCTGGACTCGACCGATCCCGCCCGCCACGATGCCTTCCGCGGGCAGAAGGGCATGTGGGAGAAGTCTGTCGCCGGAGCGCGAGTGGTGGTCGCCACGCCCGGGCTGCGGCTGGGCATCGCGATGTGCGTCCACCAGGGGAACTTTCACGAAGTGCGGGACATGATCGCCTTCGCCGAAAAGCTCGGGGCCGGCTGCTTTGCCCACTTCAACTTCATCCCCGTCGGGCGAGGGCTGCGGATGGTCAGCGGCGACATCACCCCCGCCCAGCGCGAGGAGTTGCTGGCGATCCTCAACGAGAAGATGCAGGCCGGCGGCATGGGCGTGATCTCGACGGCCCCGCAGCTCGGTCGCGTGTGCCTGGCCGGGGCGGCGCTGGAGAGCGGGCGCGCCGCCTGCAGCCACGCCGGCAGCGGCAGCGGCGTCAAGGCGCGCGTGGTGGCCAAGTACCTCGGCGGCTGCGGGGCGGGACGCACGTACATCTGCATCGAGCCCAACGGCAACGTGACGCCCTGCGTATACCTGCCGCATCGCGTGATGGGCAACGTGCGCGAGGGCCCGCTGATGGAGATCTTCCGCACCAGCGAGTTCTGGGACATTCTTAACGACCGTGACCATCGCCTGCACCACTGCGAGGTCTGCGCCTTCCGCAATTACTGCGGCGGCTGCCGCGCCCGCAGCGACGCGTATTTCGGTCAACTCCACGGCGGCGACCCCGGCTGCATCTTCAACGACAAGCACTGGCAGGCCCTGGTGGATTCAGGCGTGGCGATCTCGGCCGGCGATGCCGGCGATCCCCAGGGGATCAATCTCCCGCCCATGCGTCACGGTCCGGCGTGAGCGGGCCGATCATCCGCCCCCTCGCGACTGGACCCATTCGATGGCCATCTTGAGCAGTTCCGTCGAGCTGCCGACCTTGAGTTTCTTCTTGATGTGGTCGCGATGCGATTCGACGGTCTTGATGCTGATGTGCAGGCGTTTGGCCAGCTCCGACATGGGCAGGCCCTCGCCGATGAGCTCGAAGACTTCGTACTCGCGGTCGCTCAGTCGCGAGGCCAGCGACGTCCCGGCTGCGGCGTTGGGGCTTTCGACGAACTTCTCCACCATGGCTTCGGCCAATTCGCTGCTGACGTACATGCCCCCGCCCAGCACGCTGTGAATGCCTTCGATGAGTTCCTCCGGGTCGCGCGTCTTGGAGACATAACCCCGAGCGCCGGCGCGCAGCGTTCGCTCGGCGAAGAACGATTCATCGCGCATGGAGAACACCAGCACCGGCAGCTTGGGCCAGCGCACGTGAATGTCCTTGAGCAGGTCGATCCCGTTGCTGTCGCGCAGGCGCATGTCGACGATGACGACGTCGGGGTGGTAGGCTTCGATGGCCTTGAGCGCCCCGGTCACGTCGGCGGCCTCGCCGGAGAGAACCAGGTCTTCGGTCGCATCCAGCAGCGAGGCGATGGCGCGGCGCGTGACGGGGTGGTCGTCCACCACGAGCACCTTCTTCTTGACGAGTGTTTCGCTATCGATTCCTGCCATGAGCGCCCTCCGTTACTTCTTCAGGTGCACCCGGCGCTGCCACCCCCGGCAGGTACCTGGAAATCCACGCCCCTGTTGGATCGTACGTCATAATTGTACCCGTCAGGCCGTCACCACGTCGGCCTGAATTGACAACTCGGCCATTCGCCGCTGCACCTCGCGCCGATACAGGCCGTTCATTACCACGACAACTTTGGGCGGGCAGGCCCGCAGCGACTCCGGCGCCACCACCGGGTGGGCGCAGATCGGGATGAACAGGCCCTGCTTGCGCGGGTTGACGTCGACGATGCATTCCACCAACTCGTCGGCGCCGGCCAGGACGTTGAGCAGCATCACGCCCTTGGTTCCGGCACCCCAGAAGACCACCCGCTTGTTGCAGCGGCGGTATTCCTCCAGCCGTCTCTGCCAGTACCCCAGGCGGCCGGCGAAGGTCTGGGCAAAAGCGTCGATCAGGCGGCGGGTCCGCTCGCCCGGGTCGTGCGATGCCACGTCGACGGGAAAGACGCGGCTGGGCAGCGCCAGCACCGCCAGGTACTGCCCGCCGTAGGTGACGCGGATCACGGCCGGGGAGAACCCGGCGCGAATCAGCAGCCTGGCCAGCGTTTCCGGAAGGAAATAACTGCGATGTTCGTAGAGCAGGTCCCAGACGTTCAGGCCCTTGATCGTCGCCAGGGCGTTGGGCACCTCGATGAACAGCGGCGTGCCATCGCCGCGATGCACGTTCTGGCGGAGCTCGTCGAGAAAGGCCAACGGGTCGCTGACGTGTTCGAGCACCTGTCGGCAGCAGACGATATCCGCCCGTTGCGGACCCGACGCCGCGGTGAAGTATTCCCGCCGGAAGCGGAGGAACGAGCACTCCTCGAAATCTGCCCGGGGCACGTACGCCGGGTCAAACCCGAGCCCCCGATTGCGCCCGTCGGCGCAGAGTTGGTGAAGGAAGAACCCGTCACCGCACCCGATCTCGATAATCTCCTTGTCGCGAAGGTCCACCTGGTCTACCAACCAGTTGGCCAGCGCCCGCGCGTATCGGCGGAATCGCGCGGAGTATTGCAGGGCATTGTTGTAGCCAGGTTCGTAAGACGCATCGGCCGCTTTGAACGCGTTGTTGTAGATGTAGCCGCAGGCGGGACAGAAGGCCATTCGCAAGTCCGCCTTCGCCGCGGCCATCGCTTCGGTGCGGCTGGCGTAGAGGCGGTTGCAGATGGCCGCCACGCCGCCGAGGCGGAAGAACTCGCGCACCCTCGCCTCGCCGCAGACTCCGCAGCGGGTGCGCGGCGCTGCCGGGCAAACAGAAGAATCGGTTGTGGTAGCGATCGCGTGGCTCATCGGATTCTCTCTGATTCAAACGCACCAGAGCGTGGGCGCCAGGTTCATTGCGGATAATTGCTCCCGTATTTCCCGCTCGTAGATCGGGTTCATGACCACCACGTAATCCGGCGGGCACGAGGCCAGGTCTTCCGGGCTCACGATGGGCTGGGCCGTCAGCGGCATGTAGCGTCCGCGGCGATACGGGTTGATGTCCACTACGCGCTGGACCTGCCCGCCGAGATCGAGCGCCGCCAGAAAAGCGACGGCCTTGGACCCCGACCCCCAGAGCACGCAGCGGCGTCCCTGGGCGGCCACCGTGGTGATCCGCTGACGCCAGGCCTTGATGGCGCCATCGGCATTGGCGGCAAACGCCTCAGCCGCCGTGGCCGTGCGAGCCAGGTCGTCCTCGACGGCCAGCCGTCCCCGCGTGGGCTGCGGCGCGGGCCGGGCCAGCAGCATGATGTACTGTCCATCAAAGTCCAGGTCGAGCGACTCGATCTCGAAGCCCGTCGAGCGGAAGAGCCTCGCCAGCGAGCCGCAGGTGAAGTACGAGCAGTGTTCGTAGTACACGTCCCAGAAGGCCAGATCCTCAAGAATGCGCAGCGTGTCAGGCACCTCGAAGAACACCAGCGTGTCGTGGCGGTCCCCGATGGCGCGGCGGATTGATTCGAGAAACCTCCGCGTCTGGGGGATGTGCTCCAGCGTGTGGCGGCAGCAGATCACGTCGGCGGGCAGATCGGCATGTTCCGGGCCATAGTAGTCGTTGATGACGGTCATGCGCCGGGCTGCCTCGGGGCTGAGCCGCTCCTTGACGCAGCCCGGGTCGATACCGATGCCGCGGTTGTCGCCCTCGATGCACAACTGGGCGAGGAACTCGCCCTTGCCGCAGCCGATCTCCAGCACGTTCTTGCCGCGGACGCCGTAGCGGTCGATCAGCATCCGCACGAGCCGCTGCTGAAACTCGTTGAAGCGGGGGCTGAAGCCCTGCGTCTCCTCGTACGACTGATTGTAATTGCGGTGCGAGGCGTCGTATTGCGTGTTGGCGATGAACCCACAACGGGGGCATAGCCCCAGCGCCAGCGGCGCGGCGGGAAAATCCCTCGCCGCGTCGCGGTCGTTCACAAGGATGCATGAATGCACCGCGATGCGCGGAACCTGGTGAAACTCCCGCATCGGGGCGTCCTGGCAGTTGGGGCACTGCAGCGCTACCGGCGGGGACGCCCGCCGGGGAGATGCGGGGGCTGGCATTGGCGAAATCATGGCACTTCCTTTATGTACGGGCGTCAGACGACCACAGGCCGCGGGACGGGAATGATGAACCGCCCGCCCTGGTCGCGATACTCCTGGCACTGGCGGAGGATCTCGTCTTTGAAGTTCCAGGGCAGCACCAGCACGTAGTCGGGCTTGTCCTCCATGATGCGCTGCGGGGCATCAATGGGGATGTGGACGCCGGGCATGTACTTGCCCTGCTTGTGGACGTTGCGATCGACCACATACCGGATGATGTCCTGGCCGACCCTCGCGCTGTTGAGCATGATGGCGCCCTTGGCGGCCGCCCCGTATGCGGCGATGGAGCGTCCCTGGCTCTGCAGCCGCCCCAGGAGGCGGCGCAGGCGATGTTGCAGCGCCGCCACCCGCCGCGCAAAGGTGCGGTAGTAATCGACCCGGTCCATCCCCAACGCCGCTTCGGCCGCCAGCATTTCCGTGACGGAACTGCGGCGGCGATCCTTGAGTTCCAGGAACAGCCGCAGCGACCCGCCGTGGATGGGCAGCTGCTGCACGCGGTTGAGATACAGCCCATGACGGCGAGCCAGGCGGTCGACGGCCGTCACTGAGAAGTAGCACAGATGCTCGTGATAGATGGTGTCGAACTCGCAGTGGTCGATCAGCTCGCGCAGGTAAGGGACTTCGATGACGACTACGCCGCCGTCCTTGAGGAGGACAGCCATGCCGGCGACGATCCCGTTAGTGTCGGCCACGTGCGCCAGGACATTGTTGGCGATGATCACGTCGGCGCGCTTGCCTTCATCGGTTAGGCGGCGGGCCAGATCGAGGCTGAAGAACTCCTGCAGGGTCGGCACGCCGATCTCGCGCGCGGCTCGGACCGGTCCGGCGGCGGGGTCGATCCCCAGGACGGGAATCTGCCGCTCGAGGAAGTTCTTGAGCAGATAGCCGTCATTGCTGGCGATCTCGACGACGAGGCTATGCGCGTTGAGCCGCCGCTGGGCGATCAGGTTCAGCGCGTTGTCCCGCGAATGCTCCAGCAGCGCTGCCGAGAACGAGGAGAAATACGGGTAGTCGGCGCCGAAAAGCACCTCCGGCGGGACGGTCTCGACGATCTGAACCAGCGTGCAGTCCGGGCAGAACGCCAACTCCAGCGGGTAGCGCGCTTCGGCCTGGCCCAGTTGCTCGCCGGTCAGCAGCCCGTCGGCCAGAGGCATGGCGCCCAGATCCAAAATGCCGTCAAGTCCGGCATGGCCGCACGAGCGGCAGCGAGCCTGGCTGCAGCGAGACTCGAACTGAGGTGATTGGGCAACTGCGGCCCGTTGTCTGCCCCCCGGTTGATTCATGGCGTGTTCTCCTATCCTTCTACCGCAACGGCCTGTGCGGCGTAAGCGGCGTCCACTGCCGGGATGGCCGGCGCCGTCTGAAAACGAAGCGTCTTGTCCAGCACGTTCTCGGCCAGGAGTTTCTGGATGTGTGCGATGCGCCGATAACGTGGGCCCTCAAAATCTTCCACCGTGACGCCGTACGTGCGGTAAGCCTTCAGAAGTTCCCGGGTGCCGCGCGCGGCGTTCCAGCGCGGATGAAACGCCTTGAGCGTGCGATAGATCTTGCTGCAGTCGACGCGGTAGCATCGCGCGTCCGTGGAGGCATCCTGCGAGAAGCTGACCTGCGTATTGCTGACCGTCCGCGAGACTATGGCCGCAAGGTCGCTGACGCGGTAGTTTTCGCCCAGCGGGGCCACGTTGAAGGCCTGGTTGCACACCAGGCTCATGGGGGCCTTCAAGGCCGCCACAAACGCTGCGCTGATGTCCTCGATGTGCGCGACCGGCCGCCAGGCCGTTCCATCGCTCTTAAGCATGACCTTGCCCGTGGCGCAGGCCCATGCCGTCAGATTGTTGATCACCAGGTCGAATCGCAGTCTGGGCGAGACGCCGTAGGCGGTGGCGTTTCGCAAGAAGACCGGGCAGAACCGCCGCCCCGCCAGCAGGGCGATGTCCCGTTCGGCGTAGACCTTCGAGACTGCGTACGGCGTGACGGGGTTGAGCGGCGAGTCCTCGGTCATCATCTCCTCCCCCGAGGCTCCATAGTTGCTGCACGTGGAGGAATAGATGAACCGTCGCACGCCGGCGGACCTGGCCAGCTTCGCCAGGCGAACCGATGCCTGCCAGTTGATCTCCATCGTCAGGTCCGGGTTCAGGTCTCCCAGGGGGTCGTTGCTCAGCCCGGCCAGGTGCAACACCGCGTCGAATCCCTTCAGGTCGCTCTCCTCGACGTCCCGCACATCCTTGATGAGCGTGGGAAACTCCTGCCCCTGCGCGCCGAACGTGCAGTCGCGATAGAGATCGCTGTCCAGACCCACCACCTCATGGCCCGCCCGCGCCAGCATCGGGGCCAGCACCATGCCGATATAGCCCTTGTTTCCGGTCAGCATAACCCGCATCGTCAGTCCTCCCAGGTTTTCCACGGCGCTTGGCCGGTGGACCAGAGTTCTTGCAGCAGCCGAGCCTCGCGCAGGGTGTCCATGCACTGCCAGAAGCCCGTGTGCTTGTAGGCCATCAACTGTCCCTCGGCCGCCATACGCTCCAGGGGCTCGCGTTCCCACTGCGTGGCGTCGCCGTCGATGTAGTCCATCACCCCCGGTTCCAGGACGAAAAATGCGCCGTTGATCCAGCCTTGGGCGGTCTGGGGCTTCTCGCTGAACGACCGGACGCAGTCGCCGTCGAAGTCCATGTGCCCGAACCGCGCAACTGGTCGCACGGCCGTGACCGTCGCGAGCTTTCCATGCGAGCGGTGAAACGCCAACAGGGCGTCGAGATCGACGTTCGAGACGCCGTCGCCCCAGGTCAGCATGAACGTTTCATTTCCCAGATACGGCGCCAGGCGTTTGATTCGCCCGCCGGTCAACGTGTCATGGCCGGTGTCGATCAGCTCCACTCGCCAATCGGGAAGGCCGTTTGGGCGGCGGGTCACTTTGCCCGCGGCCAGATCCACGGTCAGGTCGCTCTTGAATGTGGCATACTCGGCGACGTACCGCTTGATGCATTCGCCCTTATAGCCCAGAGCGATGACGAAATCGTGATACCCATAGCTTGAGTAATGCTTCATGATGTGCCAGAGAATGGGTTGCCCGCCGATATCCACCATGGGCTTGGGCTTGACCTCTGTTTCCTCTGCCAGTCGCGTGCCGACGCCGCCGGCAAGAATAGCTACTTTCACTTGACTCCCTCCCCTTGAAGGTACCGGTTACGGGTTATTGACCGTGGCTGATCGGCGACGAGGCAACATCCATCCCAGATATTTCCGCGCCATCCAGATCATCGCCTGCTTGCCCTGCCATGCGAGGTCCCGACGCCGCCGCAGGATCCATTTCCCCAGGCAGCCACCAAGCCGCAGCTTCTCACCCGACCGCAACGGCGCCCAATGAATGGCACAGAGCATGGCACGGGTCACGTGCATTTCAGGCACCACGCCGGACAGGCTCGAGGCGTTCTTGGCCGGGTCATAGAAGGAAATATCTTCGGGTGCTCTACCGACGTTGCGATCGTGCTTTCGCCGAACGAGAAGGCGCTGCGGCAGCTCGCAGAATTCGCCCATCAACGCCAGTTGGGCCACCAGGCATCGGTCGGAACACAAATGCCTGCGAAAGAGAAACGTCCGCTCCAGGCTCGCCCGACGCGCCAGACCGAAGATCGGGTTGTGACCGATGCCCACCGGGTCAAGAAAATGGCGGAACCGCCGGATGGTGTCCTTGGGATCCACAAAGCACGGCGTCGTCGGGACCGGCATCTCCTGGCCATCGGCGTCGATGACCTTGGTGGATGGGTAGCACAGGACCACTTCCGGCCGCGAGTCGAGCACCTCCACGCATTGTTGGAGGAACTGCGGTTCGCACAGGTCGTCGTCAGCCAGCCATTTCAAGTAACGTCCTTGGGCCAGGCGAAAGACGCGGTTGTAGTTTTCGGCCCCTCCGACATTGACGCTGTTGCGGACGTAGTGGACTCGCCGATCGCCGTTCAGGTAGTGATTGCAGATTTCGCCCGTGGCGTCGGTGGAGGCATTGTCGGAGAGGATCAACTCGAAGTCCTCGAATGTCTGGGCGAGGACCGATTCGATCGCCAGGGGGAGATATTTCTGGCCGTTATAGACGGGCAGGCCGATGCTGACGCGGGGCAGGCGCGTAACGGCGCGCCCACGGCGACAGGGATTGCCGCCTGAATACGCCTTGGCGTGCCGGCATGTTGGAGCGATCGGGTACGCGTTCATGACACCGACTATATGCCTCGCCACTGGCGGATATCCAACTCGGGGCTCAAATGCAACCGACTTACTTGGGGGCGCCGCGGGTCGAGGCATATGATCGTTCAGCCGCGCGGCGAGCGATGATCGAGATCCGCCGTCGCGGCACTGACTTGCCGGAATGTAACGCATGACCTGCCAGGAAAAAATACCCGCGGTTGTCGTCGGACTCAATATCAACGGCCTGGGCGTTGCGCGGGCGCTGGGGCGCCACGGCGTGAGCGTCACCGTGGCGGCGCTGGACGCCCGCGTGCCCGAGGCCCGCAGCCGCTATATCCGCGACATCTGGGTCTGCGGCGATTTCGCCGCCGACCTGACGCGCGTCCTGCTCGAGAAGCGCAGCGCCTTTTCTCAGCCGCCCGTCCTGATTCCCGTAACCGACCAGGCCGTGCGAACCCTCGCGGCAAACCGGTCGGCCTTGCAGCAGGCGTATCGCCTGGCAATGCCCAAGGCGGACCTGGTCGAGGCGCTGCTCGATAAGACTGCCTTCGCAGCTCTTGCGGAAAAGCTCGGGCAGCCCACGCCGCAGACCTTCACGGTGCATGGCGCCAATGAGGTGTCTGCCGCGGCCACGCGGGTGCGATATCCGTGCGTCCTCAAACCGCGGGCCAAGTCGCCGGCGTACTCGCAGGCAGGGGGCAAAAAGGCCTACGTCCTGGCCTCGCCCAGGGAACTGCTGCAGACGTATGGGGCCATCGGCGCGGCGGCCGAGGGCGGCATGATTATCCAGGAGTACATCCCCGGCAGCGACGAACTGGTGCACTTCTGCCTGCAGTACTATGACCGCGACAGTCGCGCCCTGGCCTCCTTCTGCGGGCGCAAGATCCGCCAGTGGCCGCCGCACTGCGGCGGGACGGCGTGCTGCCAACCGCTGGCGATGGAGGAACTCGTCGAACGCTCGACGGCGTTCTTCCAGGCCGTGGGCTTCCACGGCCTGTGTTCGATGGAGTTCAAACGCGACCCGCGCGACGGGGGATTCCGCCTGATCGAGCCGACCGTCTGCCGCACCGACTGGCAGAGCGGCGTGGCCGATCTCAACGGCGTCCCGATCGCCTACGTGGCGTACTGCGACCTGACAGGGCGGGGCGTTCCCCCGCTGAAACGCAACGGCCACCGCGTGCGGTGGGTCAATTTTGCCGGCGACCGCAAGTCCGCAGCGTACTATCGCCAACAGGGGCAGTTGAGCCTGGGCGGATGGTTGGCGTCGCTGCGGCCGCCGGTGCGTGGGGCATACCTGGCCGGCGACGACCCCATGCCGTGGCTATCGATCATGGCGGAAAAGTTCACGCGAAGGCTTTGGCCACGCCACTGACCCGGGCCAGGCTATCGGGAGGAATTATGATCATTCAGTTATGTCGGACCCAGAAGAGCGATTCAACGGTCGCATCGGTCTCGATCCAGACGGAATTAGGCCGCCTGATGCCCCTGGCGATGGAAGGTCTGGACCGGCTCTACGTTCCCGAGGCCCGGGCGTTCTGCCGCACCGGCATTCGCAACGAGCAGGGGATAGTTGTGCGGGAAGGGCTGTCGATGCGGTACACGGCGATGGCGTTGATTGGCCTGGCGGCGCAGTGGCAGTTGGGAAATGAAGCCGCGCGAGACTACTCCCCGGCATTGACGCACCTGGTCGAGTGGGCGATGGGCGAGGCCCCGGTTGGGAATCTGGGCTTGGTGCTATGGGCACTGACGCTGTGGCAGGACAGCCGCGCCGATGACGTGCTCAATCTGATCGACGTGCGGCGGGCAGAGTTGCTGTCGCCCTCGGCACCGGCCAGCAGCATGGAACTGGGATGGCTGCTGACAGGTTTGGGCCATTGGTTGGGGTGGAAGAAGCCGGTGAACTGGGCCGTCGAATTGGCCGCCACCGCAGGCGAAACGCTGCTGGCCAACCAGTCCAGCGCCAGCGGGCTGTTCACGCTGTCGGGGCGTAAAGGCATCCGTGATGCCGTGGCGCCGCTGCGCCGCCGGCTTGGCAGTTTCGCCTCGCAGGTGTACCCGGTGGTGGGTCTGGCGCGTTGCGCGATCGCGATGGGCTGGCGACACTTCAGTGCCGCCGCGCGCCTGTGCGCCGACCGGCTGTGCTGCCTGCAGGGCGTCGGCGGTCAGTGGTGGTGGATCTACAGCGTTCGTCGCGGCCAGGTGGTGGTGCGCTACCCCGTCTATAGCGTGCATCAGGATGCCATGGGGCCCATGGCGATGATGGCGGTGGCCGAGACGCTGAATATGGACCTCTACGATCCGGCCATCGCCGCTGGGCTGGAGTGGTTGACCCGGCATCCCGAGTGCCCGGGCGAGGACATGATCGACTACTCGCAGAGCATGATCTGGCGGGCCGTCCAACGAGACCCTCGCGTCAGTACCGGCGCTTTCGGCCTGGGCCCGCGCGAACGGCGCATGCTGTGGCTGGTCGGTTGGACCGACCGCGTCGATCGCCGCCCCTTCAGGGACGGATTCGTCTGTCACGAGTGCAGGCCCTATCATCTCGGATGGGTTCTTCTTGCGGCGGCGATGGCGCACGGCCGTCCAACGCCACGACGATAGCGAGACCACCATGTGGGGCCGCATCCCAATGCGCTGCTGCGATCACGGCCGGGCCGAATTGGCGGCCTGCCTGAAATCGCTGCTGTCGGGCCGTAGTGACGACGCGACGGCCTTGGCGGGGGATCTGGAGACTCTGGTTGGCCCCCAGGCCTGCTATCGCCTTTTGCGGCGCGCGCGGATGGGCATTATCGCGGCGCTCACATCGCTCCCGGTCGACGGACGCACGCACGTGCTCATTCCGACGTTCGCCTGCCGTGCCCTGCCGCAGGCCATCCTGGCCGCGGGCATGGAACCTCGCCTGGCCGATATCGGGCAGGACCTGAATGTCTCATTGTCCGATCTGGCGCAGCGCATTGATGACAGCACATCCGCTGTCATCGTGGCCCACACCTTCGCCAAGCCCGCCGACGTGCCCGGCATAGTCAGGCTGTGCCAGCCGCGGGACATTTTGGTGATCGACGACGCCGCGGCCGCCGCCGGCGTGCGCCACGAGGGGCGCCTGCTGGGCGGCGGAGGCGACGTGGGAATCTGGAGCTTTGCCCAACAGAAGTCGCTGGTGGCCGGGCAGGGCGGGCTGGTGATGATCAACAGCCTCAGGCTGCGTCAGTGGATGGCGGAGTTTCATCCCCGCCGCCCCGCGTCCGGGGCAGCCGCCCGCGAAGCGCTGTGGTGGCTGTGGCGATACCGCTATCGCGACGTGTTGCCGCTGTTGCGGCGGGTCATGGAGCGATTCTCGCGGGGAGAGCGGCTGGACGACTTGTCGGCGCAGTCCATGCCCGCGCCCTACGTGGCGATGCTGGCCGTGCAGGTGCGCCGGCTGGAGCAGATTCTTGCCCGCCGCGCGAACAACTGCCGCGAACTCTACAATCGCCTGGAGAACATGCGCGGCGTGTCGGTCCCTCAGTACTACGCAGGCTGCAGCCTGAGCCGATTTCTTATCCGAACGCCGGGCTTGAAGTGGTCGATCGAGGGCGAGAGCTTCTTGCATCATCCGCTGTCGTCGTATTTGGCCCGGCATGGTATCCAGACGGCCCGGCCATACTTTCCGTTGCACCTGCAGGAGGCATATCGCCGCCGGGCTAGCGGACCGCTGCCGTGCGCGCAGGAGATGGTTCCGGAGCTGATCGCCTTGCCGGTGCAGGGAATCGTGGCGCCGGCGAGCATGGATGCCATCGCCCGGGGCATCAGGAGCTTCTTCGGATGATGAGGGCTAAGCGCTTTCCCTAATCGTGGAAAAATGGCGATAGGGAGTTTGTCTACCGGCGGGGCGGGGGCATATGATTCGGCGGAGTGGAGGTCGCATCAAGTCGGCCTCGGGGGCAGCGGCGGCCGATTCGAATGGGGGTCCGGGCCACCTGCGCGAGGGGAAAGCGAATCGGTGTGCCTTCGTGAGGCGGCTTTGGCTCGTCCAGAGGGGGATGAGTATGCCCGAGCCTGTGACATTGCTTGGTTTTGGGGGAACGATGGCGGTCTTGGCGGTGCACCTGGCGCGGCGGTATTTCGTGCTGGCCAAGGAGATCGTCGACGTGCTCTTGGGGGCTGTGCTTCTGATCCTGGCCCTGCCGGTGTTGGCGCTGTGTGCGTTCATCATCCGATTGGCCAGCCGCGGACCAGTGGTCTTCACGCAGGTGCGCATGGGGCGTCACGGACGGCTGTTCCGCATGTACAAGCTGAGGACGATGGACGCCAACGCCGAAAAAGGCACCGGCGCCGTCTGGGCCGGTCACGCCGACCCGCGCGTGATCCCAGCCTGCCGCTGGATGCGCCTCAGCCATGTGGATGAACTGCCCCAACTGGTCAATGTGATCAAAGGCGATATGTCGCTGGTGGGCCCGCGACCGGAACGGCCGGAAATCATGGCCGAACTGCGAAAGCATTACCCCGACGTGGACCGGCGCCTGCAAGTGAGACCGGGGATCACCGGCTTGGCGCAGATTCGCGCAGGATACGACACGAGCATCGAGGCGTTTCGCCGCAAGTTGACGGCGGACTTGGAGTATATCGATCAGCGGCACTGGGGGATGGAACTGTCGATCTTGCTCCGGACGGTCAGCAAATTCCATGACCAGACGGCGCGATGAATGATTGCCTGCGGTGCAAGGCGGTGCAGCCGCCCGGGGCCGGCCAGAGCCCTCCGCCTCGCGGGACGTGAAACCCTGGCAAAGAAGCATGTGGGAAACCGTGTGCTTCAGGGGCCGCCGCCCGTTCCGGCACGGGTGGTGGCCCTGTTTTTTTCTCCTATGTGCGTGGAGCCTTTTTTTTCGGCGCACTTGGGAAATAGTCGCCAACCCCCATATAGTTCCAGAGATCAATGGGCTTCCTAGCGCGCGGCGGAGAATCTGTGGCTAATCGCCGCCCCAGGAGCATGTCAGGCGTCGACCCTTTGCCAGGGTCACCGCGCCGGCTCGCCAGCGGGGGCCCGCTTACTGACTGAAGGAGACGCATCATGTGCCGGGGTCGAGATTGCCATCGCAGCGTGCTGGTCTTGCTCACGGGAGCATTGCTGGCCGGATGCTCCCCCCCTGGGGACGTCGCGCCATTCATCGACCGTCCCCGCCGGGCCGTCACCGGAATCGAATACCGTGTGCTGCCGCCGGACATCCTCCTGATCCGTTCAGCCCACATCCAGGAAATCAATAACGTCCAGCAGCAGATCCGTCCCGATGGAAAGATCAACCTGCCGCTGATCGGCGAGGTTGACGCTGCCGGGCGCACCGCCAAGGAGATCGAAGAGGATATCAACCGCGGCGCCCGGAAATACTACGACGAGGTTGACGCCACCGTCGAGGTGGCTCTGTACAACTCGCAGAAGTACTACGTGTTCGGGCAGGTGATCCGCCCCGGCGGATTTCCCTGGACCGGTCACGACACGGTCCTCGAGGCCTTGGCCCAGTCGATGCCGAACTTCGAGGCCTGGCCGGAGCAGATCATCCTGGTGCGCGGCGCGCCGCCCCAAACCGGAGGCTATGCCGAGGTCAAAGCCGTCGTCGACAAGACTCCGACGGCCCGCAATCCACAGAAGATCAAGGAGGGGGCGCACAAAGTGGTCATCAATCTTTACGCCATGATCAAGGAAGGCGATATGACCAACAACGTCTTCCTGCGACCCAACGACATGATCTATGTGAGGCCCAACCCGCTGGCCGAGGTGGGCCTGGCCGTCCAAAGCATGTTGCTGCCGGTGCGACCGGCCGTCGAGATGGTCACCACTCCGGCCACAGTCACCACCACCAAGTAGCCGCGAGGAATGTTTCTATGGATATTCAGGCCAAGAACTCGTTGCGCGATATGCTCCGGCTGGCGTATCGGCGCAAACTTCTATTTCTCCTGGCCGCCGCCACCGTCGCCACGCTCGTGCTCGTCGGAGCGCACATGGTGCCGCTGAAGTACACGGGCAAGGCCGTCTTCGAGTTCGGCCTCGAGGCCGCCGCCGAGGATATTTCCAAGACCAGCGCCGACTCGTTCGATGCCGTCAAGGAGCGCCTCGCGCACGATATCGCCGGCTATCAGGCGATGGAGCAGGCCGTGGTCGAGGCGGGACTGACCAAGGGCTTTCCCCGGGACGATTCGGGCGCCTTGACGTACGAGGGGCTGTTGGCCACGCAGGGGCTTGTCGGCGAGAGCATGAAGAACACCGAGGTGGTGTGGGAGGCCCGCTCCAAACAGGAAGACCTCGTCTCTGTCAGCTTCACGCACCAGGACCCCAAGGTGGCCGAGGTGCTCACCAACATCCTGGTCAAGAATTACATCAACCAGACCTACGATAAGATCCGCTCGGGGCTCAAGCGGCAGTTCGACTTCCTGGTCACCAAGGTCGAAGACTGCGACAAGCTGCTTGAGGCCGCTCAACGCGATAAGATCCGCTTCGAGACCGAACACGCCGGAATGCTTCCGGACAATCCCGCCGCCTTCCAGGACAAGATCGACCGCTCCCGCGTGGAACTGGCCGAGTTGCAGCGGCGATACGAGGCCGCCCGCCTGCGACTGGTGCGGGTGAAGGCCCTTCGCCAGGAGTCCGCGACGCAGCCTTCCACGCAGATCGCCCGCATGGTTCGTCAGCCCAATCCCGAACACCAGCGCGTGTCGGTGCAACTTCAGATGCTCCGCGACGAGTTGGACTCCAGCCTGATCCTGCGGCACATGACGGAGGAACACCCTGTCGTCAAGTCGCTGCGGGTAAAGATTGGCCAGACGGAAAAGCGCCTGTCCGAAATTCCCCTGGACGTGATGAAGGAAGAAATCGGCGGCGGCCCGCCGGTCAGCCTGATCGACCTGACGATGGAATCTGCCACCGCACAGTCGGAGATGGACTCGCTGGGCAGCGAGATCAAACGGCTGACCGAGCTGCAGAATGGATATGACAAGGCCTGGGCCAGCTTCGCCCCGGTCCGGCAGGACTACATGGTCCTGGTCAAGGTCTTCACCGACCGTCAGGACGAGGCCAAGCAGTGGCGCGGGAGGCTCGAAAGCGTGCAGGTGGCCCTGGCGGCGGCCGTCGATAACCGTCTGACGCGGCTGAAGGCGATTCAACCGGCGCACCAGCAGTTTATTCCATCATCGCCGTCGCTGCTGGTGGTGATGGTTCTGGCCATCGGCGGGGCGCTGGCGTGCGGGGCCGGCGTGGTGTGGGCGGCGCAGGCGCTGGACCGGAGCATCAGCACGCCTGAGGAGGCGCAGGAGGCCTTCGGTCTGCCTGTCTGCGGCGTGATCGGCGAGATCATCAGCCCGCATCAGAGGTCCCGCCTCCTTGCCCGGCGATGGCTGGTGACGCCGGCCGTGGCGCTGGTGCTTGTGGCGGTGCTGGGGGCTGCCACCATCAGCATGGTCTTCCGCTTGCGTTTTCCGAGGCAATACAACCAGGTCTGGACACAGGCGACGACCGTGCTGATGCTGGGAGAGTGTCCGCCACCGATGCGTCTTTGAGGGCGTTTATGTACCTGGAATTTTACAACCTGCGAGAGTATCCCTTCTCTATCGGCTGCGATGAGCGCTTCTACTACCAGAGCAGCGTCCACGCCGAAGCGCTGGCCAACATGCTCTACACCTTCCAGCAGCGCAAAGGCATGGTCCTGATTTCCGGCGAAGTCGGCGCCGGCAAGACCTTCGTCGGACACATGCTGATCTCGCACCTGGGCCCCAGTTGCGAAGCGGTCATGCTCCGCCACCCGCCCCAGTCCGGAAAGCAGCTCTTTCGCGCGGTAGCGGCCGCGGTGGGCATCCGCCCGGCCCATGAGGTCGATAAGCTGGACCTGGTTGACGAACTGCACGAACACCTGATGCGGATGTTCCAGCGCGGCCGTCTTGTCGCCCTGATCATCGACGAGTGCCAGGACCTCAGCGCCAACGCCCTGGAAGAAATTCGCCTGCTGTGGAACTGGGAAGAAAACGGACAGCGGCTGATGCAGATACTGTTGATCGGCCAGCCCGAACTCCGCGAGCGCCTGCTCGAGCCCAAGTGGGAGTCGCTCCGCCAGCGCATCGTGCTGAGCTATCACCTTGACCATCTTTCTGCCGCCGATACGCAGGACTACATCCATCATCGCCTGAAAATCGCCGGCGGCGAGAGCAAGAGCCTGGCGGAGTTTACGCCCCAGGCCTTGGCGCAGATCTATGGCGCAACTAACGGAATTCCGCGCTTGATCAACGTGCTGTGCGACAACGCGCTGCTGGTAAGTTTCGCCCGCGGAAAGCACCAGGTGGACCATCTGGTCATTTCCGAAGTGCTGCGAGACATGACCTGCTGGGGACTGCACACCGTTGCCGGCGACCTGGAACCGCTGGTGCAGGCCAACACTCGTTCGGGAGGTGTCTGATGGGTAACGTCTTTGACGCCATGAAGCGCGCCGCGGCCACGGAAAAGCCCGCCCCGGCCCCCGCGCCGCGGATAGAGCCGCTCCCACGCGCGTTCGCCGAGGCACAGGCCGATCCAGGCCCCGCGGCCCAGGCGCCGGACCTGCCGGCACTAGAGGTTTTCGACGCGCAGGAGACCGTCGAGGCAGCCGCACAACAGCAGAGGCGGCCCCAAGAGCCCCAGCCGCACCCGCACGAGCCGGTCCTGGCGTCGATTCTCGAAAGCAATCCCGTCAAGCCGGTCAAGCCCCACCGAAAAATCGCTCCGGTCATCAGCGAAAGCGATGTCCGCTACTCGACGAATCTGGTGGCCTGGCACGAGCGCACGGGGCAGGTGGCCGAACAGTACCGCGCCCTGCGCACGCAACTGATCGCGCACTTCAAGGACAAGCCCTTTGCCGCCATCGTGACCTCGGCGCAAAGCGGCGAGGGCAAGACCATCACGTGCCTGAACCTGGCGTTGAGCCTGGCCGGCCTCAAGGATTCGCGCACGGTAGTCGTCGACTGTGACTTCCGCCGCAGCACCGTAGGGGCCATGCTGCACGATTCCTCCAGCAAGGGCCTGGCGGACGTGCTGCGCGGGCAGGCGAGCATCAACGAGGTGATGCGCCCGACGCCCTATCCCAATTTTTCAGTGGTGCTCGCGGGCCGTTCATCGCAGGAGGAGGCGCCGGAGCTGATGGCCCGGGGCGAACTGGACGACGTGGTGCGCCATATGCAAAAGAACTTCGACTACGTTCTGTTCGACACCCCGCCGATCAACGCCCTGGCGGATGCGGGGATGATCGGCCGGCTCACTGGCGAGGCCCTGCTGGTGGTTCGCATGAACAAGACGCAACGCGAGGCGGTTCAGGCGGCCCTGCATCGCCTCGAGCCCCTTCGCGTGCGCGTGGCGGGGCTGGTGCTGGTGGGGCAGAAGTACCTTGTTCCGCATTATCTTTACGACCAGGCATAACGTCGGAGGCTGGGGGGGACACATGACATTGGCGATGGGGCAAAGGTTCGATGTCCGCGACTGCGGCGTCGAAGACAGCAGTGCGTGGGAAGCTTACGTGCGCAGCCACCAGGGGGGAACCCTTTTTCACCTGCCCCAGTGGAGCCGCGCGGTCGTCCGCGCGTACGGTCACCGCCCATATCATCTGGCCGCATGGGACGGCCCACGCATCGTCGGCCTGTTGCCGATGTTCCTGGTCAAGAGCCTGTTCGTGGGGCGCGTGTTGATCTCGATTCCCTACGCCACCTATGGCGGCATCCTTGCCGACTCGCAGCCGATATCGCAGGCCTTGCTGGAGGCGGCCCAGGAACTCCATCGCCGCCTGTCGACGCGGTACATCGAGCTGCGCCACCGCGATAGCAGCGGCCTGGACCTGCCGGTGACCGATCGCTATGACACGTTCCGCAAGGAACTGGCCTCGACGTCTGAGGGCATCATGGCGCAGTTGCCCCAAAAGGCCCGCACCGCCGCCCGCAAAGGTTTCAAGCTGCTGGGCGAGGACTGCGTGTCCATCGGGCCAAACAATCTCGACACGGTCTATGACATCTATTCGCGACGGTTGCGGCAACTGGGCTCGCCCAGCTATCGGCGGGCGTTCTTTCACGCCCTGCAGGAGGAATTCGGCGACGACTGCGCATGCGTCCTCGTGCGCGGCCAGGGGGAAGTGTTGGCGGGGTTGATGGGGTTCTTCTTCCGGGACGAGTTCACCTCGTATTTCGCTGGCAATGTCCCGCACGCCTTCACCGCCTGCGCCACCGGGGCGATGTACCTGCGGACCATGCAATACGTCGTGGATCGAGGCGGGCGAATCTTCGATCTCAATCGGAGCCGGCGCGACAACTCCGGCCCGTACCAGTGGAAACGCCATCAAGGGTTTGAACCCGAGCCGCTGCACTACCAGACATACAACGCCGGCGGCGGCGAGCTGCCCAACCTCACGCCCAGCAACCGGAAGTTTCTCCTGGCGTCGAGAGCCTGGAGACGAATGCCGCTTTGGTTCACACGCGCCGTGGGGGGGCGCGTGACCAAATGGATCCCGTGATGTTGCCGCGGCGTCATGACAGGGGATTGATGACTTACGAATGGCCGATATGAAACAGCTTCTGTATATCTCTCATTGTCTTCCCTATCCGCCCGACAAGGGCGAACGGGTGAGGGCCTACCACGAACTGCTCGCTTTGAGCGGCGAGTTCGAGATCACGTTGCTGTGCCTCTCCCGCGGCAGCCCAAAGGACGCCGCCGCCGCACTGCAACATCTCCAGCCGCTGTGCGCGCGGACCGTAATGGCGCCAGCGGGCGGGGTTCGGGGGTTGCTCCGCGGGGCGCTGGGCTTGCTGGCGGGGCGGTCCGTCAGCGAAGGCTACTTTGCAGCTTCGGGCCTTGAGGACCTGATCGCGAGCCTGGCGCCTCGCGGCGGCTTTGACCTGGTGGTGGGATATTGCTCGGCGACTCTGCCGCTGGTGCTCGCTGCTCCGGCGGCCGCGCGGATCATGGATATTGTCGACGTTGACAGCCTCAAATGGGCCGCCTACGCGCGTCAATCGCACTGGCCTCTGAGCGGCCTGTATGCCCGCGAAGCGGCGGCCGTGCGCTCGCTCGAAGCGCGGGCTGCGGCGCGATGTCAGGCCGTCTTCTATGTCAGTGCGTCCGAGGCGCAGGCCGCCTCGGCGGGGGAGACGGTACGTGCGGCTCCCAATGGGGTAGATTCCGATTACTTCGATTTGCGCCACGGCGCCTCGCTGTCGGCCCAGGCGGCGGTCTTCCTAGGCTCGATGGACTACCGGCCCAATATCGAGGCGGTGTGCTGGTACGCCGAGCACGTGCACGCCCCGCTGCGACAGCGGTTGGGGGAACTGGAGTTCTGGATCGTCGGCCGCCGGCCCGCCGGGACCGTTCGGCGTCTCGAAAGGCTGGGCGGCGTTCACGTGACCGGCACGGTAAGCGACGTGAGACCCTACGTCGCGCGCGCCCGACTGGCAGTTGCGCCGCTGATGATCGCGCGGGGCGTGCAGAACAAAGTGCTCGAAGCCCTGGCGATGCAGCGCCCCGTCGTCGCCTCGCCGGCGGCGATAGAGGGTCTGGACTTGCAGGATTGCCCTGCCGTGATCTCGGCCCAGGACGCTCCGCAATGGATCGAGACCGTCGAGTCGCTCGTGGGCGACCCTCAGCGCTGTGGTTGCCTCGGGCGTCAGGGCCGCCGTAGCGTGCTGGAGCGATATTCCTGGCATGACTGTCTTGAGCCGCTGGTGAAGACGTGCCGTGAGTTGACCGCATCGCGGCCGGCGGCCGCGATCCGCGGACGCACCATCCTGTGCTTTGCCAGCGGTTATGACGCCCCGCCCACGAGCAAACATCACGTGATGCACGAACTCGCTCGCCACAACACGGTGCTGTGGGTCTGCTACCACGGATCTCGAACGCCGACTATGGCCGCTCACGATCTGAAATACCTGGCCGCACGGTTGCGAAATGTCTTTGCGGGTATGCGGACGGTACGGGAGAACCTCCATGTGTTGACGCCGCTGGTGGTGCCGCTGCCGGGCTCGGCCGCAGCCAAAGCCCTCAACCGCCGGCTCCTGAAGTGGCAGATCGCCCGGGCGCTGGCGCGCCTGCAGCGCGGACCGCTGCAGATATGGTCGTTCTGTCCCGACGTGGCGTACCTGGTGGAAGGCTTCGACGCCGAGCGCGTGTTGTACTATTGCGTCGACGACTTCGCCTCCTTCAGCGGCTACGACAGCCGCCTCATGCTCTCGCAGGAAGCCGCCCTGTGCCGTCGGGCCAACCTGGTCGTCACGACTTCGCAGTCGCTCTATGAGGCCAAGAAGGCCCTTGCCCGCGATACGGTCCTGGTCCCTCACGGGGTGGACTGGGACCATTTTGCCCGTGCCCTGAGCGAATCGACCGCCGCGGCGCCGGCCGACATCGACGTGATCCCGCGCCCGCGCGTCGGGTTCTTCGGTCTCATCCGCGACTGGGTGGACCTGGACCTCATCGCCGCCGTCGCGAGGCGCCGTCAACAGTGGCACTTTGTATTCCTGGGCGATTCGGCCGTCGACTTGACGCCCCTGCGGACGCTGCCCAACGTGCACTTCCTTGGGCCGCGGCCGTATGGATCGCTTCCGGACTACTGCCGGGCGATGGATGCGGCCATGGTGCCTTTCAAGCTCAATGCCCTGACGGCGGCGGTGAATCCGATCAAGCTGCGAGAGTATCTTTCGGCGGGCCTGGGGGTAGTCTCGACGCCGCTGCCGGAAGTGCAGGCGCTGGGCGACCTGGTGGAGATTGCCTCGGGCCCCGAGGCGTTCGAGGCGGCGGTCGGCCGCCTGCTTGCCGCCGACCGTAGGCAGCGCGTGCGGCGGTCGCAGAGTATGTCCGACCAGACCTGGCGACAGAAAGTGCAGGAGATTTCCCGGCGGCTCATGAGCGGCGATGTGTCGCTTGAAGGTGGTGCATGAGTAAATCACGCCTTTATATGCGCAATGCCATCGCGAATTGGCTGGGCTACGCGGCCAACATCGTGGTGATGCTGCTCTTGTCGCGGCTGGTGGTGCACAGTCTGGGCAAGACCGGCTACGGCGTCTGGTCGCTGCTGATGACGCTGACGGGCTACCTTGGCCTGGCGGAGATGGGCGTCCGCGTCAGCACGGGGCGCTACGTCAACTATTACATCGGGCGCGGCGAACAGGACAAGGTCAACAAGGTTGTCAGCACGTCGATGGTGTTCTGCACGCTCATCAGCCTGGTGGTATTTGCGGCTGCGGTCATCATCGGGACGTTCTTTCACCAATGGTTCCCCAAGACGCCGGCGGACCTGGCCGACGAGGCGTCCATCGTGCTGATGATGACGGCATTGAACGTCTGGCTGGGGTTCATGGGGACGCTTTTCGGGCAGCTTCTGCGGGCGCGCAATCGATTCGACCTGCGAAGCCTGGTGATGGTGATCACGCTGCTGGTGCGCGCGGCGGGCACGTGGTTCGTTCTCAAACGTGGCGGGGGGCTGGTCGAACTGGCCGAGGTGCTGGTCCTCAGCAGCGGCGTCAGTTTCCTGCTGTTTGTGTTCTTTACGCGATGGAAGGGCGCCCCGGCGCGTATCGCGCTATCCCTGTGTGAGTGGCAAACGCTCAAGGAAACCTTCCGCTACGGCATCTGGGCCTTCATGCAGAATATCAGTACGCGGATCATCAACTGCACCGATTTGGTGGTTATCGGCATCATGCTCAAGATCGAAGACGTCGCCGTGTACAGCGTGGCTCTGTCGCTGATCGAGTACGGCGGCGCCCTGGTGCAGCAGTTGTTCTCGGTGCTGGTTCCGGACGTCGAACAGGCCGCCGGACGCAATGACATTCCCGCCCTGGCCGGCTACATGCTCAACGGCACGCGCGTGACGTTGATGCTGGCCGTGCCGCTGCTAGTGGGCATGATGACTCTGGGCGACGATTTCATCCACATCTGGCTGGGACCGGGCTTTGAACGCAGCAGCGGCGTGCTGATTATCCTGGCCGCCAGCTCGCTGGGAACCATGCTCTACTGGTCGCCGGGCATGTGCCTCAACGCCCTGGGCCATGTGCGCGTCAACGCCGCCATCTCCGGCGCCGAGGCAGCGCTGAACCTCGTTCTGAGCGTGGCGTTCGTGGCGATCTTCAAGTGGGACATCTATGGAGTGGCGGCCGGCACGCTGGTGCCGGCGGTATGCTTCAGTTGCCTGGTCGTCACCCGCCTGAGCTGCAAAGAGCTTCACGTGCCCATCGGGCGCGTCATACTGGAACTGGTCCTTCCGACGCTGGTGACGGCGATGGTGTTCGGGGCAGTCTGCGTGGGCTGGCAGGCGCTGATGCCCATAACGTCGTGGGGCGCCTTCCTGCTCTCGGTGGCCGTGCTTGGGACGTTATACGTGCCCCTGGGCCTATACGCGTTCCTGCCCGCCGCGTTGCGAAGGTTGGCCTGGGCCCGCGCGGGGCGGGCTCTGGGGCGTGTCCCGCAAACGCTGCCGGCGAGAACGGAGGGGCGCGAATGAGTCCTTCCGTCCTCATCATCTGCGCCCGATTTCCGCCGGTGAATGTCAGTTCCATCCATCGCACCGTCGCCCTGTGCCGTCATCTTATCGCCGCCGGCCACCGTACGACCGTGCTGACCATGCCGCCGCTGAACGGTCAGCTGGTCGACCCGACGCTGCTGTCGCGGGTGCCTGGGGCCGTCGAGATTGTGGCCGTGCGGCCGTGGCTGCAGAAATGGATCACGAACGAGGGCAAACGGGCGGCCGGCCCCGAGCAGGCGACCGCGTCAAAGCCCGCAGCGGAAAGTGACCTTCCGCCAAGTCTGCGAAGCTGGGCCTCGTGGTGGCTGCGCACGCCGGACAAGTGGACGCCGTGGTTGGCGCCCGCCCTGCGCCGGATCTTGCGGTATGCCCGCACCAACCGCCTCGACGTGATCTACTCCACCGCCCCGGTCTGGACGGCGCACCTGGTGGCGATGGCCGCGGCGGCGCGGCTGAAACTGCCCTGGGTTGCCGACTGCCGCGACCCGTGGCACGCCAACCCCTTCCGCCGCTTCCCTCACGCGGCGCACCGCCGGCTGGACGCGGCGCTGGAACGCCACATGGTCAACCGCGCCTGGCGCGTCATCTGCAACACTCAAGGCGCCGCCGATGATTTTGCGCGTCGCTTTCCGGATCGCGCCGGGAGTTTCGTCGCCATTCCCAACGGCTACGACGCCGATGACGTCGCCGCGGCGCTGGCGGAGCCGGATCGGAGCGACGACGGTCTCTGCCGCCTCGTCCATACGGGCAATTTCTACGGCGCTCGCTCGCCGAGGCCGCTGCTGGCGGCGATGGCGCTGCTGGGGCGGCGGCGACCCGACCTGCGCAGCCGCGTGCGCCTGGTGCAGATCGGGCTGGACAGCTACCAGGACCAACCGCTGTCAGACCTGGCGCGCCAGTGCGGTGCGGGCGACATGATCGAAGTGGCCGGCACGATGCCTCATGCGCGGGCCTTGCAGGCGGTGCGCCAGGCGGACGTGGCGGTTGTGGTCGGGCACGATGGTCCCGGCAGCGACCTGCAGATTCCGCGCAAGTTCTACGAGTACATCGGGCTGGGCAAGAGCGTCCTGGTGACCGGCGGCAGCTGCGCTGGAATCACGCAGCTTCTGGCCGGGCGCAGCCGCGAGTCGATCTGGATGATTCCCGAGCAGTCCGACTGCGGCAAGTTGGCCGACGCAATCGAACAGATCGTCGTGCAGTGGCAGGGCGGGCGTCTGGCCGGGCGGGAAGATCTACGCACCGACTTCACGTCGGAAGTGATGGCTCAGCGGATCCGCCGCGTACTGGTCGAGGCCGTCATGGCGTCGGCGGAGCCCGATATGACGGCCGCAGGAGGGGAACTGTCATGATCTTCAATCTTCGAGCGGCCATCATGACTGTGGTGGGAATGGTCTGCTTCGGCGTGGCGATCCGCCGTCCGTACAAGGGGCTGTTGCTGCTGGCGATTCTGTACTTCTTCCGCCCGGACTTGTGGGGCGCTGAGACCTGGTGTCGTCCGGTGTTATGGGTGACGCTGGCGATCTTGATCGGGACCCTCCTCGACGGTGGCACAAACCGCAGCCTTCTGGGCCGGGCGCCGGGGGAGCCCAGCCGCACGGGCGTGCTCCTGATGTGGCTGGGCCCGCTGCTGGTCATGTACTTCGCCTCGATCCTGACCGGGCCGCTGTTTGGCGAGCAGGGCTGGCTGTTCCTCCAGGAAATCTACAAGATCTTCGTCGTCGCATTCCTGATTGTGCGCCTGTGCGACACGCCGGCCAAACTGGCGGGCTTTCTGATGGCCGTTGTCGTCGGCTCGCTCTGGTACGTGAAGGTCTGTGTCATCGGCTGGGCGATGATAGGCTTTGCCGACATGGTTCGCATCGACGCGGCTGCCGGGCAAGGCGGCGGGTCCAACCACATTGCCTGGGCACTGTCGGCAATACTTCCGGCCGTTCTGTACCTGGTGTTCAAAGGGCGTGGCTGGCGTCGTCAGGCCGCTATCGCCGCAGTGCCTGCCTACATGCTGGCCGTTGTGGCGACCGGTTCGCGCGGCGGGCTGGTGTGCATGGCCGTGGCCGTCGTCGTGACGATGGTCGTCTTGCGCCGCACGATTTGGCTGATCGCGATGACGCTGACGCTGGCGATGGCCTTGCCGATGATGCCTGCCGCACGGGTCCAACGCGCCGAAACCTTGACGATGGATCCCAACAAGATGGATGCCTCTCTGCTCACCCGCTACCAGAACATGAACGCCGGACTCCAGATCATGGGTGACAACCCGCTGTTCGGCACGGGGCTGGGTTCGTTCCCGATGGCGAAACGAAAGTACATCCGCTTCGACTATGCCGGCGAGTTGTACCACGTGGCGCACAACACGTACATCCAGATGGGCTCAGAACTGGGCCTGCCGTTCCTGGCATTCTTCCTGGCCATGAATGTCTTCGTGCTCATCCGCCTGCGGCGGCGGCAGTGGCGAGGGCTCTCGGACGAAGACCAGCAGCGCATGGAATGGGTGCGCGTTTCGATGATCGGGGCGATCGTCGTCACGCTCGTGAACATGATCAAGAGCGACATGGCGCGATGGGATATCTTCTGGTGGTTCTACGCGATCGGCCTGGGATACCACGCCCTCCGCCTGCAATACGAGGCGCGAGCGACGGCCGCGGCGGCTCCTGAACGCATGCTCCCGCAGCCGGGCCAGGCTCGTCGAGGACGCTTTGCCCCGGCCACTGCGCCGGCGATGACGCGCTGATGAGCAACACCGAGTTACAATCGAAGCAGCCGCTGCACGTGTTGCACGTGGTGAGCCAGTTCGGTCGCGGCGGCATGGAAATGGCCCTGGCGCGCGTGACGCGGGCTCTCTCGGGCATGGGGATTCGCCATAGCATCGTGGCGATAGGAACAAGTCAAGACGCGGCCGAACTGCTGCCTCCGGAGGTGCCGCTGTACTGCCTCGGCGCCGGCCGGCGCGACTGGAGGCTTCCGCTGCGTCTGTGGCGTCTGATCTGTCGCATTGGCCCCGACGTCATCCACGCCCGCAACTGGGGCGCCTTGCCGGACGTGGCGACAGCGCGTCTGCTGACCGCCCGCGTGCCGCTGATCTTCAGCCTGCATGGGTGGTCGAACCTGACTCACATGCCGCTGCGGCGGCGCGTGGCGTTTACGCTGGTCGCGGCGACGGCCACGCGGCTGTTCGCCGTCAGTTCAGAACTGCAGCAGGTACTGCAGGAACGCTTCTCGTGGCGGGCGGCGAGCATTCCGGTCATCCCTAACGGCGTCGATACCGGATTATTCCGCCCCGCCGGATCGCCTCGCTCCGAGGGTGGGGCGGTGATCGTCGGCACGGCAGGGGGGCTGCGGGCCATCAAGAATCATGCCCTGCTGATTCGCTCGTGCGCTGCCTTGGCGGCGCGGGGGTTGGACATCGAACTCCGCATCGCCGGCAAGGGAGAGCTGCAAAATGACCTGGCGGCTCTGGCACAGACACTTGGATTCGCCGCCCGCCTGACATTGGCCGGCAACCTTGAGGACGTGCCCTCGTTCCTGCGCGGCCTGGATATCTTCGCCCTGTCCAGTTACAGCGAGGGGCACCCCAACGCTCTGCTGGAAGCGATGGCCTGCGCTTTGCCCAGCGTGGCCACGGCCGTCGGCAGCGTCCGAGAAGTGCTCGAGGGCGGACGCTATGGCCGACTGGTTCCCTCCGACGATACCGACGCCATGGCCGCCGCAATTGCCTCCCTGGCTGGTAACCGGGAACTTCGCCTTCGCCTGGGGCAAGAGGCCCGCCAGCACGTCTGCCGCAACTACGGAATGGAACGCATGGCGGCTGCCTATGCGGAACTATATCGTCGCACGGCCGCCGGTGCTGCAACATGAAGATATTGTCGTTTTCATCCTGTTTTCCCAGCACGGTGGCGCCCAGCGAAGGCATCTTCGTGTTCGACCGGCTCAAGGCGATGTCACAGCACGCGACGTTGCTGGTGGTGCATCCCATTGCCCGCTGTCCGCTGGTGGGCCCGGTGCGCCGGCCGGCTCGCCTGCCGGCGGAAGAGGTCCTGGGCGGGCTGGGGGTGTTACACCGCTACTACCGCTATCTGCCGGCGGTCCTGAAACGCTTCGACGGCTGGTTCTACTATCGCGGCCTGCGCCGCTGGGTCACCCAGCGATGCCGCCGTTGGCGGCCGGATATCCTCGACGCGCACTTCGCCTGGCCCGATGGCGTGGCGGTGAGCCTGCTGGCGAGGCGGCTGGGCCTGCCTTATGTCATCACGCTGCGCGGCACCATCAACCCGCGAAAGGACGTTCCCTGCTTCCGCCGGCGGATGGCGGCCGCCTTGCGCGGGGCCGGCGCCGTCATCAGCGTCAGCTCGCCGATGGCTGAAACGGCCCTCGAAATGGGGGCTGCGCCCGACCGCGTGCACGTGGTCGCCAACGGTGTCGATGCCGAAGTGTTTCAACCGTGTCCCCGCCCCTCGGCGCGAGCGCGCCTGGGGCTCGACCCGCGACGGCCAACCCTCGTCTGCGTTGCCAGCCTTAAAGCGCCCAAGGGACACGCAGACTTGCTTCATGCCGCCGCCGGCTTGGCGTGTCAGCCGATGGTCGTGCTGGTTGGCTCGCCGGCGGGCGGGGCCGGCTACGTGCGCTTTTTGCGGGGCCTGGCAGGGCGGCTCGGCATGGGCGAGAGGCTCAAGATCATCCCAGGCGTGCGGCGTCTGGAGGTGGTCGACTACTTCAATGCGGCCGACATCGCCGTGCTGCCCAGCCATTCCGAGGGCTGCCCGAACGTGCTGCTGGAGTCGCTGGCCTGTGGCACGCCGCCGGTGGCCACAGCCGTGGGGGGCGTGCGGCAGATCATCCGCGACGGCGACAACGGCCTGGTTGTGCCGCCAGATAATCCCGCCGCCCTGTCGGCCGCCCTCGAACATGCTCTGACGCGCCAGTGGGACCGCGCCCACCTGCGCCAGTCTGTCATCGCCCGCTCCTGGGCCGTGGTGGCCCAAGAAGTCATGGAGATTTTTGCCCAAGCAGTCAAAGACAGTAATCGGTGAAAAGGTGATCGGTAATCGATCGAAAGAGCACTCCAGCAAAAGTTCGGGCTCGCCAGCACTGTCCATTGGTTTTTGCTTATCGGACGCAATTGTTTTATCGGGCGTCACATCTCGCCATAACCCAGATAAACAGTGACACAAATATCCATAAACAAAGGTGTTAAATATAGACGAAGCATGTCTACGATAAATGCCTATAACACCATACGTAAAAATACTTAGGCACTTATCCTTGTTTCTACTACCTCGGATATAGTACATTTCCTTAAAGCCGAAGCTGCTGTCGAGCTTTGGACCGAAGTTGCGATTCTCCCCCGCCTGCCCGGCCGGAGCAGGCAGAGAATCGCTGGCCCGCCTGAAACTCTTTCGGAACTTTTTAGGAGAGGTGCGATGAGCCCAGCCAATGGCCCCCAGTTCGAGCGACTCGAAGACCGGCTACTGCTGAGTGTAACTCCGATCCCGACAGGAACATTTCTCGAAACCGGTGGGCAAGCGGTCATGGAGACCGAGAACTTCACGACCAACGTGGCCGGGACCGGCGCGGGGGCCAGCACGGTCTGGACTTCCACCACGGCCGACAGCGGCTACAGCGGGGCCGCCGCGATGCAGGCCGTGCCCAACGCCAAGGTCAGCTTGGGCGACAGCCTCGCCGGCGCGCGGCTGGACTATCAGGTCTACTTCAACACGCCCGGCATGTACTACGTCTGGGTCCGCACCGTCGGGGCTACCGGCTCGGACGACTCGATCAACGCCGGCCTCGACGGCACGGCCGCCACGCTTGGCAAGTGGGGAATGAGCGAGACCACGGGGACCTGGGACTGGAACAACAGCACCGTCGACGCCAACGGCTCGTACCGCGTGACGATCAATGTCGCCACGGCCGGCCTGCACACGTTCAACATCTGGATGCGCGAGGACGGCACGGCCGTCGACAAGATTGTGCTGACCCAGAACGCCGTCTACGCGCCCAGCGGCGCCGGTCCGGCGGAAAGCGCCCGGGCCGCGGCCAATCAGTCGCCGGTGGCCGTCAATGACACCGCCACGACGGAGGCGGGCAAGCCCGTCAGCATCAACGTGCTGGCCAACGACAGCGACGGCGACGGCGACGTCCTCAGCGTCGCCAGCTTCGGCCAGGGCGCGCATGGCAGCGTGACCGCTGGAACGGACGGCGCGCTGATCTACACGCCGGTGGCAGGCTACGTCGGGGCCGACACGTTCGGCTACACGGTCTCCGATGGCAACGGCGGGACGGCATCGGCCTCAGTGGCCGTAAATGTCACCGCGGCGCCTGGGGACGGCGCCTTTCTCGCCAGCGGCGGGATGGTCTCGATCGAGGCGGAAGACTTCACCGCCAAGATCGCCGGCACCGGCGCCGGCGCCAACACCACCTGGACGCCCACGACGGCGCTGGCCGGCTACAGCGGCGCCGGCGCCCTGCAGGCCCTGCCCAACGCCAAGGTGAGCCTGGGCGACAGCCTGAGCGGCTCGCGTTTGGACTATCAGATCCAGTTCGACGCGCCCGGCACATACTACGTGTGGGTCCGCACCATCGGCGCCACTGGCTCCGACGACTCGATCAACGTCGGCCTCGACGGCCAGGCCGTTACGCTGGGCAAGTGGGGCATGATGGACACCACCTCGACGTGGGATTGGAACAACAGCGTCAAAGACGCCGGCGGCGGCTACCGCGTGGCGATCAACGTCACCACGGCCGGTGTGCACACGTTCAATATCTGGATGCGTGAAGATGGCACGGCAGTCGACAAGATCGTCCTGACGCGCGACGCCACCTACACGCCCACCGGCACGGGCCCGGCCGAAAGCTCCCGCGCGGGCGGAGCC
Source organism: Planctomycetaceae bacterium (assembly GCA_021371965.1). The sequence goes on from JAJFVE010000193.1 coordinate 30,710, forward strand.
ACCAACGCCGATCCGGTGGCCGTCGATGACGTTGTCAGCGCTACCTGCGGCGTGCCGGTTACCGTCAACGTCCTGTCCAACGACAGCGACCCCGACGGCGATCTGCTGACAGTCACGGCCAACACCGCGGCCGCTCACGGCACGGTGGTCAAAAACAGCAATGGAACGTTCACGTACACGTCGGCGGCCGGCTACGTCGGCGCCGACAGCTTCGGCTACACCATCAGCGACGGCAACGGCGGCACGGCCTCGGCCGTGGTGAACCTGACGGTCGCCGCAGCGCCCAATAACGCGCCGACCGCTGTCAACGACACGGTCACGACTGCTGAAGATACGCCGGTGACCATCAACGTGCTGGCCAACGACACCGACCTCGACGGCGACGCCCTCACCGTCACGGCCAATACGCAGGCTGCTCACGGGACACTGGTCAAGAACAGCAACGGCACATTCACCTACACACCGGCGCTCAATTACAGCGGTTCCGACAGCTTCAACTACACCGTCAGCGATGGCAAGGGCGGCACGGCCACGGGCGCAGTTGCCATCACGGTCACGCCGGTCAACGATGCGCCGACAGCCGCGGACGACACGGTCACGACCGCCGAAGACACGCCGGTGACCATCAACGTGCTGGCCAACGACACCGACCCCGACGGCGACGCCCTCACCGTCACGGCCAACACGCAGGCCGCTCATGGAACACTGGTCAAGAACAGCAACGGCATGTTTACATACACGCCGGCGCTCAATTACAGCGGTTCCGACAGCTTCAACTACACCGTCAGCGATGGCAAGGGCGGCACGGCCACGGGCGCAGTTGCCATCACGGTCACGCCGGTCAACGATGCGCCGACAGCCGCGAACGACACGGCCACAACG
>JAJFVE010000040.1 GCA_021371965.1 Planctomycetaceae bacterium
CGCCAGGGCGAGCTGCGCAACCGTGGCGGCCAGGGCAGTCGCCCGGGCAGCGCGATCGCTCCAACGTGCGGCCGCTAACGCGGCCAAGCCGCCCGCCAGAGGCACGATGATCAAGCACAACAGCATCATGACAGCACCACCATGATCGTCATCACGATCACCGCCCCGGCGGCGATGGCCAGTGCATACCAGGCGATCTGCCCCGACTGCGCGCGGGCCATCGCCCGGTGCCCCGCCGCCGCGGAACGTGCCAAGCCGGTATAGACACGATCCACGGGATCATGGCGGTCCATCCACACCACCCACAGCAGCGGTCGAACGACCGCCTTCTGGTAGAGCCAGTCGAACCCCCACCCGGCCAGCCAGAACCGCCGCAGCCCTGCCGCAGATCCGCCGGCCACTCGCGCCGGGCGCGTGATAACCCACGCGACAGCAATGCCCGCCAGCGACAGTGCAACGCCCGCTATCTGCAGGGCCGGCACCGTCCACTGCCCTACCGGCAGCGACGCCGCCGGCGGCAGCACGCGATCGAGGAAGTCAGAGAAGACGGCCCTGCCGCCCAGATCGGCAGGCCAGTCCAGCGCCGCCGTGGCCAGGCAGCCCAATGCCAACACGGCCAGCGGCCAGACCATCGACGCCGGCGCCCTGTGCGGGTGTTCGTGTCGCGGAGGCCCCATGAACGCCAGGAAGACCATGCGGAACGTGTACAGGCCCGTCAGGAAAACCCCCAGCAGCGCTGCGGCCAGCAGCAGCCAGTGCGACTGCGGCGAGAAACTGGCGAAATAGACGATGGCTTCTTTGCTGGTGAAACCGCCGGTAGGCGGCAGCCCCGCCAGAGCTCCGGCGGCTATGAGGAACGCCCAGAACGTCGTCGGCAATGCCCGCCGCAGGCCGCCCATCTCGAACAGGTCCTGCTCGCCGCCCACGGCGTGGATGAGCACGCCGGCGCCCAGGAACAGCAGCGACTTGAAGAACGCGTGCGTGACTACGTGGAAGATTCCCGCCGCCCACGCCCCCACTCCCAGTGCCAGAAACATGTACCCGATCTGGCTGATCGTCGAGTACGCGATGACGCGCTTGATGTCGCGCTGGGTGGCGGCGCTGAACCCCGCGATCACCAGCGTGGCGGCGCCGATGACGCTCACCAGCGTCATCACCGCCGGGGCCAGCACGAACAGGCCGTTCATGCGGGCGATGAGGTACACGCCTGCGGTGACCATCGTGGCCGCATGGATCAGGGCGCTGACCGGCGTGGGGCCGGCCATTGCATCGGGCAGCCACACCTGCAGCGGCAGTTGGGCGCTCTTGCCAACCGCCCCGGCCAGCAGCAGCGCCGCAGCCGTTGTGGCCAGGGCGCCTCCGGCCGCCCACTGGGCCGGCGCGCGGACGAGCACGTCCTGGATATTCAGCGTGCCCAGATAGGCGAAGATCAGCAGCAAGCCGACGATCAGTCCCGCGTCGCCCACGCGCGTGACGATGAACGCCTTGCGGGCCGCGCGGCCGTTGGCGGCGTCGCGATACCAGAACCCGATCAGCAGATAGCTGCACAGCCCCACGCCCTCCCAGCCCAGGTACAGCGCCACGAGGTTGTCGGCCAGCGCCAGCAGCAGCATCAGGGCAACAAACAGGTTCATGTACGCCAGGAAGCGGCTGTAGTCCTCGTCGCCGGCCATATAGCCGATCGAGTAGACGTGGATGAAAAAGCCCACCACCGTGATCACCAGCATCATTACCAGCGAGAGTTCGTCCAGGCACAGCGAGAGCGACACGTCGAGACTGCCCACGTGCATCCACTGCCATAGCGGCTGCACCCAGGCCCCATGTCCTGGATGGCGCTCGATGAACGTCCAGGCCGCCGCCAGCGCAACGACCATGGCCGCGCCGACGCTGCCTACGCCGACGGCGGATACGGCGCGGCGGCTCAGCAGCGGACCCAGCAGCGCCAAGCCTGCAAAGCCCGCCAGGGGCAACGCCACGACCAGCCACAGGAGATCGAGCATCGTCAACCTTTCATCGTCGCCGCGGCGCGTGTATCGAGCGTGCCGAACAGCTTGCGGAACTGGAACAACAACGCCAACCCAACGGCCACTTCGGAAGCCGCCATCGCCAGGATGAAGATGAACATCACCTCGCCGTCGGTCTGGTTCCATCCGGACCCGGCGGCCACAAACGCCACGCCGGCGGCGTTGAGCATGATCTCGATCGACAGCAGCACGAAGAGGATATTCCGCCGCACCAGCACGCCGACGAGCCCCAGGGCCATCAGCGTCGCTGAAAGCAGCAGCGCGTGTTCCATCGGGATGGCGGCGATCATGGCGTGCCTCCCGGCCTGCCGGACTCTTGGCTGGGCCAGTCCGGACGCGCCAGATGGTACGCCCCCACCAGCGCCGCCAGCAGCAGCAGGCTCATCAGCTCGGCCGCCAGGGCGTACGGTCCAAACAGCGAGCCGCCGACCTGCTGGGGCGAACTGATCCCCGAGGCGTCGCGACCCAGGCCGCTGGCGGCATAAACCCAGGCCAGTTCCCCCAGCAGCACAAGCGCCAGCAGGACCGGCCCGATCCAGGCTCGAGGCCGCAGCAGGTGGGTTCGCTGCGCCGGCTCGGTCTGGCGCAGGTCAAGCATCATGATGGCGAAGATGAACAGGACCATGATGGCCCCGGCGTAGATGATGACCTCCAGCGCGGCCACAAATGGCGAGCCCAGCGAATAGAACACCATCGCCACCGCCAGCAGCGAGACGATCAAGTACAGCAGCGCATGCACGGCGTTGGATCGCGTGATGACCATGACGGTCGCCGCGACAGCCACTACGCCCGAGATGTAGAAGAGCATATCCATTGTTAGTTCTGAGTTGTGTGTCGTGAGTCGTGAGATTCCATGTCCCACTCACAACTCACCACACACAACTCACCACTGCTTCTCAAGGCATCAGCCCGTTGACGTCCACCGGGGGCCGCTCGTTCTCGGACTGGCCTTTGTCCTTGCCTTCGATCGCCACGCCGGCGACTCGATAAAAATTGTATCCGTGGTATTTTCCCTGTCCATCAATCAGCAGGTTTTCCTTCTCGTAGACCATGTTCTGACGGTCATACTCGCTCATCTCCGCATCCGGCGTGAGCTGGATGGCGTATGTTGGGCAGGCCTCCTCGCACAGGCCGCAGAAGATGCACCGCGAGAAGTTGATCCGGAAGAACTCCGGGTACCGCCGCCCATGCTCGTCCTGCGTTGCCTGCAGGGCGATGCAGCCGACCGGGCAAGCCGCCGCGCAGAGGTAACACGCGACGCACCGCTCGCAGCCGTCAGGGTCTCGCGAGAGGATGATGCGTCCGCGCCAGCGCGCGGGGTACTTGCGGATGCGGTCGGGGTACGACACCGTCGCGCGGCGATGGAAGGCGTGCTTGAAGACCAGCAGCAAGCTGCGAAGGATGCTCAGCATGGTCAGCCTCCCCTGGCCAGCACGATGGCGCCGGTGATCAGTAGATTGGCCAGCGACAGCGGGAACATGACCTTCCAGCCCAGGCCCATGAGCTGGTCATATCGCAGGCGCGGCAGCGAGCCGCGCACCAGGATGAACAGCACGATAAGGACCATCATCTTGCCCAGGAACCACAGCACCGGCGGCAGGCCGGGGCCCATCCAGCCGCCGAAGAACAGCGTCACCACCAGCGCCGAGATCAGCGTGATGCCGACGTACTCGCCAACGAAGAACACGGCGAACTTCATGCCCGAGTACTCGCTGTGGAAGCCGGCGACCAGCTCGTTCTCGCCCTCGGGCAGGTCGAAGGGCAGGCGCCGCGTTTCGGCCAGGCCGGCGATCAGGAACACCACCAGGCCCACGAACTGCGGGATGCAGAACCACAGGCCCTTCTGAGCCTCGACGATGTCGACGAGGCTGAACGACCCGGCCTGCACCACCACGCCCATGAGCGAGAGGCCCATGAAGACTTCGTAGCTGACCATTTGCCCCACCGCCCGCAGCGAGCCCAGCAGCGGGTACTTGCTGTTGGAGGCCCACCCACCCAGGGCGATCGAGTACACGGCCATCGACGACATCGCCAGGAAGAACAGCAAGGCGATGTTCATGTCCACCACGTGCAGGCCCGGCGCCACCGGCACCACCGCAAACGACAGCAGCGCGGCCATCAGCACGATGGCCGGGGCGGCCGTGAACACTGCCCGGTCAGCGAATGGCGGGGTCCAGTCCTCCTTGAAGAACAGCTTGACCATGTCGGCCGGCAGTTGCAGCAGGCCCACGGGCCCGACGCGATTGGGCCCCCAGCGGTCCTGCCACAGCGCCAGCAGCCAGCGCTCGACCATGATCAGCCCGGGGGCGATGAACATGACGCCGCCCAGCACGATCACGATCTTCAGCAACGACCAGAGGGTATCGTTCATAAGACGCCCTCCTGGACGGCGGACTGGATGACCCCCCAGTCCGGCAGCGACAGGCCCGGCAGCACCGCCAGGCCCTTGGGCAGCGCGGCGATGCCCGCCGGCAGCGCAGGGCGCAGGTGCGCCTGGAGGTCGATGGCCGCCCCCTGCACCCGCAGGACAACGCGCCCGCCCTCGGGGATATTCAACTCCGCCGCGTCGTCGGGATTGATTGCCAGGTACGGCTGGGGCACAAGCTGCGCGATGCCCGGCGCGAGATTGCTCAGCTCGTCCGAGCCCAGCGCCAGGTACGTCGGGAAGATCAGCCACTGCCCCGCCCGCCGCTGGAATGCGCCGGGGATTTCCGTGTAGTACGATCGAGGGCCCTCGGCGCGCGGGCTGATCAACACGCGGCCGGGGTCGCCGCCGATGAGCGGGCCGGCAACCTCGATCTGGAACTTGTTCCAGGCCTGGGCGGAATTCCACCCCGGCGCCCATGCGCGGCTGATCAGCTCCGGCGCCGGCGGGGTCTGCACGCCCTCCATCGAAAACGCCAACGGCGTGTCGGGGTCTTGCGGCGGCGGGGGCTCGGCGACGTTGCGGCCGGCATGGATGGCCGTGCGTCCGCTGAAGCGATGCGACTGGCGGGCGACCTTCTGCCCGTCGAACCGCAGCGAAGGATTGGGCGGCATCTGCGCGGCCGCCGCCAGGGCCGGCACCTCGGCGGCCATATCCGCCAGCACGTCCTGCCAGTGCGCCCACAGGGGGGCATCCGCCCGGGCGGCGGCATGGGCCAGTTCGCCCAGCCACCGCCAGTTCTCGCGCACATCCTCGCCGGGGGCGAAGACCTGGAAGAATCGCTGGGCGCGGGTCTCGTCGTTGACGTGCGTGCCGTCGGCCTCGGCGAAGGTCGCCGCCGGCAGGACCACGTCGGCCCGTTCGGTCGTGGCGTGCGTGACGCAGTCGATGGCGATGACGTGTTTGGCTCGCTTGAACAGGTCATCGATCACTTCGTTGGAGGCGTGGCCGTACAGATTGCTCTCAACCACCAGGAGGGTGTCGGCCTTGCCCTCGCGCAGGGCGGCCTGGGCGGCCTCGATGGGATCGGCGGGGATCATGGCCAGGCCCATGCTGTTGCAGGCCGGCAGCGTGAAGGACAGGCGCGTCTCGGGACGCGTCTTTCGCAGAGCCCAGGCGACATTGGCGGCGGCGCGCAGCACCGAGTCGCTGCCGCAGGCGATGCCCGAGACCACCAGCGGGCGCTGCCCTTCCAGCAGCGCCTTGGCGATTCGGTCGGCCAGGGCGATCTGCTCGGGCGGCAGGTCGGGCACGTCCGGCGCCTCGGGGTCGAGGCGGTGGGCGATGGCAAATCCCAGCCGCGCGACGTCCTGCGGTGCGGCGCGGCAGGTGGCCGTGGCGATGTCGTCCAGTTCCGTCCAGTCCGGGGAGATGATGAAGAACGGCCCGCGCTCGAGCTGGATGGCCTCGCGGATGGCAACGTCTTCCCAGGTCGGCAGGTTGTGCCGCTTGCGGGCGTCGGCAATGGGCTTCTCCAGCACCGCCTGGCGCAGCGCCAGCGCCAGCATCGGCGCGGTGTTGTAGACGTCCTCGCCCAGGACCAGGACCGCATCGGCCGAGTCGGCGGCACGCAGCGAGGCGGCCGGGCAGGAGCCTTCTCGCAGGATCTCCTGGATCAGCCCGGCCAGGCGGTAGTGCTCGCGTGTCATGCCGTGGAGGAACTTGTCGGCCCCCACCAGCCGCCGCAGGGCGAAGTTGGTCTCCAGCGACGCCCGCGGTGAGCCGACGCCCAAAACCTTGCCGCCGCGCAGGATCTCGGCGGCGGCCGCCAGGGCTTCCTGCGGCGTCGTTTCCTGCAACTGCCCGTTGTGGCGGACCATCGCACGGCGGATGCGGCGCGGGGAGTTGACGAACTCGTAGCCGAATCGCCCGCGGTCGCAGAGGAAATATCCGTTCACCTCGCCGTTGTATCGCGCCCGGATGCGCCGCAGCGTGCCGTAGCGCTCGCCGGGGATCGTGTTGCACCCCACCGCACAGTGCACGCAGATCGACGGGGCCGTCTGCAGGTCCCACTTGCGCGTGTAGTGCTGCGCCAGCGTCTTGTCAGTGAACACGCCCGTGGGGCAGACCTCTGCCAGGTTGCCGGCAAAGACGCTCTGCAGCGGCCCGTCCTGGCTGCGGCCGAAGTACACGTCGTCGTGCCAGGCCATGACGGAGAAATCACGCCCGCCAGCGTAATTGCGGTAGAACCGCACGCAGCGGTAGCACTCGATGCAGCGGTTCATCTCGTGCGTCAGGAAGGGCCCGAGGTCCTGGTTGCGGAAGGTGCGCTTCTTCTTCCGCGTGCGGCGGTAGACGTGACCGGTCATCACGGTCATGTCCTGCAGATGGCACTCGCCGCCCTCGTCGCAGACCGGGCAGTCGTGGGGATGGTTGAGCATCAGCCACTCGATGACGCTGCGGCGGAACTCGACGGCCTCGGCGTCGCTGATCGAGACGCGCATCCCCTCGCTGGGGGCGGTCATGCAGGCCATGACGATCTTGCCTTTGTCGTCGTCTTTGCGGAACACCTTCACCGCGCACTGGCGGCAGGCGCCCACGGAATGAAACGCCGGGTGCCAGCAGAAATACGGCACGTCGAACCCCAGCGACAGGCACGTGTCCAGCAGGTTCTTCTGGAGGTGGTCCAGGTCGAAGGCCTTGTTCTCGATATAAATGCGGGGCATGGCCTAGCTCCACGGACAGCGCCGGTCGGTCAGGTGCTTTTCAATGTCGGATCGGAAGTATCGCAGGGCGCTTTCCAGAGGCATCATCGCCCCCGGCGCCAAGGCACAAAACGTATTGCCGGGCTTGAGCAGGCGCGTGTGGCTCTCCAGCACCCGCAGGTCCTCCTCGTCGCCGCGCCCGTCCTCGATGGCTCGCAGCGCCTGCAGCACCCAGGGCAGCCCCTCGCGACACGGCGTGCACCACCCGCACGACTCGCGGGCGAAGAACTGCTCCAGGCTGATCAGCATGCTCACCGGGCAGGTCTTGTCGTCCAGCACGATCATCGTGCCGGTGCCAAGGTTGCTCCCGGCCGTAGTGACCGAGGCGAAGTCCATCCGCACGTTGAAATGCTTGTCGGTCAGGAACGCCGTCGAACCTCCGCCGGGCAGCAGCCCGCGGAAGGCGAAGCCGCCGGCCATGCCGCCGGCGTGCTCGTTGAGGATCTCGCCCATCGTGGTGCCCATGGGCAGTTCCCACAGGCCCGGGCAGGCGACGCGCCCGGAGGCGCCATAGATCTTCGTGCCGCCCTCGCTGGTGTGCGAGAGGTCCAGAAACCACTGCGGACCGTTGGCCAGGATATGCGGGACGCAACTGAGGGTCTCGACATTGTTGATGGCCGTGGGCTTGCCCCAGAGCCCGCTGGTAGCGGCGTAAGGCGGCTTGGACCGCGGGACCGCGCGGTGGCCCTCGAGGGCGTTGAGCATACCCTCTTCCTCGCCACACATGTACCGCCCCGCGCTGACGTGCAGGTGCACGTCGAGGTCAAAGCCCGAGCCGAAGATGTTGCGCCCGAGATACCCCCGCGCGTACGCCTCGGCCAGCGCCCGGCGCAGGCCCGCCTCGGCCTTCCGGTACGCCCATCGCAGGAAAATGTAGGCGGTTCTGGCTTCGATGGCGTACGCGGCGATGCTCACGCCCTCGATCGTCTGGAGCGGATTGCCCTCGAGCAGCCAGCGGTCCTTCATCGTGCCTGGTTCCATCTCGTCGGCGTTGCAGACGACATACTTGGGCCCCAGGGACGGCTGGCCCATCGGCACGAAACTCCACTTCTTACCGGTAAAGAACCCCGCGCCGCCCCGCCCGCGCAGGTTCGACTTCTCCACCTGGTGCTGCACCTCCTGCGGCGCAAGCTTCAGCGCCGCACGCAGGCCGCGGTATCCCCCGGCCGCCTCGTACTCGTCGAGCGTCAGCGCCCGGCGGTCCGGGCGAATGGCGCCGGTCAGCGGTTTGGCGTTGTGGTCAGGCATAGCGCTCCAGGATCTCGTCGACCTTGTCGGCCGTCAGGTCGCGGTGCAGGTCATCGTCGATCATCATCACCGGCGCGTGGTCGCAGTCGCCCAGGCACGCCGTCGGCAGCAGTGTGAAGCGGTCGTCGGTGGTGGTCTGGCCCAGGTCGATCCCCAGCCGGCCCTTCAAGTGCTCGCGCAGCGGCTGATAGCCCATGATCCAGCAGCTCACCGAATCACAGATCAGGATCACATGCCTCCCCACCGGCCGGCGATAGATCAGGCTGTAGAACGTGGCGACGCGGTCAACCTCTTCGGCCGTCACGTTGATGACCGCCGCGATGTCGTAGACGGCCTCGGTGGAGACCCACCTGCGGCTGCGCTGGACGATCATCAGCGCCTCGGGCAGTGCCGCGCGGCGCCGGTCGTAGTGCGACAGGCAGGCCTGGATTTCCTTGATTTCATCTTCGCGCAGCATGGCGTTCCTCAGCGGTCGATGTCAGCGACCACGAAATCGATGCTCCCTAGCAAGGCCACCAGGTCCGGGATCATGCCGCCCCGCGCCATCATGGGCACCATCTGGATGTGCGCGAACGAGGGCGCGCGGATCCGCGTGCGGTACGACCAGGTCTTGCCGTCGCTGATAAGGTAATAGCTGTTGAGCCCCTTGGTGCCCTCGACGGCCGCGCACGCCTCGCCCGGCGGGATGACCGGCCCCCAGCTAACGCCCAGGAAGTGCGTGATGAGGGTCTCGATGTCGTGCATGGTGCGGTCCTTGATGGGCGGGGTGGTCAGCGGGTGGCGGGCCTTGTAGTCGCCGGGGGGCATGCGGTCGAGGCATTGGCGGATAATCCGCAGGCTCTGGCGCATCTCCTCGACATGCACGATCGCGCGGTCGTAGCAGTCGCCGTCGCGGCCGGCGGGGATGTCGAAGTCGAACTGGTCGTACCCGCTATAGGGCGCGGCCTTGCGCAGGTCCCAGGCCATGCCCGTCGAACGCAGCATCGGCCCGGTGGCGCCCCAGGCCAAGGCCTGGTCCGTCGAGAGGCGGGCGATCCCGCGCGTACGGGCTTTGAAAATGCGGTTCTTGAGAACCATCGCGTCGTACTCATCCAGGCGGCCTGGCAGATAGTCCAGCAAGTCCCGCACGAGCTGCTGCCACCCCTGCGGCAGGTCCTGCGCCACCCCGCCAATGCGGAACCAGCCCGGGTGCATCCGCGCGCCGGTGATCGCCTCGGCGACGTCGAGGACGTGCTCGCGGTCGGTGAACATGTAGAACACCGGCGACATCATGCCCACGTCCTGCACCATCGTGCCGTAGAAGACCAGGTGGCTGCTGAGGCGGTACAGCTCGGCCAGCATGATGCGGATGACCTTGGCACGGTCCGGCACGTCGATGCCGGCCAGCATCTCCACCGCCATCACGTAGGGGAAATTGTTCATCACGCCGCCGAGGTAATCGACGCGGTCGGTGTAGGGGATGTACGTGTGCCAGCTCTGCCGCTCGCCCATCTTCTCGGCCCCGCGATGATGAAAGCCGATGTCGCAGACGGCGTCGACGATCTCCTGCCCAGCCAACTTCACCACCACGCGCAGCACCCCGTGCGTGCTGGGGTGGTGCGGACCGATGTTGAGGTACATGTACTCGAACTCGCCGCTCTCGGTCCCCGCCAGGCCCCACTCCTCGGGGCGGAACCGCATCGTCTCATCGAGCCGCGCGGCCTCGGCGTCGTCCATCTTGAAGGGCCCCATCTCCGTCGCCCGCGCGACGTGGTCCTTGCGTAGCGGATGCCCCTGCCACCAGGGGGGCATGAGCAGCCGTCGCAGGCGCGGGTGCCCCTGGAAGTGCACGCCGAACATGTCGAAGACTTCGCGCTCGTACCAGTCGGCGTTGGGCCATAGGTCCGTCACGGTAGGCGCTGCCGGCGCGTCGCCCTCGATGGCGGCCTTGAGACGCACCTGGCGATTGTTCTTCAGGGAGCGCAGATGGTAGACCAGCGTGTAGTCCGACGGCGGTTCGCCCGGCCGGTGCTGGCGCTGTCGCTCGTCGATTGCCGTCAGGTCGTAGAGCATCTCGAACCCACCGCCGAGGTCGCTCTTGAGGTGCGCCAGCAGTTCTGGAACCGCCTCGACCGGTCCCCAGTAGGTGGGCACGCCGTCAGCGGCGGGCTGCACCGAGACCGGGCCCTGGGCACAGCAATCCTGAAGGCCCTGCTGCATCGGGTCGGGCGCGGCGTGTGCGGGCGGAGTCGGCAGGTTCATAGCTCCTCCGGCGTCGGGAGCATTCCCATCTTCAAGCGGGCCGCCCGTTTGAGGTCGCGCTGACAGGGCATGTTGGCCCGTGTCACGCCCTGCGGACCGGCGATCCAACTCAGCGGGCGTTTCTCGCCGCCGACGGCTTCTCGCAGCAGGAGCAGGCCGTTCATGAACGCCTCGGGGCTGGGCGGGCAGCCCTGGATGTACACGTCCACGGGCAGAAAGCTGTCGACGCCCTGGACAACGCTGTAGATGTCGTACATGCCGCCGGAGTTGGCGCATGAGCCCATCGAGATCACCCACCGCGGTTCCATCATCTGCTGGTAAAGCCGCACGATCACCGGGGCCATCTTCACAAAGACGGTGCCGGCGACGACCATGACGTCGGCCTCGCGCGGCGTTCCGCGGATGACTTCGGCGCCGAACCGCGCGATATCGTAGCGGCTGGTCAGGCTCGTGGCCATTTCGACATAGCAGCACGAGAGCCCGAAGTTGAACGGCCAGAGCGAGTTCTTGCGCCCCCAGGCGAGCATCTTCTGCAGGCTGGCCACCAGGATGCCTCCGCTGGTGAGTCCAGGCTGGGTGCCATGGCAGCCGTTGTCCAGCTGCGATGCTTCACGCGCAGGCCTCGCCGGGTGATGATCTGCACTGTCGCCGCGGCCGCCCAATTGCGGATGGGTGCTCATGAGGGCCCTCCGGCTTTCCTGTCGCGCCGGGCGGAGCGGGCCGAGCTGCCCCAGTCCAGCGCTCCGACGCGCCACAGGTAGATCCACGCCGCAATCAGCGCTGCGGAAATCACCAGGACCTGGACGAACCCGCCCCAGCCCACCTGTCGAATGGCGATGGCCCAAGAGACGAACAGCACGATCTCCAGGTCGAAGACGACAAAGAAGATGGCCACCAGGTAGAAGTCGGCGGCGAACCTCAGCCGCGAGCCGCCGGTAGGGACCATGCCCGACTCGTACTGCTGGTCGGTCGCCCGCTGGCGATGGCGCTGGCCGAGGAAGAATGACAGGCCCAGCATTCCCCCCACCAGCAAAAGCACGGCGCCGCAATAGACCGCCAGCGGCCACATGAAGCCGCCGCCCCCCTCCGCCGATGCCAAACTACATGTCACTGAGATCTCCGAGACAAGACGACAAGCAATTATATGCAGCGGGTTTGCGCCGTGGGATGCCGGCGTAAATATCTCTCAGGCGATGCTGCTCAAAAGCGGATCATGAAATAGGCGTACACCGCAGCCCCTAGGATAATCCGGTAGATGCCGAAGGGCCAGAGGCCGTGCTTTGTCAACCACTGCACCAGTGCGGTGACCGCCACGGCCGCCGAGACGGCGCTGACGACCAGTCCGACGGCCAGGGCCGCCGGCTCGCAGGAACTGAAGAGCCCCGACCAGTTCTTCGCCAGTTCGTAGACCGTCGCGGCCCCCAGCGTGGGCAGCGCCAGCAGAAAGCTGAATTCGGCGGCCGCGACCATGTTCATGCCGACCATCAAGGCCGCTACGATCGTGATCATGCTGCGGGACGTGCCCGGCCACATCGCCAGGCACTGGGCCAGGCCGATGACCAACGCCTGCCAGTAAGTGATGTGAAGGATGTCGGGCTCGCGTTTTCCCGACATCTTTCTGCGGTGCCACCATTCGGCAGCGATCATCGCCGCTCCCCCGGCCACCAGGGCAATGGCCACCATCACGGGGTTAAACAGGTGCTCCTGGATGGGCTTGGCAAACAGCCCGCCGATAACGATAGCTGGAGCGACAGCGATGAGGAGATTGATCAACAGCCGCCGCCCCCGCGGATTCCTGCCCACCGCGCCCAGGACCATCTCACCCACCCGGCGACGGTACAGACCGGCTACTGCGATGATCGCGCCCAACTGGATCACGACTTCAAAAGCCGACACTGCTGCCGTCGAGCGAATCTTCGGTCCCAGCAGTCCATGCTCGCCGATCTGGTTGAGCCCCATGTAATGGCCGGCAAGGATCAGGTGCCCCGTCGATGAGACCGGCACGTATTCCGTCAGGCCCTCTACCAGGCCCAGCACCGTCGCCTGCGCCACGGTGATCCGCGGCTGGGCCGTTCGGGGGGTGCGAATGCCCACCCATAGGCACACGGCCGTAGCCGCCGCCAGGGCCCCTATCACCAGCCATCGGATCAGGCGCGCATTGAGCATAGCGTCTCCATCGTGCCGCATCGGCACAATTACTTCCATCGGCGATCAGGGATGGTTCAGTTAACCGAGGGAAGGATCGCAATTCCGCCTGGCGCTCACAGGGGCAGCAACCACCGAAGAACCCCTTGGGCCGCAAGGTTGGCGTAGACGCCGGCGGCGATGTCGTCCAGCAGCACCCCCCATCCCCGCGGCAGGCGCTCGAGCTGGCGCGCCGGCGGGGGCTTGATTACATCGAACACGCGGAAGGCCACAAATGCCACGCCCGCGGCGATCAGCCAGCCCGCCGGCCCCGTCCCCAGCGGCACAAACAGCAGCGAGACCCACTGGCCGGCCCACTCGTCGACCGTGCACTGGCGAGGGTCCTTGCTGCCGAAACATGTTTCGCAGTATCCCCCTGTCGCCACGCACCCCACGCACGCCAGGGCAGCCAGGGCGATCAGCCAGCCGTTGACGCACACACCCCGCCCGCCGCAGCCCCAGGCAACGGCCAGGAACACGACGCACGCGGCCGCCGAGGCCCATGTCCCCGGCGCCAGGGGCAGCAACCCCGTCCCCAAGCCGGTGGCGATAAGCCTACGCACCGG
>JAJFVE010000081.1 GCA_021371965.1 Planctomycetaceae bacterium
TCGCCAACGCGAGCCTGAATGATGATGATACGGACACCGCCGCATGGGCGGTGGACCAGGTGGCGCGTACCAAGGATGAGAGCTACTACGCCGAAGTGGCGTTGGTCCGGTCCGAGGTGAGCCTGCGGCGGGGGGATCTGGTGGACGCGTTCGTGCAGGCCAAGCGGGCAGTGGAGGCCCAGCCCAAGAGCGGGCGGGCGCACGAGCAGGCAGGACGCGTGCTGCTCTTGAGCGGGCGCTGGGAAGATGCCGTGGATGAGATGGTCGAGGCGCTGCACACGGGGCAGGCAGGGGCGCTGGCGGCGGGTATCGCCTCGCTCGCGGCAATGGAAGTGGATGACGTAAAGAGCGCGCGGGGGGTGTTTCTGGCGGCGCGCTATGGCGATGGCCTCGCCTGCGCGACTTCACACGTCGCGCAGGCGAGGGTAATGGTGACTGAGAAGGACTACGGCGAGGCTCTGCAGTTGGCCTCGTGGGGGATAGAGGAGTTGCTCGGCCTCGAGCCCTGGGCGCGCCGCAGTGAGGTCATCGAGCGTTTGACCCGGCTCCTGCGCTCAGCGCTCCAGACGGTTCGCGACGGTGGCTCCGAAGCCGAGCGCCAGGAGGCCGAGAGGCTTTTGGGGCGGATGGAGGAGCGGTTACAGTAGATGCCGGTTCGGGACGAACCGGCCTACGCGAGAGAAGAGAGGCGAGTTCCGGCATGCGGAGCATGCCTGCCACGCGAAAGAGACGCTACTCCCCGAGCTTCCCCGCCCTGCTTGCCGTGATGTAGTTCATGCACCATTCGTCGCGGCCCAAGAGCGCCTCGGCGGCAGTGATCTCTGCCATGAGGTCCTGGTTCAGCGGGTCGCAGATCGCGCTGTCGAGCCCGGCGGTCATACAGATGGCCATGAAGACGCGGTTGAGCAGCTTGCGCACCGGCAGGCCGAATGAGATGTTGCTCATCCCCGCGGTGATGTGCACTTCCGGGAACTCCTCGCGAATCACGCGGATCGCCTGCACTATCTGCTGTCCCACGGACTGGTCTGTCGAAAGCGGCGCGATGACCGGGTCGAGGTAGATGTGGTCGGCGGCGACGCCCGCTTCGAGTAGCTTGTTGATGTGCTGCCGGGCGGTACTCTCGCGCTGGCCGGCCGTGCAGGGCATGCCGTCGTCACCCAGAGCCAGCGCCACGCAGTTCACGCCGCTTTCGGCAATGATCGGCAGCGTGTTCGCCATGCGCTCGGCTTCGAGCGTGATCGAGTTGATCATCGGCGTCGCCCTGCCCTCGTAGACCTCCAGGGCGCGCTGCAGGGCCACGCCGTTGGGGGTGTCAAAGGAGATCGGCTTGTCAGTGACGCTCTGCACGAGCTTCACGAGCCACTCGATGTCGGTGATCTCGGCGTCGCCGGTGGTGCCGGGGTTGCAGTCGATGAAGTCCGCGCCGGCCTCCGCCTGCTTCTTCGCCAGATCCATGATGAAGTACGCGTTCTTGTCCGCTATGGCCTGTTTAACGGCCTTGCGCGTGCCGTTGATGAGTTCGCCGATGATGATCATGACGCATTCTCCTGGCTCGAGTCGCGCTTCTGCCTCCGCTGCTCACGCCGCTCTTCGACCTGACGCCGGCGCTCCTGCTCTCCCCGCTCCCGCCGCCACAGTTGTGCCTTCACGAGTGCCGCGAGCGCCATATTCAATGGCGCCTTCATGCCTACCTTCTCCGCCGCGCGCGCCACAGCCCCGTTCAGTTGATCCACTTCGGTGTTTAGCCCCGCGCGCACGTCCTGAAGCATGGAGGAGATGTTATGCCCGGTGAGCTTGCAGACTTCCTCAACAGCCCTGGGCAGCGCTTTGGGCTCGATGTCGATACCCACG
>JAJFVE010000083.1 GCA_021371965.1 Planctomycetaceae bacterium
GTCGGCTGTCCGCTGCTGTGCGACATCGCCCACATCGCCGGGCTGGTCGTCGGCGGCGTGCATCCGGACCCGGTGCCGGTGAGCGATTTCGTCACCACGACCAACCACAAGACCCTGCGAGGCCCGCGCGGCGGCATCATCTTGTCCAAGGCCATCTGGGCCGACAAGCTCGACGCGGCCGTCTTCCCCGGTATCCAGGGCGGACCGCTGGAGCACGTGATCGCCGCCAAGGCCGTCGCGTTCGAAGAGGCGTCGCACCCGACGTTCATGAACTACGCCTCGGCCATCATCGCCAACGCCAAGGCGCTGGCCGATGCGCTGATGTCGCTGGGCTGGCGGCTGGTCACCGGCGGCACCGACAACCACATGGTGCTGATCGACCTGCGCAGCCGTCTTGAAGACATCGACGGACACATGGCGGCGATCTGGATGTCGCAGGCGTCGATCGTGTGCAACAAGAACGCCATCCCCTTCGACACGCGTTCGCCGCTGCGGCCTTCGGGCATCCGCCTGGGCACCCCGGCCGTGACGACCCGCGGGCTGACGCCGCGCGACATGAAGCAAATCGCCGTGTGGATCGACCAGATCCTGACCAGCGGCGGCAGCGAAGATATCATTACCAAGGTGAGCGAAGGCGTCGAAGAAATCTGCCGCGCTCATCCCGTGCCCAACAGCAGTTACTAGTAGCATGGGCATCTTGCCCATGAGTCGCATGGGCGTCTCGTCCATGCTCTTGCTGTGTGGCATGGGCGTCTCGCCCATGCTCTTTGATGCACGGGCAAGATGCCCGTGATACGAGGCCGACATGCGTGAGATCTACCGAATCCTGGACGCCAACTTCAACCGGGCCCGCGAGGCCCTTCGCGTGGCCGAAGACTGCGGGCGCTTCGCCCTCAACGACGTGGCCATCACCGTCATGGCCAAGCACATGCGCAGCGACCTGCAGGGGCTATTGAGCGATATCCCGCTGATGGAGATGGTGGCCAGCCGCGACACCCCCGGCGATATCGGCACGGATCTTACCAGCCCGACCGAGCTCAAGCGGGCCGACATGAACGACGTGGCCATCGCCGCGATGAAGCGCCTGGGCGAATCGCTGCGGTCCATCGAGGAATACAGCAAGGTTGTGGCGCCGGCCAAGACGCTCGACATCGAGCGCATGCGGTACAACGCCTACACGCTCGAGCAGCGCCTGCTGGGACGGTTGTTCGTGCGGCGATTCTTCGCCGACATTCACCTGTACGTGCTGGTCGACAGCTCGATGTGCCGCGGGTCGGTGCGCGAGATCGCCCGTGCCGCCATCGCCGGGCAGACCGACGTCGTCCAGGTGCGCGAGAAGAACATCCCCGACTCGCAGTTCCTGGCCCTGGCGGCAGAGATGCGAGACCTGACCGATGAAACGGGAAAGATGCTCATCATCAACGACCGCGCCGATATCGCCGCCATGGTCGGCGCCGACGGCTTGCACGTCGGACAGCACGACCTGCCCGTCGCCGAGGCCCGCCGCCTGCTGCGACCGGGCGCCCTGATCGGCAAGAGCACGCACACCATCGAACAGGCCCGCGCCGCTGTGACCGAGGGCGCTGACTACATCGCTGTGGGCCCCATCTTCGCCACGGCGACCAAAGACGCCGGCCCGCCGGTGGGCGTCGAGTTGCTCAAGCAGATTCTGGCCGAAGTACAGGTGCCGGTGGTGCCCGTCGGCGGAATCACGGCCGCCAACGTCGCGCAAATCCGCGCCGCCGGCGCCACACGGGCTGCCGTTTGCTCGGGCGTCATCTGCGCCGAAAATCCCCGCACCGCCGCCCAGCATATCCGCGACACGCTGACGCAGGCTTAGCAATTTCCAATTTCCAATTTGGAATTTCCAATTGGGTGGCATGGCGACACGCGTTTCTGTTTCACGCGGGTCGCCATGGGCCCACTTCACTTCGCGCAGGCTTGGCGGACTTTGGCAAAGGCATCCATGCACATGTCGAGCTGTTCGGTCGTGTGGGCGGCGGAAATCTGCACGCGGATGCGGGCCTGGCCCTTGGGGACCACCGGGTACGAGAAGCCGATGACGTAGATGCCCTCGGCGAGCATCATTGAGGCCATCTTGGTCGCCAGTGCGGCTTCGCCGAGCATGATCGGGACGATGGGGTGGTCGCCGGCGGCGATGTTGAACCCGCGTGCAGCCATACCGTCGCGGAAGTGTTTCGTGTTGGCGGCCAGCTTGTCGCGCAGGGCCGTCGAGGCGCTGAGAATCTCCAGCACCGCCAGGCTGGTGGCCGCGATGACCGGGGCCAGCGTGTTGGAGAACAGGTACGGGCGGCTGCGCTGGCGGAGCAGTTCGACGATCTCGCGCCGGGCAGCCGTGAACCCGCCGCTGGCGCCGCCGAGAGCTTTGCCTAGCGTGCTGGTGACGATGTCGACGCGCCCGATGACGCCGCGGTACTCGATGGCCCCGCGCCCTGTCGGGCCGAAGAAGCCCGTGGCGTGCGAGTCGTCGACCATGACGGCCGCGTCGTATTTGTCGGCGAGGTCGCAGATCTTGTCCAGCGGGGCGACGGTGCCGTCCATGGAGAACACGCCGTCGGTGGCGATCAGGCGCAGGCGTGCGCCGGCGGCCTCGCGCAGGCGGGCCTCGAGGTCGGCCATGTCGCAGTGCGCGTATCGCAGGCGCTGGGCTTTGCACAGTCGGATGCCGTCGATGATGCTGGCGTGGTTGAGCTGGTCGCTGATGATGGCGTCTTCTTCGCCCAGCAGCGTCTCGAAGAGGCCGCCGTTGGCATCGAAGCAGGAACTGTACAGGATCGTGTCTTCGCCACCCAGGAAGCGGCTCAGGGCGGCCTCGAGCTGCTTGTGCAGCTCCTGCGTGCCGCAGATGAACCGCACGCTGGAAAGTCCGTAACCCCATCGCTCCAGCGATTTGCGGGCGGCCTCGATCACGCGCGGATCGTCCGCCAGGCCTAGGTAGTTGTTCGCGCAGAAGTTCAGGACCTTCCGCCCATCCGGCGCCACGGCGATGACGGCGCCCTGTGGCGAGACAATCACCCGCTCGTGCTTGTAAAGGCCCTCGGACTGAATCTCCTGCAGGACCTGTGCAATGTGCGATTTCATGCTCTTGAACATTTGGACCTCGAAAAAACTTTGCCACAAAGATCACGAAGAACACAAAGTGATCTCTGTGGCGTTCTTGTCTTATTGTTCCGACCAGGTCAGGACCACTTTGCCGCTCTTGCCGCTGCGCATCACGGTGAAGCCTTCTTCGAAGTCCGTATAGGCGTAGCGGTGCGTGATGACCGGCGTGATGTCCAGGCCGGTCTGGATCATCGAAGTCATCTTGTACCAGGTCTCGTACATCTCGCGGCCGTAGATGCCTTTGATTGTCAGGCTGTTGAAGACGATCAGGTCCCAGTCGATCTCGGTGGTGGGCAGAATGCCCAGCAGGGCGATCTTGCCGCCGTGGCACATGTTGGCCAGCATGTCGCGGAAGGCGTTGGGGTTGCCGGACATTTCCATGCCGACGTCGAAGCCCTCGCGCATGCCCAGGTCGGCCTGAACCTGCTTGAGCGTCTTGCCCTCGCGGATGTTCAGCGCTACGCTGGCGCCCATGCGCTTGGCCAGGTCCAGGCGATACTCGTTGACGTCGGTGATGACGATGTGCCGGGCGCCGCAGTGGCGGGCGATGGCCACGGCCATGATCCCGATGGGACCGGCGCCGGTGATCAGCACGTCCTCGCCCAGCAGGTCGAACGACAGGGCAGTGTGCGTGGCGTTGCCGAGGGGGTCAAAGCAACTGGTGACCTCGAGGGGGATGGACGCCTCGGCCGGCCAGACGTTCGTCACTGGCAGGGAGAGGTATTCGGCAAAGGCGCCGTCGCGATTAACGCCGACGCCGCTGGTATTGGGGCACAGGTGCCTCCGCCCGGCCAGGCAGTTGCGGCATCGTCCGCAGACCACGTGCCCTTCGCCGCTGACCAGGTCGCCCTTGTGGTAGTCCTTGACATTGGCGCCGACGGACTCGATCGTGCCGACGAACTCGTGCCCGACGGTCATCGGGACGGGGATGGTCTTCTGGGCCCAGGCGTCCCAGTTCCAGATGTGAACGTCGGTGCCGCAGATGCTCGTCTTGAGAATCCGGATCAGCACGTCGTTGACGCCGACGCTGGGAACCGGAACGTCCTGCAGCCACAGACCCGTCTGCTGTTTGGCCTTGACCAATGCCTTCATCATCTTGCCCATGGAAATCCTTCCCTTAAAAGCACTACGCAGTTTACCCGCCCGCGGGGTAACAGGGAACAGCCGGGTGTGGGCATTTTGCAGCCGCTCAGGGGCCAAGTGGCATGGCGACATGCGGTGTTCAGGGGGTCGCCTTGCCACCCGTCGGGGAACTAGCCGCTGAGGTCGCTGAGGTCGCAGAGGAACGAAGTTGTTTTGTCTTCCAACATCCTCAGCGTCTTCAGCGACCTCTGCGGCTTAATCTATCGGCGTCAGTCGTTGACAATCGCCATGCATTGCGGGCATTTTGCTCTTGCCCCCGGGGGCGGCGCGGTTATAGTTTACCGCTCTTATTGCTGACCTAACAGGAGATGGATTCCATGGCGAAAGTTCCGTCCGACATCGATATTTCACGCGCCGCGACCCCGATGAAGATCACCGAAGTGGCCAAGCGGGCCGGCATCCCCGCCAAGTACCTCGAACCCTATGGCGACGTCAAAGCCAAGGTCAAGCTCGAGATCCTCGAGTTCCTCAAACGTCGCAAGCAGGGCAAGTACATCGACGTGACGGCCATCACGCCCACCCCGCTGGGCGAGGGCAAGACCACCACCTCGGTGGGTCTGACGCAGGCCCTGGGCGTCATCGGCAAGGATGTGTTCCTGTGCATCCGCCAGCCGTCGATGGGCCCGACGTTCGGGATCAAGGGCGGCGCCGCCGGCGGCGGATACAGCCAGGTCATCCCGATGGAAGAGTTCAACCTGCACCTCACCGGCGACATTCACGCCGTGTCCATCGCCAACAACCTGCTGGCCGCAGCGATCGACGCCCGCCTGCGCCACGAGGCGCACGCCGACGACGCCGAACTGGCTAAGGCTGGGCTCAAGCGTCTCAACATCGACGCCGAGACCATCACCTGGCGCCGAGTGGTCGACGTCAACGACGCGGCCCTGCGGTACATCGAGACCGGCCTGAGCGACAACTGGATGGACGGCCCGCAGCGCAAGACCGGGTTCGACATCTCCGTGGCCAGCGAGATCATGGCGATCCTCGCCCTGGCGACGGATGTCAAAGACATGCGCGCCCGCCTCGGGCGCATTATTGTCGCGATGAACAAGGACGGCAAGCCCGTCACGGCCGAGGACCTCGGCGTCGCCGGGGCGATGATGGTCCTGATGAAGGACGCCATCAAGCCCAACCTGATGCAGACGCTCGAAGGTCAGCCGGCGTTTATTCACGCCGGGCCCTTCGCCAATATCGCTCAGGGCAACAACTCGATCATCGCCGACCGCATCGCGCTGAAGCTGGCCGACTACGTCGTGACCGAGAGCGGCTTCGGCGCTGACATCGGCATGGAGAAGTTCTTCGACATCAAGTGCCGCGCCTCGGGCCTGGTGCCCAACTGCGTGGTGCTGGTGGCCACCATCCGCGCCCTGAAGATGCACGGCGGCGGGCCCAAGGTGACCCCCGGCAAGCCCCTGCCCGAAGCGTACGTCACCGAGAACCTGGCCCTGCTGGAAAAGGGCACGTGCAACCTCGCCCGCAACATCGCCATCGCCAAGAAGTTCGGCGTGCCGGTCGTCGTGGCGATCAACTGCTTCCCCGCCGACACCAAGGCCGAGGTCGAGCAGGCGCGCAAGGCCGCCATCGCCGCCGGGGCCGAAGACGCCGT